>JAVXOZ010000004.1:104429-126794 GCA_036644995.1 Clostridiales bacterium | reverse complement strand
GGGTACTTCGGACGCAGGTCCGCGGAAGAGGAAGTCACTGCCGGGGTAAATTTTATAAAAAGAGATTATACAAATGTATAGTCTCTTTTTTTTATGTGCGCCCAGCATGGGGTATATCTCGCCCAGCATGGGCATGTCTCTAATGGGTGAAAGTTCCTAACGTACCCTGATAGTGGGAAACACATATCCAAAGGCAAGGAGTCGTGGGTGACTGCGAATCGGTAAAGGAGATTACAGTTCGAAGTCTCTTAACAATATAAGCAGCCAAACCATTGGTGATACAATGATATTTTGTCAAAATCTTATCTTTTTAAAGAATCGTTTACTCCATTGTGGGTAGTAATATTGATGCTTTTTCGGTATAAGAGGATAGCTGCATCCAAAAGCCGATATTCTTTTTATTTTCTGATTACGGTATCTGTGGATAATTTTGGTTTAGGTGTTGTTAATAGGATATTTTTGTCTTTTACAGGCATTTCTATGAAAATGGTTTTGGCGTTAAGAAATTTTTTACTTTTGTAATAAGTATATATTGCAGTTCTAATAAAATTGAGGTAAACAGGATTTTTTGAATATGTTCTATCCTTTTTCGAACCTTTTTGCAAAGTTTAAATTTTTCACCACAGTATTTTGTATAGAACCTTTTCTTCAGTGATATATTAGAATCTCTTAATGAGCAAAATTTAGAACGTTTAAAATAGATTTTCTAAGATTAAAAACATATTGAGATATTCTTATATTCCGAAGGAAGTAAATTTGGTTCCGAAAATGAAAGAGGTTCTTGTTGTTCTTGAATATTTGATTTATAATATACTTAGGATAAAAAATTATTGGCTAAAAAATGATAACCTATATATGGAATAAATATAATACTCGAATCGCCAGATAGTTAAAAGTTTGAGCAACAGTTTTATACGCCGGAAAGCTTTGCGCTGAAAGGCGGTAAATTGCATAAGCATAATGAACAGTACCGGATTTTGAAAGAGAATAAGTTGGCAATCATAGAAATTCAGAAATGTTTAGTTTATCAAGTGATTTAGTACCACTAAAGAATATAGAGAGGGTGAAAAATAGATGAACACTACTTATTATCGGATCAAAGACCTGGAGTTAATCGCCAAAATAGAAAATTATGTGTCATATATTTTTACACGTGGAAAAGGCTGGGTAGTAGATGACAATCACATCTTAATTGATAGAATGTTGGAATATGGCGGTCATTCTGTTTTTGATTATGATGAAATATCCCCCAAGGAGGCACAGGATGCAATTAATGAATTCCCAAATTGATAAAGCATATCGAATCGCAGAAAATGCGCATAGGGGACAAAAGGACAAGGGTGGTAAAGACTATATTTTACATCCATTGGCTGTATGCCAAAGGGTTGATAGTGATGATGAAAAAATTGTTGCTCTACTTCATGATGTAGTGGAGGATTCAGAGATAACCTTGGAATTTTTAAGAGATGCTGGTTTCCCCCATCACATTATGGATGCGATAGCCACAATTACAAAGAAAAAAGGGCAGGACTATGAAGCTTATATTAAAGGAATAAAAGATAACCGTCTTGCTCGTACTGTCAAGATTGCAGATATGAGGCACAATTCTGATTTATCAAGGCTCAGTGTTGTTACGGCGATAGATTTAAAACGAGTAGAAAAGTATTCAAAGGCAATAGAATACTTGCAAAATTAAACCAATTAAACTAATAATCCTTCTTTGCTAATTGTTCGTGTTTTTTCTAAATTATATATTTGCGTGATAATTGAGGTATGGCGGTTGTATTTATGCAGCTGCCATATTTTTTTGGTTTGATTTTGAATGTGTGTAAAATGCGGTTAGTAAATCTCTCAAAATTGCATTAGCTGTAAATGCAATGAAAGAATATGCTTTCTTGGCAAAAAGGGATGCCTTTAAGATAATGCCGTGGCAGAGCCCCTGTATAATACCGTGAAAACCAGTTTGCTTTTGGTAAGTCCTTTAGGGATTTAAAAGATTTTAAATTTGTTGTAATTTTTATTTTTGCGTGATAAAATGAAACTATCAAATTTGAGATAGGTAGTGATTATGATGAAACCTAACGAACAAACCGCTGCTATTTGTGGACTTTTTTGTGGGACTTGTCCTTGTTATCCAAACCATTGCCATGGTTGCCTGTCCCACAAGCTTGCGCCACATTGTGTTGTTTGCGGCAATGGATTTCGTGATTGCGCAAAGGAACACGAGGTTACTCGTTGTTATGAATGCACGGAATTTCCCTGTGACCGTTTGGAAAAATTTAGCCATCAGCATTATGAAAACGGAATCGGACATCACGAGGCTGTAATTGCCAACCTTAAGGAGATGAATGCACAGGGCGTTGGGGTTTGGGTGGAAAACCAAGTTCAACTGCACACCTGTGCAAAATGCGGCAAATTGATTTATTGGTATGATAGAGATAGTCACATCTGCAAGTGAAAATAGGCAGTGGGGCGTTTATCCTTGCTGCCTTTACATATCTCTCATGCCATGGACATGACAATCCTTGGCATCTGAGACTGGAGAAGTTTCTCTTGTTAATGTTTTAATTAACAGACATTTCCAAAGTGGCAAAAAGCTCTTGTGATTTTTAAGTGCCATAGGTGTTTCGTTTAGAATTAAGCAGTTGTGAATTTAAAATTTACTTTTATATGGTAAAATAAAAAACACACCAATTGATGAGGATGTGATTTTAACCCAATTATACCTTAAATGGCACAGGACAAAAGCTATGTAATTTTGTAGTATGGGGGATGGGGGGTATATACTCCTGTACAAGAAGGTGAATGATTTGGAATTTAATGAAAAACTACAAGAATTGAGAAAAAGCAAAAATTTGACCCAAGAACAGCTTGGGGAGCAGTTATATGTATCAAGGACAGCCATATCTAAATGGGAATCAGGAAGAGGATATCCAAGTATCGATTCGCTGAAAGGACTATCAAAATACTTTGACATATCATTGGACGACTTGCTTTCAAGTGAAGAAATACTAACTTTGGCACAGGCGGATAGCAAGGAAAAAATCCGTCATTTTCAAGATATTGTGTTTGGCTTGCTTGATTGCTCGGTAGTGATGTTTTTATTTCTGCCATTCTTTGGGCAAACGGTTGGTAATGTAATTGAAGAAGTCTCTTTAATATCCCTGACGCAGATACCGGTATATGTGGAAATTCCTTATTTTATTGTTGTGATTGGGCTGATAATTTGCGGAGTGCTGACACTATCCCTTCAAAATTGCTCAACACCATTTTGGCTGAGAATTAAAGGAAAATTGTCATTGGGGTTAAGTTTCATTGGTGCTCTTTGCTTTATCTTAAGTTTACAGCCATATGCCGCTATGTTTACTTTTTTGTTTTTAGTAATAAAGGCTCTCATACTGATAAAATGGGCATGACACCAATGGTATCGCCCCTGTGATAGCACGATTCTACCTTTTTCAAGCTTCTTCGAGTAATGTGTATATAGGCACTTTGCCAACACATTATTTGAAGGAGGTTCTTGTATGAAAACAAAGAACACAAAAAATTTCATTATATCATCGGGGTTGATGATAGGGTTTATCCTATTCACATGGATGGTTAAACTGGTTGAGGTTAAACCAATCGGCCCCCAAGAATCATCGGTAGGATTTGCCACATTAAATGGATGGGTACACAATTTGTTCGGTGTTAATATGAAACTTTACAATATTACCGATTGGGCAAGTGTTTTAACATTACCAATCATGTTGGGTTTTGCAGCACTGGGACTGTATCAACTGATTAAAAGAAGAAATCTATTCAAAGTGGACAGCAGCATTTTAGTTTTAGGTGGCTTTTATATTATTGTCTTAGCAGCCTATTTGTTTTTTGAGTATTTCATTGTAAATTATCGTCCGATTTTGATTAACGGATTTTTAGAGGCTTCTTATCCATCCTCCACCACTATGCTTGTTATGTGTGTTATGCCAACCGCCATGATGCAATTCAATGGTTTACTCCACAGCAAGCAGACAAAAAATATTGTCAATACATTTTGTGGGATTTTTACAGGGCTTATGGTTATGGGGCGACTGGTATCAGGAGTGCATTGGCTAACGGATATTGTAGGCGGTGCGTTGCTGAGCACCGCTCTTGTGATGCTATATTTTTCCGTCAATCAACTGATTGACTCTAAAAAGCTAAACCAATAGAGGCTTCCTTTTATGAGCATAATGGGAAGTTGAGGGATTTACTGTTTTCCAATATGAAAAATGAATATTTTTATAACCGCATCTGCCAGAAATGGCAGGTGCTTTTCTTACCCTGGGAAAAATTTAAGTTCAATTTTCTATAGCATTTATTCTTTCTATATGTTAAAATATTTTTATGAAATTCTATATCGGTTGGACTTTGGGTGCAAGCTGCCACATTTGAGCGAATGCGGTTTTGCAAATCACTGTATACAGCCAGCAAAACATTGGAGGGTTACCTATGAAACACAAACAAATTGCCATACGAATTCTATGCGCCTTGGTGCTGGTTTTTATTTTTGTTGGGACAATTATTGATTTTTCCCTGCAATTACAGCAAGGTCTGAAAAAAGAAACCTTTCGGATTCTGACAGACGTTTCCGAGGATTATAACAAAGCTGTGGCAGACCGCATTACCTGTAATATAGAAACATTGGAGGTGCTTGCGGGTGGATTAACCCAGATGCAGGGTAGGCCAAAACAGGATATTATGCACATTTTACAAAATGCCGTGGATCGTGTGGGTTTTGCAAAAATTATTATCTCCGATACTGCAGGGAACAGCTGCTCCAATCAGGGTACCGTTGAAAATATTTCCCACTGCAACTACTTTCAAAAAGCCATGGAGGGCACAACCGATATCAGCGATCCGGTATTCTCCAGTATCAATGGAGAAGATGTTGTTGTCATCTCCGTGCCCATTGGAAGTAAAAATCAGATGACAGGCGCTGTTTTTGGCGTGTATCCCTTGTATAGTACCGAAAATCAACTGCTGGATATGAAATATTACAATACGGGTTACGGCTTTATAGCAGCCTCGGATGGAACCATTGTCCTTGCCAGCGAGCATACCGATAAGCTTTGTCGGGAGGAAAATATCCTTTCGTTTTTTGAAAAAACAGGGTTATGCCACATATCGCTTCCACAAATGAAAGCTGCCATGAAAAACAAAGAAAGTGGTAATTTTGCCTTTACCTATGGTGGAGAAAAACGATTTGTACATTTTGCCCCTGCAAGGATTAATGATTGGGTTAGCTTCACAGTTTCCTCTGATGCGATGATGCAACGCCAGGAGAAGGCCGCCAATAAGATGGTGCTTCGGTTGACCTTGCGTATGCTGTTAGCAGGAAGTATCTTGTTTATATGGGTTGTGCTCATCCATCGCCAACGCAACAAAGCAATCAGCAAGGAAAGTCAAAAGTATCAATCCTTACTTTCTCATATTAACGGTGGTTTGATGGTAGAAACTCATGGTACATCTGCCAAGGATACCATTACAACCTATGTTAGCCCACAGTTTACGGCGATGACGGGGTACACTTTGGAGGATATTCAAAATCTTGGCCATGATGTCATTTTTGAAGAGGACAGGGAAAAGGTATTTCAGGAATATGATACCCAGCTTGCCCAAGGGAAAAATTATCACCTGGCTTATCGAATCCGCAAAAAAGATGGATTGCTTCTTTGGGTGATGGAGAACGGATATTTGGTGGAAGAGACGGATGGTTTATACAATCACAGCATCATTACGGACATCACCGTATTACGGCAGCAGGAGGAGGCTCTGCGGCTGAGTGAAAATCGTTTTTCAGTGGCTATCAACGCTTCCAGTGGGACACTCTTTGAAGTGGATATGGAACGAAAGATGTATACTCACTTCGAAAATTCCCAACGCATTTTCGGTGTAGATGCCGAAAAGCTATTGGCGGATACCCGTGGATTTTCGACGCTGTCCGACGATGAATTTATAGCTGAGGTAACTTCCTTCTTCTTTCATCCCGATGACCGCCAAAAAGCTGAGAGAGAAATGCAGAAATTGGTGGAAAACAAAACAACAAGCTATGAGGCACGGCTGCGTAGATTTGATCAAAGCTATATTTGGTGCCGAGTAGATTTGAGTTTAACCTTGAATGAGTTTGGAAAACCATACCGTTTGGTGGGCTTTATCACAGATATTGATGATATTAAAACCCAGGCGATTCTTTGCGAATTGCAGGCGCAAAAGGACTCTATGACAGATTTGTACAACAAAGTGGCGATGGTGTCACGCTCCAATCAGTGCTTGGATGATAATCCCACAGGCAAACACGCCCTGATGATTTTAGATATTGATAATTTCAAGGGAATTAACGACAGCTTGGGTCATGCCTTTGGCGATCTGGTGCTCATTGACATTGCGGCAAAGCTCAAGGCTGCGTTCCGAGATGATGATATTGTGGGGCGCATTGGCGGCGATGAATTTGCCGTTCTGATGAAGAACGTATCCAATACCAGTAACGTGCTGAAAAAAGGAACAGAGCTATCCGAAGTATTTCGGCAAAACTATGCGGGAGAAAACGGAAATTACAAAATCTCTTGCAGTATTGGCATTATCATGGTTGACAAGAGCGGTGATACCTTTGAAACTGCCTATCAAAAAGCGGATGCCGCCCTATATCAGGCAAAGAAAAACGGAAAGGATCAATTTGTCCTGTATCAAGAAGGCGACGCAGCAAGCTATCCCATTGAACAAATCAAACCCAGCGAGGAAGAACGTCAAAATTTAAGGAAGTCCTACAGCTTGGAAACACAGATTTTTGAACTGCTGTACACCTCAAAAGATTTTGATGTAAGCGTCAACATGGCACTTGCCGCCATTGGGCAGGAATATCATGTAAATCGTGTAACTGTCTTTGAAAATGATGCAGATGGTCTTACCACCAGTGCCATCTACGAATGGTGCAACAATGGTATTTGTTCGGACATCGCCCATATGCAGAATTGGCAGCTTTCCTCGGGAACAGAATCCATCTATGACAGCTTTGACCATAACGACCTGCTCTATTGCAGTGATGTTCGTGACCTGCCTCCTTATCTAAGAGAAAGCCTCAAAGCCAGACAGGTACGTTCTACTTTAAAAGTGCTAATTCGCAATGATGAAAAAATTTGCGGTTTGATTGGCTTTGATGAGTGTGAGGAATATCGTGTATGGACCTCAGAAGAAATTTCAAAGCTTTCCTTCCTCTCAAAGGTTTTGAGTGTGTTTCTGTTCAAGAAAAAAACTGAAGTTGCATTATGGGATAACCTTCAAACACGGCTAAAAATTTTGGACCTTCTGCCGGACTATATTTGCGTGGTTAATCCGGAAACTCATGTGATTGAATATACCAATCGGAAAATGCAGGAGCTTATTCCCGGGGCGGAACCCGGCGCATTTTGCTTTATGACATTGCGTAGCCAACAATCAGGGCCTTGCAAAACATGCTTGGTAGAGCGCATTAACCAAGGAGAAACGGAAAATCTGGAGATTAGCAGTGCTGATGGGCAATTACATTTGAAAGTGGATTTTTCCTTTATCAATTGGGATAAAAACCAAAGAATGCTCTTGCTGTTTGGCACAGATGATGCCACTAAAAATCCTTGAAATTCAGGCTACCAAATCCCCTGAAAGGTAATCAAGGCAAATCTAATGGAGTTCTATTTTTATTTGGTTCAATATATAGAATGTGATTATTTTTAATTAAGCTTTCACTGGATTTAATATTTTGCCTTGTTGTTAATGGTTGTGTTTTTGGAAATAAAATATTTGTGTGATAATTTAGGTATGGCGGTTGTATTTATATAGCTGCCATATTTTCTTGTTTAATTGGTTTTTTGGGCAATAAAGATAGCATAAAAGCATTATATTCGGCATATTACTTAAAATGTGATAATTTTTCCTATATTTTCTTATTTTACCATATACAAAACTTGTGGTTTTCTGTTATAATATTTATTGTATAGAAATAAAATGTCTTATTCAATTTAGTTTGAATATCACCATGAAGGGAATGATGATATTGTTGTGTAAAAAATGTGGCTGCGAATTAGATGAAACAGAGGGAATATGCCCAAAATGTGGCGATGAAAATCAAAATGTAAAAGCTGAAGATAGCCCCGATTTAGCGGGTAATAAAATTGATGCTTCAGATTCTTTTAAGCCACAGGGCGATGATGTAAAAACTGAAGATAGCGAAAAAACCATCAAGAAAAAGCCCTATAAATATAATAATTATGATGATATAGTTGAGCCGACGCCCCATGGACAAAATTTTGTTTTAAAAGCCGTAATCATTGTGATGGTAGTTATGATTTTCACCGTAGGGGTGGGAACCATTGTTTATATCGGTTCACATATTCGCCACGATACCTATATTCGCCAATCCCAATTAGTGGAATTAGGTGCTACCCAAGGTGTGAGCAAAGTAACCCATGAGGTGATGTTAGGAAAATATTTTTATGTTTCAGGGGTTACTAAGTATTTGCCTTTACATGAAAAACCCAGTGATGATTCCAAGGTGCTTTCAAAGTTATACAATGGCAGTGTTGTGCTTTTAGAAGAACAGGGTGATGGTGGTTTTTGGCAAGTGGTGGATTATGCTTCGGGGATTAGCGGCTATATAGATTCTACCTATTTAACCGAAGACCCCGATAAAGTTATTATGCTGCAAAATAAAAACTTAGATACCGAGTTTGAAAATGCAGGGGAAAAGAGCGAAATAATCTCCCTTTATTATGTGTTAAATGCAGGTGAGGGTGTTCCACTTTATGAATCCGGAAAAATGAAGAAAAAAGATATTATTTCTTCCTTGGTGGATGGTAACACCATGGGTTTTGTAAGTAAAAAAACAGATGCTGTTTGGCGTGTTTATGATTATAAAAGCTCCCAATACGGCTATGTGGAAAGTAAATATCTTACAGATAATTTAGAAGCTTTGCAAATGGCTAAAGATGCGGCAAAAGCAGAAAAAGCCAAAGATACACCCAAAGATGATAAAAAGAAGGAAAAAGCAAAAAAAGGTGTAGAGTATACAGTAACTTGGGGTGATTCTGCTCTTTCTGTGCGAAATTCACCCATAAAAGAAGAAGGCAATCAAATTGGCCGTGTGGTTTATGGTGATAAAGTAGAGGTTGTGGAGCAAACCAATGATACATTTTGGTATGTTTACGTGCCTGCTCAAGATCTATATGGCTATGTAAAAGCTGTTTGTATTGCCCCTGCCAACGAAAGTGGTGAGGGAAATAAAGATACTGACAAAGCTACGGAAGATAAGGAAGATAAGGAAGATACGGAAGAATAAACTAATAGTTACAAAACATATAAGCAAAAATAATTAATAATAAAAAGCTCCAAAGTGGTGAATTACTGCCCACTTTGGAGCTTTATTTTTAGGCTTTGGTAATATTGGTATAAAGTGCACTTGCATAAAATTTAAAGGATAATTTTAATTTAGGTGTTCTGGCTTGGTTATGTCTTTAATTTAGCTACCATAATTTGAAATCTTATAATATTTGTATTTTACTTTAAGTTTTTTCCTTTAAATTGTAAAATATTGGGAAAAAATAAAAAAATAACACATTAAAAAAAGATATTACGCATATCTTTTTTTTGATGGAAAATACTATTGATAAGTGGATATTGATTCTTATATTTATTTTACATGGATTTTACAAAATATAGGTAATTGATTTTACAAAAGTGTTTTACAATAAAAAAGAACTCAAAGAAAGTTATAAATTAAGGAGAATAAAAGAAATGAAAACTATGAAAACTATTAAAAAATTAACTGCGGCTTTACTCATGGGTGCCGTGGTGCTATCCTTTGGAGCCTGTGGAAACAGCGGCAATTCTGCCGGTGGTAATTTTGATAAAGCAGAGGATATTTCCGTGGTATCCCGTGAAGATGGCTCAGGAACAAGGGGTGCTTTTATTGAGCTTTTTGGGGTTGAAGTAAAAGATGATAAAGGTAATAAAAAAGATAACACCACAGCCAATGCCATTATTTCCAATAAAACAGATGTTATGCTGGCTAATATAGCAGGTGATTCCCAAGCCATCGGCTATGTATCCCTTGGCTCCCTTAACCACACTGTAAAAGCTGTTACCATAGATGGCACAGAAGCCACAGCGGATAATATTAAAGCAGGCACATACACGGTTTCCCGCCCTTTTAACATAGTAACCAAGGGTGATGTTTCGGAATTGGCAAAAGATTTTATTTCCTATATTTTAAGTGCAGAAGGTCAAACCATTGTTAACGATAATAAATATATTGAAGTAAATGAAACAGCCCAAGCCTATGCAGGGTTAAAACCCCAAGGTAAAATAGTTATTGCGGGTTCATCTTCGGTTTCACCGGTTATGGAAAAATTAGTTGAAAGCTATAAAGCTATTAACAAAGATGCGGAAATTGAAATACAAACCAGCGATTCCACCGCCGGGGTAACAGGGTGCATAGAAGGAACTTGTGATATTGGCATGGCAAGCCGTGATTTAAAAGATACAGAAAAAGAATCCTTAAAAGCCACAGCCATTGCTTTAGATGGTATAGCGGTTATTGTAAACCAAGAAAATCCAATTTCTAATATGACCAAAGACCAAGTTAAATCCATATTTGTTGGGGAAACTACCACTTGGGATGCTGTTAAATAATTGCTTTCCTCTATTAATAAAGGGAGATTGCCCATAAGCACTCCCTTTATTACTTTCTCTTTAAATAATTAAGATAGTGAAGTGTTATATTATGAATCATTTACATGAAAAAATAATGAAGAATATCTTTTTTTTAGCAGCTGTTACCACCGTGGGAGCGGTGGTATTGATATGTATATTTTTATTTGCCAACGGCATACCGGCAATGGCTAAAATAGGATTTTTCGATTTTTTATTGGGACAAAACTGGAAGCCTTCGGATATTCCCCCTTCCTATGGGATTTTTCCCATGATTTTAGGCAGTTTTTTAATTACCGGTGGGGCAATTCTATTTGGGGTGCCCATTGGTATTTTAACTGCTGTTTTTATGTCTCATTATTGTCCACCAAAGCCATACCGCATCTTAAAACCCGGTGTGGAATTGTTGGCAGGCATTCCCTCGGTGGTATATGGTTTCTTTGGTTTAGTGGTACTGGTGCCCCTTGTAAGGCAGTTTTTCCCTGGGAACGGCAGCAGTATTTTAACTGCCTCTGTTTTATTGGGAATTATGATTTTACCCACAATTATGGGGGTTTCGGAATCTGCATTAAGGGCTGTGCCCAGCCATTATTTTGAAGGTTCCTTGGCATTGGGTGCCACAAAAGAACGTGCTATTTTTTCCACCATCTTACCTGCTGCCAAATCAGGAATAATGGCAGGTGTGGTTTTGGGCATTGGCCGTGCCATTGGGGAAACTATGGCAGTTATTATGGTGGCAGGAAACCAAGCCACAATGCCCCAAGGAATTTTTAAGGGTATCCGCACATTAACAGCAAATATTGTTTTAGAAATGGGCTATGCTGCGGAATTACACCGTGAGGCTTTAATTGCAACAGGGGTGGTATTATTTATTTTTATATTACTAATTAATTTTACCTTCCAATTAGTAAAAAGGAGGGCGGATAAACAATGAAACAAAAAACCACATCAATTATTTGGCGGAGCTTGGTTTTTTTTGCTACGGCAATTACCTTTGGGGTTTTAATTTTTTTACTTGGTTATATTTTAATTAAGGGTATACCCTATTTAAAACCCTCGCTTTTTTCTTTAAATTACACATCTGAAAATGTTTCCCTGTTTCCCGCCGCTATAAATACCTTGGTGATGACGGGATTATCACTTTTAATTGCTTTGCCCTTTGGTATTTTTACCGCTATATATCTGGTGGAATATGCCAAAAAAGGCAATAAATTTGTGGATTTAATACGTTTAACAGCGGAAACCTTATCAGGCATTCCTTCTATCGTATATGGATTATTCGGTTTGCTGTTTTTTGTAACTTATTTGGGCTGGGGTTATTCAATTTTGGCAGGTGCCGCCACCTTGTCTATTATGATTTTGCCCCTAATTATGCGTACCACCGAAGAAGCCTTAAGTTCCGTGCCGGATACCTTTAGGGAGGCAAGCTTTGGGCTGGGTGCAGGGAGTTTAAGAACTATTTTTAAAATAGTACTTCCCGGAGCAGTGCCGGGGATTTTGGCCGGGGTAATACTTGCTGTTGGCAGGATAGTGGGGGAAACCGCAGCGTTGATATACACCGCAGGCACTGTGGCGCAATTACCCCAAGGTGTGTTTTCCTCAGGGAGAACCTTGGCTATCCATATGTATACCCTATCCAGTGAAGGATTACATACCAATGAGGCATATGCCACCGCTGTGGTGCTGCTTTTATTGGTATTGATTATAAATACAGTTTCCGCAATGATAGCAAAGAAGGTGACAAAAATATGAGTGAAGATAAAACAGTAAAATTAAAAATTGAAAATTTAAACTTATTTTATACGGAATTTCAGGCTTTAAAAAATATTAACATGGATATTCTTTCAAAGGAAATCACGGCTTTTATCGGCCCTTCGGGTTGTGGTAAATCCACTTTAATAAAATCTATAAACCGCATGAATGATTTGGTGGAAGGTTGCCGTATTGAAGGAGAAATTCTTTTAGACGGCGAAAATATATTTGGTAATATGGATGTTAATATTTTAAGAAAAAGAGTGGGCATGGTTTTTCAAAAACCAAATCCCTTTCCCATGAGCGTTTACGATAATATTGCCTATGGCCCCAGAACCCACGGCATTAAATCCAAAGTTAAACTGGATGAGCTTGTGGAAAAATCTTTATCTGCGGCTGCTATTTGGGATGAAGTTAAAGACCGCCTAAAAAAAAGTGCTTTGGGTTTAAGCGGTGGACAGCAACAGCGTTTGTGCATAGCCCGAGCCTTAGCCGTGGAACCTGAAATATTATTGATGGATGAACCCACCAGTGCTTTAGACCCTATTTCAACTTCTAAAATAGAAGACCTTGCCATGGATTTAAAAAAAGATTATACTATTGTTATGGTTACCCATAATATGCAGCAGGCCGCCAGAATTTCCGATAAAACAGCTTTTTTCCTCATGGGTGAAGCTGTGGAATTTGGGGAAACAGGCAAAATTTTTTCCATGCCCAAAAATCAAAAAACAGAAGATTATATCACAGGGAGGTTCGGATGATGAGAAATAGGTTTGATATTCAGTTGGAGCAACTGAATAGCGATTTAATAGAAATGGGTGCCAGAATAGAGCAGGCAATTTTTTTGGCAAAGGAAGCTCTTTTGAGTCAAGATGCGGAAAAAGCCATGGAAGTAATGGAAAAAGATACAAAAATAGACCGCATGGAGCGGTCTTTAGAGGGATTATGTTTAAATTTGCTTTTACATCAGCAGCCTGTGGCAAGGGATTTACGCTTAATTTCATCTGCTTTAAAAATGATTACAGATATGGAACGCATAGGTGACCAAGCTTCTGATATTGCGGAATTGACCATAGAATTAGCTAAAGAACCCTATATAAAAGAACTTATCACCATACCTGAAATGGCAAATGCCACCATTGAAATGGTGGGAAAAAGTATAGATGCTTATGTGAAAAAAGATTTGGAATTGGCAAGAAAAGTAATTGCTTCCGATGATGTGGTAGATAACTTATTTGTGGAAGTAAAGGATGACCTGATTGCGATGATTTCCAAAGATGCAACCAATGGTACCCAAGCTTTGGATTTGTTAATGGTGGCTAAATATTTTGAACGCATAGGTGACCATGCTGTAAATATAGCCGAATGGGTGGAATTTTCCCTCACCGGCAAGCATAAAGGAAAAACAATACAATCATGAAAATTTATTGTGTAGAAGATGAAAAAAATATTAGAGATTTAATAGTTTATGCGGTATCCCACAGTGATATGGAGTGTCAAGGCTTTGGCGATGCTAAACAGCTTTATGCTGCCTTGGCAGAAGAAAAACCTAATTTGATACTTCTGGATATTATGCTCCCCGGAGAAGATGGCACAGCAATTTTACAAAAATTGCGTAAACACAGCAATACTGCGGATATACCCATTATTATGGTTACTGCCAAAGGCAATGAATATGATAAAATACAGGGGCTTGATTTGGGTGCCGATGATTACGTTACCAAGCCTTTCAGCGTTATGGAATTGATATCTCGGATAAAAGCTGTGCTGCGTAGAACCAATATAGCCCAAGATAAGGACCTTTGCCTTGGGAATATAAGGTTAAATACCGATACACATCGGGTTTTTGTTCGGGATGAGGAAATAATACTTACCAACCGTGAATTTGAATTATTATGCTATTTAATTGAAAATAGGGGTATAGTTTTGGGCAGAGATACCTTGCTCCAACGAGTGTGGGGCTATGATTATCAAGGTGAAACCCGCACCGTTGATGTGCATATCCGCACCTTACGGCAAAAATTAGGGGCTGAAGGTGATGCCATAGAAACCGTGCGCAGTGTGGGATATAGGATGGGAGGCTAAAATGAGACAAAGAATATTTGGTGCATTGTGTATTATTGCCTTAATTTCCATAGTGCTTAGTTCTTTTTGTGTTTGTGCTCTTTCCTACCATGAATTTCGCCAGAGCAAGGAAAATGATATAAAGGATGAGGCAACCTATGTTGCAACGGCAATAGAAACTGAAGGCTTGGAATATCTTCAAAAGTTAGCCGGAACCGCACCGGGGAACAGAATAACTTTAATTGGTAAAGATGGCAGTGTTCTTTATGATAATGAAGTGGATGCCGCCACCATGGCAAACCATAAAAATCGCACAGAGGTGCAGGAAGCATTTAAAACCGGAGCAGGGGAGGAAACAAGGCTATCTGCCACTATGGGTCAGCAAACCTATTATTATGCCATGGCAATGAACAATGGTATGGTGCTGCGTATGGCAGATACCACCGATAGTATTTTTGCGGCATTTTTTGGAATGTTTCCCTTAATGATGGTTTTGGCATTTTTTATTTTTATATTGGCACTTGCACTTTCCAATAAACAGGTAAAATGGATATTGGCACCTTTAAATAATTTGGATTTGGAACATCCTGAGGATAACGAGGCATATGAGGAAATATCGCCGTTGTTGTCCCGTATTCATCAGCAAAATGATGAAATAGCAGATCAGTGCACGGTTTTATCCAGACAGCAACAGGAATTTAATGCCATAACGGAAAATATGAATGAAGGGTTGATTCTTTTAAGCTTGGATTCCCATATTTTAGCGGTGAACCAAAGTGCCAAAAATATTTTGGCAAAAGATAGCAGTGAGGATTTTGTGGGTTCCCATCTTTTGGCTATGAATCGCAATCTTTCCTTACAAAAAGTGGCAGATGCAGCCTTAATGGGAGAATCCGCCCAAGAAACTTTTAACCAAGATAATACTTTTTGTATTATTCATGGTAGCCCTGTTTGTGAAGATGGTGTGGTTAAGGGCGGAATTTTACTGGTGATGGATATTACCCAAAGATATAAGGCAGAAGAAATGCGTCGTGAATTTTCCGCCAATGTTTCCCACGAACTAAAAACACCCCTCACAGCTATATCCGGGTATGCGGAGCTTTTGAAAAACAGCATGGTCAACCCCAAAGATATTCAGGATTTTTCCGGGAGAATACACCAAGAAGCCTTGCATCTTATTGCCCTTATAGATGATATTATTGCCCTTTCACGGCTGGATGAAAGAGATATTACTTATCTGCGGGAAAAAGTAAATCTCATGTCCATGGTGGAAAATGTGGCAGCGAGATTGGAATATGGGGCAAAAGCCAAGGATATAAAACTAAATATCCAAGGAGCGGCGGTGGAATTTCAAGCTGTGCCTCGGTTGATTGATGAACTTATCTACAATCTTGTGGAAAATGCCATTAAATACTCTAAAAATGGCGGCACTGTTGAGGTATCTGTGGAAAATACCGATTCCATGGCAGTGCTGGTGGTGGCAGACCAAGGTGTGGGTATCCCCGTGGAATACCAAGAGCGAGTTTTTGAGCGTTTCTTTAGGGTGGATAGAAGCCACGCCAAAGCCACAGGGGGCACAGGGTTGGGGCTTGCCATTGTTAAACACGTTACCACCTATCATCACGGCACTATTGTTTTAAACAGCATTCCCGATAAAGGTACTAAAATAACAGTTTCTTTTCCGCTGTAAAAATAAAGCTTTAATGGTAAATTTTCCGTTCAGGCTGTTGATAAAGTCTGATATTCGGTAAAATCCCTTCCCACCGACTGCTTATGTACATTTAGGTACACTGCACAGCCGCTGCTCAGGGAGTTTTACCGAATCTAAGTCTTTCTTAACAGCCTGTCATCTTGGCAAAAAAATATGTTTTTGATAATCTAAAAGATTTATAAACAAAACTTTGGTAATTTGCCTTTAATGTTTTTTTAATAGTGTAGCCACGGATAATAAGCCAAAGTAAATAAAGTAAATAATAAAGCCATCTGCTAATATCGTAATAGATAAGGCAGATGGCTCTATTTATAGTAAATGGAGGTTATGGAAAACTTTGTTTGTTTTAATTAGGCAGTTGCTAAATCATCGGGTTTTTTATCGTTTTCTTCCTTTTTGCTCTTATAGGCAGAACGGAACATAATAACGGAAGTGTAAAGCAATACCGCAATTACTATCCATTTTAAAACAGTAATAGGTAATTCTTTAACCAATAATACAGCAATAACAACGCCGATGGTACCAAAAATTTGACCTGCAAGGTTGGCTTTGATGTCGTATGCGCCTTCTTTGATGAATTTTATACCTGCGGCAGGCATTAAAAAGGCATAAGATCCCATCATAATGGGGAAGGCAACTCTGGGGCTCATACCCAAGGCATAAACCATCGCCATCATCGGGGCATAGCACCCAATACCAATGGCAGAGCAAGCTCCTAAGAAAAGGTTAATCACAATAGCCAAAGGTAATTTCCAACCGCTTAAGCCTGTGGCATCCCCACCACTGGGCATCCAGCCCACAAGGCCTGCGAAAATGGTGATTGCCACAATGATTAAGGCAGTACCCATTGCCAACTGAATTACACGTTCGGGCAATTTTGCAACTATACCTGCACCAAAAGTAGCACCAACTGCTGCGGCAACGATAAGGGAAATAAGAGTTAAGGGATCAACCTCAATAATTGTAATAAATAAAAAGGTTTCCACAGCACAAGGGATAACGCTAATGGTATTTAAGGTACCGGGAATTAATTTATCAGGTACCAGTTTAAATATTTTAAATAAAGATGTTTGAGGTCCGTATGAACCAACACCCAAAGCATCAAAAAACATGGTAAACCCGGAAATGGCACCCATGCCCCAAAAGCTTTTGTTAGATATGCGGTCTTTATTTTTTTTCACATCACGACCCAAAACAAAAGTGAAAACACAGGTTATAAGCACTAAGGCAACTTGTAATCCTCTAATTAATAATGTTCCCATAAATACGTCCTTCCTCGAATTTTTTCGATAAAAAAGTGGGGTTAAGGACTTTTTTGTCTTTAACCCCACAATTAATAGTGTTTATGAAATAGTTATTTATGATAATTATGGAGAGTGTTAAGGTAGTGTTTATTATGCTGTTGCCAGCTTGTCGGAATCGTTATTCTTGTCCTTTTCTGCTTTTTTGCTCTTATAGGCAGAACGGAACATTACAACCGAGGTGTAAAGTAATACGGCAATTACTATCCATTTTAAAACAGTAATAGGTAATTCTTTAACCAATAATACAGCAATAACAACGCCGATGGTACCAAAGATTTGACCTGCTATATTAGCTTTTAAGTCATAAGCACCTTCTTTGATGAATTTCATACCTGCAGCAGGCATTAAGAAGGCGTAAGATCCCATCATGATGGGGAAGGCAACTCTGGGGCTCATACCCATGGCATAAACCATAGCCATCATCGGGGCATAGCACCCAATACCAATGGCAGAGCAAGCACCCAAAAATGCGTTAAGCAAAATGGCTACAGGCAATTTCCAACCGCTTAAGCCTGTGGCATCGCCACCGCTGGGCATCCAACCCACAAGACCTGCGAAAATGGTGATTGCTACAATGATTAAAGCAGTACCCATTGCTAACTGAATTGCCCGTTCAGGCAATTTTGAAACAATCCCTGCGCCAAAAGTAGCACCAATGGCTGCTGCAACGATGAGGGAAATAAGAGTTAAGGGATCAACCTCAATGATGGTGATGAATAAAAAGGTTTCAACAGCACAAGGTATAACGCTAATGGTGTTTAAGGTGCCGGGAATTAATTTATCAGGTACAAGTTTAAATATTTTAAATAAAGACGTTTGGGGTCCGTATGCCCCTACACCTAAGGCGTCAAAAAACATGGTAAAGCCGGCTATTGCGCCTAATCCCCAAAAGTTCTTGTTGGAAATACGGTCTTTGTTCTTCTTGATATCTCGCCCTAAAACGAAAGTAAACACTGTTGTCATAAGAACCAAGGCAATTTGTAAACCGCGAATCATTATTGTTCCCATAAGATACCGGTCCTTTCTTAATAAAAAAGCGGGGTTAAGGGCCTGTTGCCTTTAACCCCACCGTTTAATTTATATTTTATTATTTGCCGCTGTATTCTTCTTCAGCGTCTTCAATGATACTTCTGATGGTGGATGCTGCACCTTCGGGTAAAGGCATAGCTTTATGAGTGGAGAGGATGCGTTTTGCTTCAGCATCGGCTCTTTGTTCAGTTGTGGTCATGCCATCTTGAATCCAGTTTTCACGCATGGTGCGAACAAAAAGTTTAGGAGCGGTTTGTTCAGCTCTGAAATGTTCAAAAGTATGAGGATGACTTACGAATTCACCACCGGGTCCGATTTCCTTAATCAGATTTACGGCGATATTGTCGTCAGTTACTTTAATACCTTCGATAACTTTGCGAATCATGGAATAAATGTCATTATCAATTACGAATTGACCCATATCAAAAGTGATACCTAAGTCTAACATACCAGCACCGTAAATTAAGTTTGCGCCACCCTGGGCTGCTAACATAGCGGTGAGAGTTTTTTCATGTGCTGCTTGGGCATCAGGAATTTTGCTGTCTGCCTAACCACCGGCTACAAAGCTGGGGAGGTTGTAGAATTGAGCAAGACGTGCAACAGAAGCACTAATCATACCTAATTCAGGAGCGCCAACAGGAGCTGTGGTATAACGCAAGTCCATAATGGTGGTGGAGCTTGCATAGATGCAAGGTGCACCTTTAACAGTTAATTGGCTCAAAACAATAGCGCTTAAAACTTCAGCGTTATGTGTTGCCAAGGTACCTGCCAAAGTAATGGGGGAGGTGCCGCCTGCCATAGCCATGGAAATTACGTTAACGGGGATACCTGCTTTTGCAGCCAACATAATAACGTCGGTGCATTCAGGAATCAATTTCAACAAGCTGGTGGGGCAAGTGTTAAAGCTGATGATGGGGCGATCTTTTAATTTATCTTTGCCGCCAACAACTGCTGCTGCCATATCGATAAGTTTATAAGCATTTTTGGTACCGTCAGCACCGATGAAAAAGTGTTTTGCGGTATTGGGGAAGATTGCTTCAGCATTATGAAGTGCTTGGGCAGGACCGGGGAAATCTTGGGATACTACTGCACGATAGGAGATATCCATGTTGGGGAGGTAATCGCTTAATAAGGTAATATCAGCCAAGTCTTTTTTGGTGCTGGGGCGATATTCTTTGGTGTCGATGTCTCTTACGAAAACGCCTTCGCCAAAGTTAACAAAACCAACACGGTTTTTTTCTAAGGTGTAATCCTTTTGAGGATCACGGCCTGCCAAATTAATGGTGGAAGGAGCAGTGCGAACTGCATCTTCAACAACATAATTAGGGATTTTAACAATCATTGTTTCGTTATCAACCATGCAACCGCCAGCAGCGAAAACTTCTCTGGCTTCTGGGCTGTCAACACGAACACCAACATTTCTTAAAATATCCAAGGATGCTAAATGGATTGTTTGCAATTCATCTTGAGAATAACCTACAATACCGAAACTTCCCAAACTGTTTTTTACAGCTTGTGTATTTCTTCTACTCATAATATAAACTCCTTTTAAATTTTTTTAATTTTACAAAAGAGAGTCCGGATCTCTTTTGCCGGCGACATCGCATATTTTTTATCTTGAGCCTTTGGCGGTATTTTTTACCACCCCTTTGGCACTGATACTAACTATTAGAGCAACTTCCGTGCCAAAGTTGTTAGTAAGTTTGTATTTTTTTATATAATGCCTGTTAGAATGTGGTAAAAAAGTTTTAAAATAAAACAAAATAGTGAACAATCCTAAAAAATAAATAAATAATTTGAAAATGAAATAAAAAGATGGAAATTTTGCTATCAAACAATGCGTTTTTGCATCCAAGATGTGAGTAATTAGCTGCTTTTTGTCGAAAAAGATATGAATAACCGAGAAAGACCCCAGTATAAGCATGGTGAAATTAAAAAATGCAATAACGCATTGATTTGCATGCGTTATTGCATTATGCCACTGTGGGGTGATTTTTTATCTTTTTTTACTTTTTTGTAATATCCTTACTACGGTGCTTTGGTTCACTTCTAAAAGTTTTGCGGCATCGTAAGTGTTGCCGCATTGCTTGTATGCTCTCTCTACCAAGGTGGTTTCTATGTTTTGTTTAGCTTCTTTTAGTGGCATTATGCCGGTGTATATAATATTTGCGGTGGATTCCGGTGTTCGTTCCAAATAGTTTTTTAAATCTTCCCCGGTAAATTCATCTTTTTCCGATGCCACAACTATGCGCTCAATGGTGTGCTGTAATTCACGGACATTGCCGGGCCATTCATAGGAGCGTAAGGTGTAAAGTGCATCTATATCGAAAACTTTGTGTCGGCTGTATTCGAAATTAAATTTTTGCAAAAACATTTTTGCCAGAGGCATAATATCCTCGGGTCTTTCTTTTAAAGGTACTAAATTTATGGGCATAACTTCAAGTCTGTAAAATAGGTCGCCTCTAAAGGTGCCTTCCTGAACCATTTGTTTTAAATTTCTGTTGGTTGCCGCTATTACTCTGGTATCTATGGGTATTTTTTTTGTGCCCCCAACACGCACTATGTGGCGTTCCTGTAAAAATTCCAATAGCTTAACTTGAAGATTTAAAGGTAATTCTCCCACTTCGTCAAAAAATATTGTGCCACCGTTGGCTGCTTCTATTTTGCCTTTTTTGCCATTTTTTAGTGCACCGGTAAAAGCCCCTGGTTCATAACCGAATAATTCGGATTCCAGTAAATCTTTGGGTATTAATCCGCAGTTTATGGTAATCATGGGTGCTTTGCGTCTGGCACTTAGCCTATATATCAAATCTGCCACTACTTCTTTGCCGGTGCCGCTTTCCCCTTCTATTAAAATGGATACATTGGTAGGGGCTACCCTTGCCACAGTGCGGCGTACCTCTTGCATTTGCTCGCTTTCCATTACATAGTTTAGGTGGCTTACCACACGTTCTTGAAGGTCGGCAATTTCCTTATCTTTAGAATCTAATTGCTTGGATATGGATTCCACTTTGGTTATTAGTTCGTTAATTTCTTTTACATCTTTTGAGGTGCTTAAAACGTGGGTTATTTTTCCATCTTTTCCGTATACCGGTAGACCTGTGGCTAAAATTAAACGGCCGGATTTCATCTTCATAATTCTGGCAACTTTAGCTTGGGAATCTAACACTTCCATGGTGATACTGTTGGAAAGAAAACCCTCTTGGACCAATTCTTTAACGTGGTGGCCTATATAATCTTTCAGGGTTATTTGGCATACTTCCTCAGCTCTGGGGTTCATATATTGGATAAAGCCATATTCATCGGTGAGGAAGATTTCATCTTCAATGGATTCAAATATACGTTGGTAAAAATCTATTTGTAATTCGTTGCCCCAGATTTCACGCCGCAGGTTCATGGTGGCTTTGGCTATGGCGGGCAGCCCTTGAATAGCCCCCATGGGCTTTTTATCTCTACCTAAAACCAATACGGTCATGGTTTGTATTTTTTCTAATATGGATAAATCATCCATCGCTGATATTGTGGTAATTGTTTCATCTTGTACATCAGAAAAATATATTTCTTCGGTTTTTTCCTTGATAAAAGCCATAAAAATGTCAGCCTTGGAAAACACCTTCCATTCCGCACCTTCGGTGATAACATAATCTGCATTGCTATCCACGAGGTCTTTTAATTTAATTGGTTTAGATTCATCCCAAAGTATATGTTCTCTGGTGATTAAGTCCTGTACAAACATGAAAACAGCTCCTTTGTTTATGTTATAATTATTATGATATATGTTGGAACAAGGTTTGTCAACTTTTT
>JAVXOZ010000004.1:69147-104329 GCA_036644995.1 Clostridiales bacterium | reverse complement strand
TTGTTTATGTTATAATTATTATGATATATGTTGGAACAAGGTTTGTCAACTTTTTGCCCAAAGAAATAAGGCAGGATTTTTTCCCTGCCTTAGATTGTAAACAAAGCTTGATAATGGAAAAGCCCGCAGTCCGTAAGTCCGTAGCCCATAGTCCGTAGCCCATAGTCCGTAGTCCGTAGTCCGTAGTCCGTAGCCAGTAGCTCGTAGTCCGTAGTCCGTAGTCCGTAGTCCGTAGTCCGTAGTCAGTAGCCCATAGTCCGCAATCCATAAATCATGCCCGTAACCCATTAAATCTTCTTAAAATATAGTTTGTTTTAAATAAAACTGTATTAAGATTTAATAAAAAAATAGATAAGAAAAAGAGGCAGGAACCTTCCTGTCTCTTTTTCGTGGGTGTATTATTTATGGAGTTTGGAGATTATATTGTAAGAGTAAGAGGAGTTTAATGTTTAACATTAACAATAAAAACTTAGTTAAGTCCTTCTTCTTCTGCTGCTTGAGCAATAAGGTCTTCCATCAATTTGTCAGTGCCTGCGGGAAGCGGATCGGGTTTATGGTTTTCCAATACCCATTTAGCTTTTTCGGTAGCACGTTCAAGAAGATCTTTGCCGCCCATATCTTCCCAACCTTCACGCATACGGCGATCGAAGAGGGTAGTGTTGGATTGTGCAGTTTTGAAGTTGGCAAAAGTATGATCATGTGTTACAAATTCGCCGCCAACGCCAACTTCCTTGATGACGTTAGTTGCCATATTGTAATCTGTTACATCAATACCCTTGATAACATATTTAATCATTTCAGCGATTTCGTTATCAATTACTAATTGAGCGAAGTCGAAGGTGATACCTAATTCTAACATCCCTAAGCCGTAAATAACATTGGCGCCTGCCAATGCGGGCAGCAAAGCGGTGATAGTTTTTTCATGAGCAGCTTGACCGTCAGCACATTTGCTGTCGCCCTAACCACCTGCTACCCAGCTGGGGAGATTATAGAACTGTGCAAGTTTTGCAACAGATGCGTTAATCATGCCCAATTCAGGACAGCCAACAGGAGAAGTGGTATATTTCAAGTCCATAATAGAGGTGGAGCTACCATATACAACAGGAGCGCCTTTAACGGTGGCTTGAGATAAAGTCATAGCAGCCAATGCTTCAGCGTTATGTGTAATTAAAGTACCTGCTAAGGTAATAGGGGTTGTGCCGCCTGCCAAAGCCATGGAGATAATGGTAATAGGAATACCAAGACGTGCAGATTCCATAATCATAGCGGTGCTTTCAGGAACTAATTGCAAGGGGCTGATGGGGCAAGTAATGGTGCTGTATATGGGGCGAGCACGGAATGCTTCTTCAGATCCTGCAATGTGACACATGATTTTGTAGATTTTATTTAAGTTACGAACATTACCACAACCTTGAACCAAATGCTTGGAGGTGTTGGTGATGTTGGTTTGAACTTCATGTAAAGGAGCAATGATAGCAGGAACGTCTTGGGCAGAAACTGCACGTTCATGAATATCAATTGCGCTACACCAGTCAGCCATCAAGGCAGCATTACCGCTGTCTGCTTTGGTTGTTCTGCGATGTTCGCCGGTGTAAAGGTCGTTAATCATGATGCCTTCACCAAAGTTGGTGAAACCGGTACGATTGTCTTGTAAAACATAGTCTTTTTCAGGATTTCTGCCTGCAAAAGTGATTGTGCTGGGAGCTAAACGAATAGCTTCTTCAACAACGTAGTTGGGGAAATGAACAATGTTTTCTTTTTTGTCGATTACGCAACCAACTGAAGCCAATGCTTCTTGAGCATCAGGAGCTTCAACTCTAACACCAACATCATGCAATACTTCCAAGGTGGAAAGATGCAGTGCGTACAATTCGTCATCGGTGAACATATCGATGCCGAACCCGGATAATTGATTATATCCGGCTCTGAAATTTTTTCCCATAATAAGATCCTCCTAAAATTTTCTTTTATATTTATTACTTTGTAAACTAAATGATAGCATAATTATGCAGCGGCTTTTGCCTGATTTTTTTCTAATTGACCTTTTCTGGCATCACGGAACATGATAACTGCGGTGTAGAAAAGAACTACACTAACGAGCCATTTTAAGATGACCAGAGGAATTGATGTTACGAAGAATACTGCAATGGCAACACCGATAAGACCAACGAAATTGATGGTAAGAGCGGCTTTTCTGTCGTATTTACCGGATTTGATAAAGCCAATAGCTGCGGTGGGCATTAAGAATGCGCAAGAACCCATCATAATGGGGAAAGCAACCAAGGGGCTTAAACCTAAAGCGTAAACCAAAGCCATAATAGGGGCATAGATACCGATACCGATGGTCATTAAGGCACCAAGTATAACTGCTATAACTGTGGCAAATGCAAGTTTCCCGGGTGATAAGGCAATGGCATCACCGCCTGTTGGCATTAAATTAAGATTGCCGGCAATCATAACCAAGGCTACAACGATTAAAGCACCACCCATGGCAAAACGAATTTTGGTAATATCAAGCTTGCTGACGAATTTTGATCCAAAGAATGCACCAACAGTGGCACCGCCGATTAAGACGAATAAAGTAACCGGGCTAACATCGATTGTTGTGGTATAAAGGATAGTTTCCACAGTGGCGATGAAGAAACAGCAGGCATTTAATGTGCCGGGGATAAGGTCATCTTTAATAGTTTTTGTGGCTTTAAAGGTAACCATCAATGGTGCATAACTCCCAATTCCCAAGCAATCCAAGAACATATAAGGAACTGCCATAATGCCGTATTTAACGTAGTTTTTCTTGTCTGTTTTCATCTCAAGCTTGTTGTGTGAGATATCTCTGAAAAGAAAGAAGAAAGCGGCGAGAGCGAAAAGCCCAACACCAAGCTGGAAGACTAATAAAACATTCATAATAAATTTTCTCCTTAAGTATTAAATTTCATAAGAGCGAGACGAGAATCTGTGCACTTCTGTCTATGCCTATGTATATTGCAAGGTTGTTGCCAAACTTTTCGGATATGCTTTAAAAAAGTTTTAAACCAAAATAAAAAGCCCTCTTTTTGTCGATAAAAAAGAGGACTAAATGTCGATATATTGTTTTTATGGTGCAATTATGGTAATTATGCAAAAAGATAGTAATAATAAAAAAAGAATTAAAATATTTTTAGTGAATTTTTTTCAGGCTTTATTTTGATGAAAATAATCATGCCTATGATAACTTATGTTATTATAATATAGACCTATTTGGTATAAGCCCTGCACTAATGGGATAACTTTAGTTATCTCATAATAACTAAAGTTATTTAACCTGTATGCGGTCATGCTAATTGGTTTTTTGCCACTAAATCTTTGCCAAAATAAAGTTATGCCTAATATGTTTTCATTTGTGCTTATGGGGTTTTATCTATCTTTACCAAAACACCTTGGTGTAATCTGTAACCGCTGCGTTTTAATATTTTCATTACAGCGGGTTGGGTTACGCCCAAAGCTTCGGCGGCTTTATATGATGAGCGGTATGTTTCATAGGCTTTTTTTACCATGGCTAACTCCATGGTTTGTTTTGCCAATTTTAAGGAAGTTATGTTATTTTCTTCTGCCATTGGTTCATCATAGGCAAAAACTTTATTTACGGAATCCATGGTTATAACATCGCCATCGCTGATAATAAGCAATCTTTCAATGGTGTGCATCAGCTCACGTACATTGCCCGGCCATTTGTAATGTATAAAGTAGGTAAGCACCGATGGTGCAATGGTTTTGCTTTTGCCGTAACGTGCGTTATATTTTTGTAAAAACATTCTGGTAAGGGGCAATATATCTTCACTGCGTTCCCGCAAGGGGCTTACGTGTATGGGCATAACGTTTAAGCGGTAGTAAAGGTCACCTCTAAATGTGCCTTCACGCACCATTTCAATTAAATTGCGGTTGGTGGCGGCAATTACTCTTACATCAACGGGTATCCGTTTCATGCCCCCAACTCTTACTATATTTCTATCCTGAAGAAATTCTAAAATTTTTGCTTGGAGGGAAAGTGGCATTTCTCCCAGTTCATCAAAGAAAAGTGTGCCGCCGTTTGCTATTTCAATTTTACCTTTTTTCCCGGTTTTGCTGGCACCGGTGAAGGCACCGGGTTCGTAGCCAAAAAATTCAGATTCCAATAGATGTTCCGGAATCATACCGCAATTTATCTTCACAAAGGGTTTATCGCTGCGGCTTCCCAGCTTATATAGGAGTTCAGCCACTATTTCTTTGCCTGCACCGCTTTCCCCATCTATTAAAACCGTGGCATCGGTGGGGGCAACTTTTAGTATGCTTTTTTCCACCTCCTGCATGGGGCTGCTTTGTAATACGTAGTTATCTTGGGTGATTACCTTTTTTTTCAGTTCTTCAATTTGCAAATCTTTTTGACCCAGCTCTGTGGTTACATCCTGAAGGTGGGTGAGGATATCTCTTATTTCTGCAACGTCCTTGGAGCTGACCAAAACGTTTATTAGTTTTCCTGATTTATTGTAAAGAGGAATACCTGTGGCAACCACCGCATGACCTGTGTGCATTTCCATGAGTTTATTACAGGTTTTATTGTACTTAAATACCTCTTTACTGATGCTGGATGAGATTATGCCTTGTTTTTCTAAATCCTCAACGTGGGAACCTATAATGTCACGTAATTTTATGCCGCAAACTTTTTCAGCATGGGGATTAAGGAATTGTATAAAGCCATATTCATCGGTAATAAATATTTCTTCTTCTATATTATCAATTATGCGTTTGTAAAATTCTATGCGCAAATTTTGGTGATAAGATTCACGCCGCCAAGAATAGCTGAGGTAATACAGATTCCAAATATCGCTTACCACAGCCACAGGGTGCTGCCATTCGTTTAATATTAAGCCGCATTTGTTGTCGTTGCCATAACAGGCCAAAGTGGAAAGTTCTTGGTCTAAATAAAATGCTATGTAATTAACGCTTTTTATTTGCTCCAAGGGGCAGATGTTATCTTCCCCGGTTCTTAAAAAAGAATCACTGATATCTCCACGGTTAAAAAGTGTAAAATCCTCTGATTCGCCGTTGCCAAACACAAAATAGGTGGATTCACTTGCTAAAAATTCTTTTTTTGTAATGGTATTTTTATCTCGATACCAATCGCATTCCCAGTAATTAAGGTCGGAAATTTTCAAAATTCTACCTCCTCGTAACTCGTAATCACATAAGCCAACAAATTACTAAAAACTTTAAAACATTGGTATGGCAATCCAATTATTTCATCAATATAGTGGTAGTCCCGTCTAAGGTTTTTGCCATTGCATATTGCGGTGTGCGGTTAAACATTTAGCAAAAGTGGTTTTGCCAAATGTTATTTTTCTGTTAAGTATGTAGATAAAATCCAATTTTAACTGTGAGATAATGGTTTATTGCGGCTATATTTGTTACCCACTTTTTTACAGTTGCAAAAGAGGAGCCATGCGGCTCCTCTTTCATGGATTATATTATTATTCTACAAGTGTATACTGTTTTCCTGCAACTGATATTGTTACTGCTTTCACCGTATATAGCATTTAATTTAGAAGCTAAGCTCTATGGTGTGGTTTAAGCTTAATTTAGCTATATGGCGGTTGATAATATGTTATATATCCAGACCTGAATTTTCTCTTTTTAATTTAATGGCTGCTATTTCATCATCGGTTTTATATTCATCAATGATTTCCTGCCTTGTTTTGTGTCCGTAATCTTCCCTAAGCCATTTATAACAAGATATCATGGCGAAAATAACGGTAACAGAAATGGGGATAGCAGTTAAAATAAGCATTGCCTGCAAACCGCCGAGTGGAACTCCGCCTTCGATAAATTGCCCTGCGTAAAGTAAGCACAGCGGAGCAACTGAGAGCATAATAGCCCAGAATAAGCGTAAGTTTTTCGAGGGATCTTGGTTTGAGGATAATCCCTTGGTGGCTGCGGCTGCCAATGTGTAAGATGCGGAATCCATGGTTGTTACCAGCAGTAAAAAGCCTGTTAAGAACCACAGTGCCAAAATTGGTGTGCCTGCGGGCAGGGAAAGAACTATTTGCGATATTGTTTGGTTAGCACCGCTTTGCTCCATTATTCCCATAATATCCAAGGTGCCTTTTACATAGGTACTTAAACCGTAATTGGAAATGCTGCCGAAAAATATGAAAGAACCGGCGGAACCGGCGGCAACAACCGCTGCAATGATAGATCTAATGCTTCTGCCTCTGGAAATTTTTGCAATAAAAATCCACATCCAAGGAGCAAGACCAATCCACCATGCCCAGTAAAAGCAAGTCCAATCTTGGGGAAAGCCGCTTTCTCTGATGGGGTCGAGATAGGTGCTCATTTCCACAAATTTGCTTGCCATAATACCTAAGGACTGAACTGTGTTTTCAATAATAAACAGTGGGCTGACCAAAAGCAAAAATAAAGCAACTAAGCCAAGGGATAAATAAACAGTGCTTTTGGATAGCTTTTGCATACCTTTTTGCAGCCCTATAAAGGTACTGCTGGCAAAGGTTATGGTAACTATCAAAATCAAAATGGCATAGACCACAAATGTTTCTGAAGTGCCGATTATGTTGGCTAAATTATTTGCCAACATGGGAATGCCTGTACCATAAGATATGGTAAGACCCCCTAAAATACCAAAAATAAATACAATATTGATAACTTTGCCTAAGGGGCCAAATACTCTATCGCCCAAAACGCCTTCACAAACTACTTGGAGTGAAAGGTCATCTTTTTTGCGTACATAATAACGATAGGCTAATGGAATTACCCCAACAGCATAAACGCTCCATGCCGGTATTCCCCAGTGGAAAAAGCTGTAAGCTACGGATATTTCTGCGGCATCGGGACTTAATGGGGCAAGACCCATAGGGGGTGATTGGATGTAATATACCCATTCAATGGCAGACCAATAAAGAATGCTGGTGCCCATTGCTGCACAAAATACCATAGAAATCCAGCTAAAAGTGGAGTATTGTGGTTTCGCTTTGCTCATTTTGATGGCTCCGTATTTAGAACAAGCCAAATAAAGATTGTAGATAACGCAAGCCATTACCAAAAGAATAAAATAGAAACCCAACACCTGTACTGACCAGTTTTTGGCGATAACCAAGCCGTTTGTGGTTTTTGTCGGTGACCAAATGGTCAATGCAACTAAAATACCCAAAAGAATAAAACTAATGATAACTGATATTTTATCAACGGGCTTTTTCAATTGATTTTTGTCTGTATTCACAAACATCTCTCCTTCCTTGTAGCATAAAAGGTGTTTACTGCACAAATTCCATTTGTGAACCTTTTATGACGATAGTGATATTTTCTTGCTAAAAGCATCATCTCCTTTTTTTGGTGTAAATAGTTAAATTGTGACACTGTATTATATTGCAAATAACGTGCCAGACAGCAAAATATTAAAAATAATGTTGAATTTTTAGATATTAGGAACAATAATAATTACAGTATACGTTGTATCATAAAAAAGTGCAAGGCAAATTCTTTAAAGTATAAGGAAAAAGTGCAAGGCAAACTTTCTAAATTTTTGTTTAGAAAGTTTGCCTATGAGTTAAATGTTATTGTTTTTTTGTGACTCTTTAAAATAATGAGCCGAAAAGATAAAATAAATTAAACTAAAAAGTTGTAGGAAGTATATAGGAAATAATATGATTAAGGCAATATTTAAAATTTGTATTCAAATTTTAGGGTATTGGAAATTATTTAGCCAATAATTCCAAAGCTTTGGTTACTGCTTCAGCAGCATCTTCAGCATAGGCATCGGCACCAATACGGTCTGCCCAGCGTTGGGTAGCAGGTGCGCCGCCAACCATTGTTTTATATTTGGATTTCAAGCCTTTGTCTTTTAAGACTTCTTCTAATTTCTTTTGTTCAGCCAAGGTGGTGGTAAGCAATGCGGAAGTACCGATGAGGTCTGCATTAAATTCTTCAGCTTTAGCCAAAATGGTAGTAACGGCAACGTCACGACCGAGGTCAATAATTTCAATACCTTGGGTTTTGATGATGGAAGCAACGATGCCTTTACCGATGTCATGAACATCGCCTTCAACTGTTGCTAAAATCATGGTTCCTTTTTTCTTGGCAACTTGGCCGCTCTTTGCCATTTCTTCATCAACCATACCGGAAATGGTTTTCATAACGTCAGCAGAAAGCATTAATTCGGGCAAGAAAACTTGACCACGACCAAATAAATCCCCAACTTCACGGATACCGGCACTGAAACCATCGGAAAGAATTTCCACAGGATCCAAACCTTCGGCAATAGCTTTTTTCATAACCTCTACGGCATCAGCTTCGCTGCATTTTTTCATAGCCTCTATAGCTGCGGCAATAATAATATCTTTAGACATAAGTCATATCCTCCTTAAATTTTCTTAAATATTTATATTTATAGTAGTATTAGATGCCCGATTCTTTTCTGAATTTATCTACGCTGTTAATGGGGATACCTAATATTTCGGCAATGCGGAATTTGGTTTGGATGCCAACGCCTGCGTTAGGTCTTGATTGGGTTGTGCCAATGTTCAAATCTTCTCTAAGATCTTTCATTTCAGCACAGTCATTCAATACGCTTACGCTGCAACCGAGTTTATCGGCAACATATTTTTTAGCATCATTGATTTTCATTTTTTGCAATTCCATGCGGAACACTAAATCGCCGGTACTTCTTATACCTGCCATTCCTGCAGTGGCCTCATGGGTTAATGCCATACCGAAGGTGTCTCCGGCACCAATCTACAACCCGTCGACATGGGCAATTTCAACTAAAGCTTTGTCAACACGGGAAACTGCGTCTGCAGCAGGGATAATGGAAAGGGGAACGCCCCCAACACCCATACCAACATCGGCATGAACAGGAATATTGGCAACTGCGGTGGTAGCTTTAGCAAAGGTAACAACACGAGATAAGTTCCAAGCCAAGCTCATGCTGCTGTTGGTGTTAACTGCCATACCAAAAATGCCAACTCCGGCTTTTTCTGCCATTTTAACTTGTTGATGGGGATAAAGACCTGCAATGATTTCATCGTCAAATTCTAATTGACCATGCATACCAAGGTTAAATTCACCTGCCATACCAACTTCAAAGCCGGTGGTGGGATATTTTTTGCTCAAAATACGAACTGCTTCTAAGCTGGCTTTAACATCAGCATCGCCGGAAGCACCAACGGTATCCAAGTTGATACCATCTGCGCCGCTGTCAATCATATTGGAAGCAACAAATACGATATCTTTAATAGCGTGTTCAATGGCTTCTTCTTGAGCTGCACGAGCTTCAGGAATTTTGCCGGCGGGAAGAAGTTCAGCCCAGTTTTCGCAAGGGCCATCTGGTTTGGTATATAATCCCATGTTGGGCATTGCGCCATAGAGCAAAGGCAATGTGGTCATAAGTTGAGCTTGTTCCATTGCTTGTTTTTCTTCGGCAATAATAGCTTTAATGGGTTTGTAACTGTAGTCAACATGGCACATTTCCATGCTGTCAGAGCACAATGCTCTTTCTTGGGTGAGGATGGATTGTAAACGATCAAGGGGAATGCCATTTCTAACCCCAAGTTTTAAAGTACCGGCATCGAAAGAAACAACAACTTCTTTTCCGGGTTCTACGGATACAATTTTTTGAGGGCAGGTAATGATTTCGTAAAGGTAATCCATTTCATCTTGGGTCATCGGGGGAATGTTGGCACGGTCTGCGGCATCTTTTGTGCCGTCTTCAATGTCGGCACGAATTTCGTCACCGGTCATTTCGGCGAGATAGTTGTCGCCATAACGTGTTAAAAACTTACTCATTTAAAGTCCTCGCTTTCTTTTCTTGTAAGATGTAAATATAAGTAATATAATTTTAAATCATAAATTAAGCAGTTTTGGTAGTGGCTTGTGGGGATGGCATATCTTCGTCATCTGCTTTCTTTTTAAGGCCATCACGGAACATTACGATGGAGGTGTAAGCAACAACACAAACAACGAGCCATTTTAATACTGTTAAAGGTAAGGAAGTTACCAAGAAGGCAGCAACGGCTGCACCGATAATACCAACGGTGTTTGTGATGAGAGCGGCTTTTCTGTGGTAAGTAGGTCTTTCTTGTTTGCTACCTTCACGAACAAAGCGAATGGCAGCAGCAGGAATGAGGTAAGCACAAGAGCCCATCATGATGGGGAAGGCAACAGCGGGGCTTAAACCCATTAAATAAACAAGAGCCATAATCGGAGCATAAGCACCAACGCCTATGGTCATCAATGCGCCAAAGATAAAACAGAATACAGCGGAGATAACTAATTTAATACCGGTGATACCAATGGCTTCACCGCCGATGGGCATTAAATCTAAAAGACCAAGCAACATCGTAACAACAACTGCGGCAAGGGCGATACCCATTCCTATGCGCATTTTGTTTACCGGTAATTTGGAAACAAAGCCTGCACCGATAAATGCACCGATGGCAGCAGCACCAATTAAAACTACCAATGTTAAGGTTTCAACTTCAATAACTGTAATAAAAATTATTGATTCGAAAGCCATAGACATTACGCAAGCAGCGTTCAGCGTGCCGGGAATCAAACGGTCCGGAACCAGTTTGAAAGTTTTGTAGCAAGCTGTTAGCGGAGCATAGCACCCAATACCTAAGGTATCAAAGAAAAGTGCTACCACCGAAATAAGGGAAAGGCTTACCGTGGATTTTATGCCTCCAACTTTTAAATCTGCCTTATGGGCAAGTAAGTCTTTGACAAATACTACGGCAAAAGCAAGTGCGAATAAAATAATACCGATGTTGATGAGTAGAGCTACATTCATAATAAAAACCTCCTCTGTTTTTTTTGGCTGTATCATCATTTGCCTATATATAGTGCAAGTGGTGTGCCAAAATGTGGGAAAACGTAAAAGAATTTTTATTATGGCTTTGAGCTGGTGTTTTCTTGGTAAAGTGTAATGACACTTTGCATGGGCTTGTTTGTCGTTTTTTGGCTTAATATCATTGTTTTTAATGAATATAAGAAAAACCCCACCACAAACGTGATGGGGTTTTTCATTGGCAGTAATGCCTAAAATCATTGGTTCTTGTGCTTTTTTAAAATCTTTACCACAGTGCTTTGGTCTATGCCCAGTAGTTTTGCTGCTTTATATGTGGAACCCGCTTCTTTATAAGCTCTTTGCACTAATTGTTTTTCTACTTCGCTTTTGGCAGCTTTTAAAGGCATTATTTCGGTGCAAATGATTTTGTTGTGGGCAGTACTGATTGATTGCCCTAAAATGGATTTTAAAGTTGCACCGGTAAGTATTGAACCTTCTGCGGTTACATAAAGGCGTTCTATGGCGTGTTCCAGCTCTCTGAGATTGCCCGGCCAGTCGTATTCTTGTAAGGCACAAGTGATGTCTTTATCAAAGGTTTTATTAAGATTGTATTTTTTATTACATTTATATAGCATAAATTGGGCTATGTGTATTATTTCATCCATACGTTCACGTAGGGGCGGAATAAGTAAAGGTACTACATTTAAACGATAATATAAGTCTTGGCGAAAAGTTCTTTTATTGCACATTTCTTTTAAATCTCGGTGAGTGGCTGCTACAATTCTGGTATTTATAGGTATGCGTTTTACCTCGCCAACTCTGGTGATGGTTTTTTCCTGTAAAAATTCCAAAAGCTTTACTTGTACAGAAAGAGGCAGCTCCCCTATTTCATCTAAAAACAATGTGCCACCGTTGGCTAATTCCACTTTACCTATTTTGCCGCCTTTTAATGCACCGGTAAATGCCCCTTCTTCATAGCCAAATAGTTCGGATTCAAAAAGAGATTCCGGTATCATGCCGCAATTTATCTTTACGAAGGGTGCATTTTTTGTTTTGCCCATGCGGTGAACCATTTTGGCAACACCTTCTTTGCCAACTCCGGTTTCTCCCTGAATAAGCACTATAACATCTAATGGTGCAATGCGGCTTACTGTGTGAACCATGGATTCCATGGCATCCCCTACAAAAATCAATCCCTCATCGGAAAGAAATTCGCTTTTATATATAGCCATGGTTTCCATTTCTTTAATTAGAGCTTTGTTTGTTTCTACCAATCTATTGTTTACTTGGCTCAATTCTCCGATATCTTGGGCGCTGGTAACGATATATTTTAATTCATCTTTTTCATTAAAGATAGGGATACCAATTGCCAGTAAATCTCTGTTGCTTTTCACGCTTTGAATGGCTTTGGAAATTTTTCCCGTTTTCATTACTTCGGTGGTAACGCTTTGTGATATTGTGGCATCTCCCAACATATCGCTGATATGTTTCCCCAAAAGATTTTCTTTTTTGCGACCTGTTAAATATTCAGAAGCTGGGTTTAAATAAATAACATATCCCGCCGCATCGCAAACGAATATTTCAGAATTTAAACTCTCCACTAAATCCTGAAAGAAAGTTTCATTGGGATAAAATGTGGTTTCTGAGTTGTGTTTCATAAAATCATCTCCAAAATCTTTCCTCTCTCTATATAATTCATTATTAAAAAACAATTACCTTGTTTAATTGCAAATTCTTTTATAGTAGTATATACTGCAATATCCGTGCCTAATTATTTTTGTACATAAAATTGCCTGTTATAACCTAATGCTCTTTTTGTAATGTAAAAGGTTCATTAATCCCAAGGTTGCAAAATTTTTACAGGTTATTGTTTATATTTGCACTGGCAGATTTGGGATTAATCTTTGTGAATAAACATTAAAATATTGAATAATTATGCAGTGAGATAAAATAAGGGTTTGAAGTGCAGTTATAAAACTTTTTATTATTGAATAAATGTGGTAAAATTATAAAACCATTTCTATACTGGTATTATGGTTTGTTAAAGCAATGTTAAAGCCGAGGCAATGCTTAAAAATCTTAAAGTATAAGCCTTTAAAATCCTTATATTTATTATTGTTTTGTTTGATTATTATTTCTAAAATTTGACAATATTGCATGAAATTGTTATAATAATTAGACAAATAAGGAGTAAATATGACAGAAGAAATAAAAGAACCAAAAGAACCAAAAGAACCAAAAGAACCAAAAGAACCAAAACAGCCAAAAGAACCAAAACAGCCTTTGCAGCGTAATACCAAAATAATATTGGCAAGTGTAGCCTGTGTGGTTGTGCTTGGCATTTGCTCTATGGCATGGGCAGTGTTTGGTGAACAAAAAAATGTTCAAGTATCTGTGGATGGCAAAATAGCTACATATACTACCTTTAAACATACCGTTGGTGATTTTTTAAAAGATGAAGGCATTGTGGTTGATGATAATGATTTAATAGATGTTGCCAAAGTTGCAAAATTAAAAGATAATCAAAAAATTAAGATTGTGCATTTGCCAAAAGTTAACATTAAGGTTGATGGCACAACCTTAACTATTACGGATCAAAATATTACAGTTGCCCAAGCTTTGGAAAATAATGGCATTATTTTAGATGCTGATGATATGGTAAATCCGGGGCTTGATACGGTTTTATCCGGAGATATGACCATTGATGTGGATAGGGTAGAAACCAAAGAAGAAGTGCGTGAAATGAAAGTTGCCTATGCCACTGAAAAAAAGTGGGATAAAGGTCTTGAACAGGGTAAAACCCAAATTTTACAAGAGGGTAAGCCGGGAAAACAAATAAACACCTATAACGTAACTTATAAAGATGGCAAAATAGTAGCGGAAAAACTTATAGATAGCCAAACTAAAGAACCAACAAGAAAAATAATGGCTGTGGGCAGTCAAGATTTAGCTTCGGTGGGTTCTGCCCCCAAAAGTGGTAATTATGCCCCTAATGGTGTAAAATATAAAAGTAAAATAACCGCCACCGCAACTGCCTATACCCACGATGGCAGCAAAACCAGAATGGGAACAGATTGCCGTGTTGGTGCCATTGCCGTTGACCCTAATGTTATTCCCTTAGGTACCAAGCTTTATGTGGAGGGCTATGGTGAATGTACTGCGGAAGATACCGGGGGTAAAATCAAGGGTAATCGCATAGATGTGTTTTTGGGAAGTGAGAGTGAGTGCTCCAGTTGGGGTGTTAAGGATGTTACGGTTTACATCTTAGAATAAAAATGTAATTATATATAAGGAAGATAAAAGTATTTTCTTCCCGTGATTTTTAAAAAGGCTAATATTCGGTAAAGTCTAAATCATTATGGTTTATGTATATTTTCATACACGATATACCTATTTTTTAGCTTTTCGGGTTTAATCCTTTTTATAAATTTCATTATTTTACAGTTAAATTTGATTTTTTTCTGTAATTGGGGAAGTAAATAAATTTTTCTTCCTTATTTTATTGTTAATGTGTTATACTACTAAAAAACAGCAGAGGTTGGTTATATGAAAGAATTTTCTTTGGATACTCGCATTAAAGTTTTAATGAATAAATACAATTTTAATTTTCGCAAAAGTTTAGGCCAGAATTTTTTAATTGACGATAAAATTCTCAAGGGTATAGTTGCTGCGGCAAATTTGAGTAAGGATGATAAGGTTTTAGAAATTGGCCCTGGTATGGGCTTTTTAACCGAGCTTTTAGCTGCTGATGCAGGGTTGGTCACCGCTATAGAGGTGGACCCCAAGCTTTCCAAAATGTTAAAGGAAATATATGCCGAAGATGAAAATATTATCATTAACAATGCCGATGCCTTAAAATTGGATTTTCAGGAAGCCGCAGCCCAAGGTGAAGCACGTGGTTTTAAAGAGCCATTTAAAATAGTGGCAAATCTACCTTATTACATAACAACACCCTTGCTTTTTTACTTTTTGGAAAATCGCCAATATTGGAGTGAGATGGTGCTGATGGTGCAAAAAGAAGTTGCCCAGCGTATTGTGGCAGCTGCTGCCACCAAAGATTACGGTGTTCTTAGCCTAATGGTGCAATATGATGCGGATTGTGAAATTGTGTTGCCTGTACCATCTGAGTGTTTTCGCCCACGTCCCAGTGTGGATTCTGCGGTGTTGCATTTAATTAAAAGAACAGAGCCGCCCTTTGCGGTGAAAGATAGAAAAATGTTTAGAACCTTGGTTAAGGCTGGTTTTGGCCAACGCCGCAAAACATTGTATAATGCCTTGGCAAACAGTGGTATGGAAAAATCCAAAGAAGAAATTACCCAATTATTGGCAAATTGCAATATAGATGGTAAAAGACGTGGGGAAACCTTATCTTTTGAGGAATATGCCATGTTGTCAAATAATATTGAATAAAAATATTCTATAAAAAACCGCTGCTTTCAACGGAGTATGTACCGCCCCCATTGGTTAGATTTTAGGTCTAACTTTTGGGGAGCAGTACATTCAACTTAGGAAAGCAGCGGTTTTGTTATATGGTAGATGAGGGGTAGCCCAAGCGAAATTGACCCCGTGTTTCAATGCCGCCAATGCCATCACTGCCGGTAACGGTGTTATCCACAATTTCATCGGCGGTAACTACTTCTTTAATGGATGTGTAAGCAATGCGTTCAATAATTAAAACGGGATCAAAAATATGGATAAAAACTCTTTTGGGTGAACTGGCAAAATTAGCCCCTGCTCGGATTAGCTCCTCATAGCAGCTTTGGCAAGCTCCGGCAAAAATTACCAAGGCATCTTGGTCAGGCTGGTAAAGTCGGGCATTTCTAACAGCCTCGGCAAAATGAGCGGAGCTGCGGTAATTATCCAAATTGCTGTAATCTTTAGCACCTTTTAATAAGCTATCGTGGCCTGTTATCACCAAAATACCCGGCCTGTATTTTTCTAAATAGTATTTTACCGCATCGGGCTGTTCCTTTTCGGAAATGGCTAAACCCGCATTGGGAATTTTAAATTTATTGTAAACATCAACGCATTTATTTAAGTATTCCCTATCGCCATCTAAATGCAATACCTTGCCGGGAAAATCAAAAAAACTATCACCATCGTTACGCCATTGTCCTCTTTTACTGCGCAGTTTCATGAGTGATTCAATTTCGTTATCTTCCTCGCCTGCTATTATCCTTGCGGTTTCCTCGGGATTTAAACGTTCCAAATCACCCATGGGTGCGTCTGCCAATAATCTGATGGCAACTCCTTTTAAAACCACCGAAAGACCGCCGTGTTCATCTTGGAATATTTGCTTAACTTTAAATATGATATCTCGGTCATAGGACTTTCGCACCACATAATCGCCGCTTTTTACCTCCATGGTTATACCTCCTAATCTATTCCTTTTAGTTTATGCGAGAAGGTGCTATACTGACATTATTTTCCTTGGTTGGAATGATTTATGCAATGAAATTTCTTGCCAACGGGGTTACAATGTGCATTGAGTTAGCAAAAGGGAGGGGCTATCGGTCTTTAAAAAAGTTTAATAATGAAAAGCTAATCAACACCTAAGTCCATATGGAATCTACGCTGTGGATTTTGGCATTGTGAAGTTTATTATTTTAAGCCTTGTTTTAAAGATTGTTGATTGCAAAAACTTTTTCGCCAATCAACGGGGTTCTCCCGCAGTTTTAGCAAAATTCGGAATTTAATAGATTCCCCTGCTTTAACCGCTGCTTTCAGAAGGAGGAATGTTTTGAATTACACCAAAAGAATGTTACTTTTTGCACTTGTATCCATTTTAATCATAGCCTTTAGTGCCAATATAATGGCGGCAGAGATTTATGATGAATACACCGTTAAAGAAGGAGATACTGTTTACAAAATAAGCAATGAAAAAGGAATCCCCACCAATGCCATAGTTAATGCCAACGGTTTAGATAATGGCGGAAAAACTATTTACCCAAACATGGTTTTGGTGCTGGATTCCAACGCCGGGAATACTGTAAATGCCAACTATACCGTAAAATACGGTGACTCGCTTTATAAAATTGCCCAAGCCTACGGCACCACGGTTTCTACCTTAATTGGTGATAATGGCATGGTTGCGGAGCGGATTTATGTGGGACAACAAATATATGTGCCCCAAAAAGCCGAAGCTGTAACCCCTAAAACCCAAACCAAAACTGCTACAACCGAAAACAATTATGTTGCAGAAAATCAAAATGCCAATCCTTTAAGCCTTTCAGATGAGGAAATTTATATGATGGCAAAAATGATTTACGGTGAGGCTCGTGGTGAATCCTACCAAGGACAAGTGGCAGTTGGTGCCGTTATTCTTAACAGAATAAAAAGCAGTTCTTTCCCCAATACCATGGAAGGCGTATTGTTTCAAAATAAACAATTCTCAGCAGTTGGTGATGGGCAATATTATCTCAGCCCCAATGATTCTGCGTTAAAAGCCGCTCGTGAAGCAGCTAAGGGTGCAGATCCCACATATGGTTCTACGTTTTACTGGAATCCTGTGAAAGCTCCCAATAATTCATTTTTAAATGCCAAGCCCATAATAACCACCATTGGTAGCCATGTGTTTGCAGGTTAATAGTTATGCAATGGTGTTATCTGTTATTTGTTGGGTAAAGTAAAATTTAAAAAGATTATTGAAAATAATTTGTGCTGCGGTTTCCTTGGTGGGAAATCGCAGCTTTTTTTTGATATCCCGTGGTTAATAAGTAAGAAATGTGCTAATATATGTAATTTTGAAAATTCTTCTTTAATTTAGCACTTTTTTCTGCTATAATATATAAAATATGTTAATTTGAAGAAACTGTGTTTTTTTAAGAGATTAAGGAGGTTTATGCCTTGTCAAAATTAATAATCAAAGGCGGAAAACCATTATCAGGTACCGTGAAAATCAATGGTGCAAAAAATTCAGCAGTTGCGATTGTGGCTGCATCTCTATTGTTTAACGGTCGCACTGTTTTAGAAAATATCCCGAAAATCAGTGATATACTAATTCTCTTAGGTATTTTAGAGAAAATGGGCGCCAAAGTCCAATGGCTCCAAGATGATGTGGTCGCCATTGAAGTTCCGGATAATTTGGATTATGCCGCCCGTTATGAAGAAGTGCAAAGTTTACGTGCTTCTAATTTACTCCTTGGTTCTCTTTTGGGCAGAATTGGCAAAGCTGAAGTTTCCCTGCCCGGTGGATGTGACCTTGGTGCTCGCCCCATGGATTTGCATATAAAAGGCTTTGTAAAGCTTGGTGCAGAGGTGGAAACTAAATCTGACCATATTGTTGCCACATCCTCAGGGTTAAAGGGTGCTTTTATATATCTTGATTTTCCCAGTGTGGGAGCAACTGAAAATATTATGATGGCTGCCTCTGTGGCAGAGGGACAAACAGTTATTGAAAATGTAGCCAAAGAACCCGAAATTGTGGATTTGGCAAACTTTTTAAACAATGGCGGTGCCAAAATTAGAGGTGCAGGTACCGATATTATTAAAATAGAAGGTGTGCCGGAATTAACCAGCCCCACTTATAGCATAATTCCCGATAGAATTGAAGCCGGAACTTTTATGGCCATTGCCGCCATGAATAAAGGTAACATAAAAATAGAAAATGTAATTTCCGCCCATTTGAATCCCGTAATAGCTAAAATGCGGGAAGCAGGGGTTATTGTACGTCCCAATGGTAACGACCTCTATGTGAAAGCACCCGAGGTTTTAAAATCCGTTAATATTAAAACCTTGGCGCACCCTGGTTTCCCCACGGATATGCAGCCCCAAATGATGAGCGTTTTATCCATAGCCGATGGTACCAGCATGGTTGTGGAAAATCTTTTTGAAACAAGAATGAAAGCCGCACCGGAATTGGTTAAAATGGGAGCGGATATCGTTGTGGAAGGCTGTGAAGCTACCATAAATGGTGTAGAAAAGCTCCATGGTGCCTCTGTGTTGGCAAAAGATTTAAGGGCAGGTGCGGCACTGGTTGCTGCGGCATTGGCAGCAGAAGGCGAAACCGAGGTTAATGGCTTATCTTATATAGATAGAGGCTATTGGCATATGGCTGAAAAACTAAAAGGTCTTGGTGCAGATGTTGAGAGGGTAGATTAAAAATGCTTGTGGCAGCAACTTTATTTAGCAATAGCAGAGGTAACGCAGTTTTTGTATCCTCGGAAAAAACAAAAATTTTAATAGATGCAGGTGTATCGGCTTGTAAAATAGAAAAAGCTCTTAATGAAATGGGGGAATCAATGGCGGAAGTTTCTGCCATTTTAGTAACCCACGAACATATTGACCATGTGAGAAGTGCAGGGAGTCTTTCACGGCGTTATAATATCCCTATTTATGCTGCCCCAAAAGTTTGGCAGGAATATAATGGTTTTGGTAATATTAAAGGAGAAAATCAGGCACAATATGAATATGGTATGACCATAGGTGATTTATCCTTTGATTTTTTTAAAACCCATCACGATGCTATACAGCCTTTGGGGATTGTGGTAAAATGCCAAGATAAAAAGTTGGGAATTTGCACGGATACCGGTGTTTTTACACCTATTATGGCAGAAATGCTTAAGGGTTCCAATGCTTTAATTTTTGAAGCTAATCACGATGAGGAATTGCTGTGGCACGGCAGATATCCGCAAAGTACAAAAAAAAGGATATTGGGTGAACTGGGCCATCTCTCCAATGCTGATGCAGGGATTGCTTTGGGCAAAATTATTACCGAAGAAACAAAATATATTACCCTTGCTCACTTGAGTGAGGAAAATAATCAGCCGGATTTGGCTTATGAAACGGTAATTAATAAATTAAAGGAACAGGGCTTGGGTACAAATATTGATATTCAAGTTGCACCTGCGGGTCATACCTCAAGGCTAATGGTTATAGAATAAAGTAAACCGTGTTTAGAGGTAATGTTCATGAAAAAAAGTATTAGTATTGTCTTTCTTATCTTCCTCATGCTTTTTACCGCCGTGTTAGGCGGTTTTTTTGCCCTAACTTGGGCAAATGCACTTCCTGTTAAGGAAAAAACAGTTGCGGAACCCCTAAAATCCCCACAAAGCGAAAATTCAGTCAATGAGGTTTCCGTGGTGGATATTGGCAAAAATCTCAGTAAATCCGTGGTGGGCATCAGTAATTTAAAGGGTATAACAGCCACATCTCCCAATAATTCCCAAGGCGAAACAGGTATAGGTTCCGGGGTTATACTGGATTCCCGTGGCTACATTGTTACCAATTTTCACGTAATCAGCGGCGGTGAACAAATAATGGTAACTTTATCCGATGGCAATGTAAAAGAGGCTAAGATTATAGGCACAGACCAACGCACAGATTTGGCACTGCTTAAAATTGAAGGCGAAAATTATGAAGCGGCGGTGTTGGGCAATTCCGATGATTTAAGCGTGGGTGAAACCGCCATAGCCATTGGTAATCCCGGTGGCTTAGATTTTGCAGGCTCTGTTACCATGGGAATTATCAGCGGCTTAAACCGCCCCCTCATCACCGAGGAGGGCTTGCGTTTTAAGTTAATTCAAACAGATGCCGCCATTAATCCCGGTAATTCCGGTGGTGCCTTAGCTAACGATAAAGGCGAGGTAGTTGCCATAAACACCATTAAAATCAGCGAAACAGGTTTCGAGGGCATGGGCTTTGCCATACCCAGTAATTTGGTATCTGAAATTGTTACAGAGCTTATGGATACAGGCAAAGTTACCAGAGCCGCCTTGGGTGTTTACCTTACGGCTTCTGTAAATCCGGAATTTAACGCAATTAATAATGTAGGTGTGGACCATGGTGTGCTGATATCCCCCCAAGAGGGTGGACCCGGAGCACTGGGTGGCTTAGAGGAAAATGATGTGATAACTGCGGTGGACGGTAATAAAATCCACGATATTTATGAGTTGCAGGATGTGATTTTTAGCCATGAGGTTGGGGATGTTATTAAAATTACCGTAATGCGAAACGGTGATTCCCGTTCTTTATCCGTAACATTGGGAGAGTTGAAGGATTCATGAAAATAAGAATTTTGGCAATAGGCAAAATAAAAGAAAAATATTTAAAAGATGCCATTGCAGAGTATGATAAAAGGTTGAAAAATCAACTTAAATTGGAAATTTTAGAAGGTGCAGAAGAAGATGCGCCAGATGGCTTGAGCAGCGGAGATATAGAACGTATCTTGAAAAAAGAGGGGAAATTTTTCTTGAGCAAAATTAAAGACGATGATTATAACATCGCCTTGGATTTGCATGGGGAATTGTTAACCTCGCCTCAAATTGCCAAAGTAATTGAAGAAAAAGCTATGATGCAGGGTAAAAATATTAATTTTTTAATAGGCGGTTCTTTGGGTTTAAGCGGGGAAGTAAAGGAAAAATGCCAATTAAAAATATGTTTTGGTAAAGCAACTTTTCCCCATCAGTTAATCAGAGTTTTTTTGGTGGAGCAAATATATCGCAGTATTAAAATAATTAAAAATGAGCCATATCACAAGTAATTAACTTTTATAAATGGTAAAAAAAATGGTTGAGCACCAAGGATTTTAAGGTGTTCAACCATTTTTATTATTTTCCAGAGATTGGAATGAATTTTTTTTGTTTAAAATAACCAATTTCAAAATTTTCATTTTCAAGGTAGCTTTCCACTTTTTGAAAATGTGCACCCACATCTTCTTTGGTATGGGCATCCGAACCTATGGTGAGGTATTTACCTCCCACTTCTGCATATTCCGCTAAAAGGTCGGGGTGGGGGTGAAAGGAATCGCACCCTTTGGTAAATGCTTTGGTATTTATTTCCACCACTGCTTTGTTTTTTAATAGATTTTTGAAAATTTCTTCGTTTACATGGTGTATTTCGTTAAATATGGGCATTTTGGATTTTGGATAATCCATATGTGCCAAAACTTGAAAACCCGAGGCTGTGGTTAGTGCTTCCATCTCCTCATAATAGCGTTGCACAAAATATTTCCCCGCTTCTTTCACCATGGTTTCTTGGCTGTGCCATAGCCAATGGATACCATAATCCATGGGCAAAAAATGCAGTGATGCTATTATCATGTCAAAATCTTGGTTTAAAATTTCCTCAAATTCTTTGGGATGTCGGTGGGGGGAGCCAAATTCCACTCCCTTAAGAATTTCTAATTTGTGGCTGTATTTATCTCTTGCTTTTTCAATTTCTTCGGTATATGCTTTAAAATCCAAAAGAAAATCTGAAGGTACCGGTTCACCGGGAAAAATATCGTGGTGATTGGTAATGCAAATTACTTTTAAACCCTTTTCAATGGCACTTTGGCACAAGGAATCTATGGAATCTTTGGCATCAGGTGAAGTGTTGCTGTGGATATGACAATCCGCAATGAGTTTCATTAAAAACTACCTTCTTTATCTATGTATATTTTTATAGCAAAGTAACTTGGGCGAAATTTGGGCTAACGTGTGCTATCTGCAAACACGCCAATCTGCCATTGCCATGTGTTAAAGCACATAACAGCGTTTGCAGCTTGGCGTGTTTTCTGTTTTAAGTTTTTTTACAAAATTGGTACTTTTGCGGTTAATTTTTAATTATTTTGTAAATACACCATTTTTTTCAGTGCTGTTTATTCGCCGCAACGTTTCCCGGGGTTACCTGCGGATTTTACTATAATAGCGCAATCCTCACAATAGGTTTTTTCGTTAATTGTGTAACATTCATCTTCTTTAATTTCCGCATTGCATTTTGTACATTTTGCCATAATAATATCCTCCTAATTTTTATTTTTAAGTTGTTCTTATACTTATATTATAGAACAATAAAAAATATTTGCAAGTAAAAAAATAACCGAACTGTAAAAGTTCGGCTCAGATTGTCAAAAAACATAGTTTTTTGGCAAGATTTCAGGCTGTTAAGAAAGCCTTAGATTCGGTAAAACTCCCTTAGCAGCGGCTGTGCAGTGTACTTAGATGTACATAAGCAGTGGGTGGGAAGGGATTTTACCGAATATCAGACTTTATCAACAGCCTAACCGAACTGTAAAAGTTCGGTTAAATAAGTGTAGGTGAAAGATTAGAGTTTATAATTATTCTCCACAGCGTTTGCTGGGATTGCCTGCGGATTTTACTGCGATAGCACAGTCCTCACAGTAGCATTTTTCGTTAATTTCGTAAATATCTTCTTTTTCAATTTCTTCATTGCATCTTGCACATTTTGCCATAATAATACCCTCCAATAAATTTAATTTTTATGTTTTCTTATATTTTAATTATAAGGTAATGTAATTGGTTTTTCTATAAAACCTTTAATATGCTATTGAAAAATAATATTCACATATGAAAATAATTTTGTAAAGGGTAAGTTTTTTAAGAAAAATTTAGAAAAATACTTTTTAAAATCAATAATATTTTTATTGACGTTGATATGGGAAAGTACTAATATATAACATAGAGGTGAGTTTATGAAAAAATATTTAATGATAGCCTGTGAAATTATTGAAGATGAAATAAACGCAGGGCTAAAAGAGATTGATTTTCCTTATCCTATTTTATATTTACCCCCGGATTTACATATGTTGCCGGAAAAATTGCAGGCATATTTGCAAGAGCAAATTAACCGCATAAAAAATGTGGATTATATAATTTTACCTATGGGTCGCTGCGGTAATGGCACCTTGGGTTTAAAAAGTGAAACCGCAACTTTGATTTTGCCAAAATGTGAAGATTGCGTAAATCTGCTGCTTTCCGATGAGAATTTAAGTGTGCAGCGGCCTAAATTTACCATGTTTTTTACCGATGGTTGGATGCGGAATGAAAATGCCGCCAGTTTTGAGTATCAGCGTACCATTGATAAATACGGTAAAGACCAAGCCGATAGTATTATGGGTATGATATATTCCGGCTACAAATATTTTAGTTTGATAGAAACAGGGGCTTATGAAAAACAAAGAGTGATAGATTTATTGCAACCCTTAGCTGATGTGGTTGATGTGAAAATAAATTATTTACCGGGAAAATATGGTGTATTGAAAAAAATGCTGAATTTGAATTTCGATGATAATTTTGCCATGTTTCCGCCGGGCACTGAGGTTACTGCGGAGGCTTTGGAATAGAATTTATATTTACCCCCGAATAACGGAAAGTTTTGCAATATTTAAAGTTGCGGTATCGGGGAAAGGTAGCCCTTATAGGCTATGATTTGCCATAATTAATATATTATGGTTTAAAATAATCAATATTTTCGGTGCAAAAAACCCCGATTCAGATTAAAGTCTGAATCGGGGTTGATTTTATTTATGGAATTATTGAGGTTTATTTCTTTTGTAAGAAGGGCGGCTATCTCTATCGCCTCTGTAACTGCTACCGGATTTATCGTTTCTTCTGGTGCTGTTGTAAGGTTTAGAGTAGTTTTTGCCACGGTTGCCGCCGCCGAATTTTTTATCTCCGGTGTTGTTATTGGCTAAAACAAAATTAACGGGTTTGCCTTTTATTTTTAAGTTTTTGGTGCCGCTAATTACGGTTTGGGCATCGGCTTCAAACATATCAACATCGGTATGTTCAGGGAAAATGTTGATTTTGCCGATTTTGGAAGGATTAATTCCTGTGGCATCAACAATGGCACCAACAATAAAGTTAGGACCAATTTTTGCCGAGGAGCCAATATTTACACGAACCCAACATCTGCCTTGACCATTGCCGGTTTGTTTTCTGCCGCCAAATGAAGATACATTGCGCACAGCTACCAAGCGTTTATTTTTGTTTTGAATCTTGGTGCATAAAGATGCGGCAATATCTTCCAAGCTATATCCGTCTTCTACGAGGTTTTCAATGAAGGTTTTCCAACCATCGTCTATGCCTTCGTCGATGCGGCTTTTAATTTCTTTAGCGAAGAATTCCATTTTTTGCTCAGCGATATTTTCTAAGCTGGGCACTGGTTTTTCTTCAATGGGAGCACCAACATAGCGTTCGATTTCACGGATACGGGCAAGTTGGTTGCGGTTGGCTGCCAGTGTGTAGCTGGCGCCTTCTTTACCTGCACGACCTGTACGGCCAATGCGGTGGATATAATATTCGTATTCCTGAGGAATATCGAAATTAAATACTGCTTCAACATCTTCCACGTCAATGCCACGAGCGGCAACGTCGGTAGCGATGAGGATATTTGTGCGACCTGATTTGAATTCGTTCATAACCGAGGTACGCTGGGTTTGGCGCATATCACCATGGATAGCCACGGCTTTAAAGCCCCCTTGGGATAAAGTAGCTGCTAAATCATCCACCATACGTTTGGTGTTGCAAAAAATTAAAGCACGTTTGGGATGATGATACTCGATTAAAAGTTTAAGGGTATCAATTTTCCCTGCTTGGGGAATATTGTAATAGCTTTGGGCAATCTGTGCCACGGTTCTTTGACCTTTATCAGCAGTAACGCTCACGGGGTCGTTTTGAAATTCTTTGGAAATTTTCACAATGGCATGGGGCATTGTGGCACTAAACAGTAATGTCTGTCTGGTGGGGGGAGTGGTTTCTAAAATTGTTTCGATATCTTCGATAAATCCCATGTTCAACATTTCATCGGCTTCATCTAAAACTACGGTTTCTAAATTGTGCAGTTTTAATGTTTTGCGGCGTAAATGGTCCATAACCCTGCCAGGTGTGCCAATGACGATTTTTGCTGTTTTAAGCTGTTTAATTTGTAAATCCATGGATTGTCCGCCGTAAACAGTGGCAACGGGAACCCCGGGTAAGTATTTGGAGAATTTTCTGATTTCTCCTGCTATCTGCATTGCCAACTCCCTGGTGGGGCTTAAAATCAACACAGTTGCGAGGTTTTTGTTATCGATGGTGTTTTGAATAATAGGAATGCCAAATGCGGCAGTTTTTCCCGTTCCTGTAGAGGAACGTCCGGTCACATCTTTTCCTTCCAAAACCAAGGGAATGGCTTTTTCTTGAATGTCAGTGGTTTCTGTGTAGCCCATTTCGGCCACGGCACGGAGAATTTCTTCCCGTAAATTGAGTTCATTGAATTGCATAAATTACCTTTACTTTCTTGTTTGTAGTGGGCCTTCTATTTATACCCCTACCTCATTTCGTAAAGGAGTCATCATGAATTCCCTGCTACATTATATAGTCACAATTATATAGTATAACATGATATTCAAAATAAGTAAAGGTAAATAGATGGTATTTATTGATTAATGGTATAATATATTTGTTATTCCACTATTTCTATGCCTAAAAATGTGGAAAGTTCTGCCCCTTGAATTAAGGAAACCTGCATCCCTTTAAGCTCTTTGCAATCTTGGGAAATGCTAATATTTTTTATGGTGCACTTAGTAAAATTAATGCCTTTAAGTGGAGTTTTGAAAAATACAGTGCCCAAAAATTGGGTTTCGCTCAAATCCAATTCCTTTAAATTTGCCGAGGTTATATTGGCATAATTAAAGCAGCTATCTGCTATTTTTATTTGTTGTAATTTTCCATTATCAAAATTGGCATATTCAAAGATAGAATCTGTGATAACAACGTTGATAAAGTTGCTTTGGGGAAAAGTTGTGCCCACAGCTTTAGAGCTGGAAAATTCGCAACGGCTAAAATAACTAAGTTCAAAATCGCTGCCGGAAAAATCGCAATTTTTAAATTTTACATCGGTGAAACAGCCTTTATAAAAGCTGCAATTAATAAAACGGCAATTATCAAAAACCATATTGCGAAATCCCTGACCCGCAAAATCATAGTCTGTGATAAATTCATCTTTCAGTAATACGTTGCTTATATCGTATTCTTTGTGTTTTATTGCTGCCATAAGCCCTAAAAAATCTGTTACTTTTGAGAGGGCTTCAGGTATTTGCGGTGGCTTTATTTTCATGATTTTCTCCATTTTCCCAATTATATTACCTTGATATCTTAATGTAATTGTAACACAAAACCATAAAAAAGCAGAGCCTAAGTTTATGTAATAAACCATGGCTCTGCTTTAGCTTTAAATCAAGGTCTAAAATGGACAATATTCCCAAGGCATAAGTGTTTATGTGGATAGATAAAATCCTCCGCACTTTGATGGGATTGCCAATTCCACACTTTTTTTACCATAAATAGTTTTGTTTATTATTTTACTTCAAAATAAGCTTGGGGATGAGCACATACAGGGCAAAGTTTAGGAGCATTAACGCCCTTATATTCATGGCCACAGTTGCGGCAAATCCAAACAACTTCTTCTTTGGCGGTGAAAACGGCATCGCTTTCAACTGCTTCTAAATAGGCTCTGTAACGAGCTTCATGGGCGGCTTCAATTTTAGCAACGCCTTCAAATAATAAAGCAATTCTGTCAAAACCTTCTTCTTTGGCATCTTTTGCCATACGGGGATACATTTCGGTATGTTCGCCATGTTCGCCATCGGCTGCTGCTTTTAAGTTTTCAGCAGTGGTGCCAATGCCGCATAATTCTTTAAACCAAAGTTTTGCGTGTTCTTTTTCATTATCTGCGGTGGTGGTGAAAATAGCGGAAATTTCTTCAAATCCATCTTTTTTGGCTTGGGATGCGAAATAGGAATATTTGTTTCTGGCTTGGGATTCCCCTGCGAATGCTTCTTGTAAATTAGCTTCTGTTTTTGTTCCTTTTAAATCTTTACAACTCATAATAAAATTCCTCCGTTTAATTAATTTCTAAATTTAGTAATAGCTTCTTCTGTGGCTGTACCAAGTGCTTTTAACTGTTCCTTGGTGGGTTCATAGGCAATGCGATAAATATCGGGGTTGTCCACAACATCCCATTTCATTTTTTCCATGGTATCTTTGATAATGCCGTGGCTTTGTCCGCTCCAACCGTAAGAGCCAAAGGGTATGCCAATGCGGTTTTGGGGGTTTAAGCCTTGGAGATAGCAGAGAAAACCTGCAACCGTAGGCATTATGTTGTTGTTTAAAGTGGGGGAGCCAATAGCCACATATTTTGCTTCTAAAATTTCTGCCATTATATCAGAAGGATGGTTTTCCTTCAGATTCATGTATTTTACTTCAACACCTTGGTTTTCAAAAGCGGTATAAATAGTTTTTGCCATTTTTTCTGTGGCATGCCACATGGAATCGCAAACTACAACTGCCTTTTCTTTCACGGTATTGGTGGACCATTTGCCATATGCTTCCAAAAAATCAGGAATGCTGTCTTGGAGAATAAATCCGTGGCTGGGGCAAATGGTGTCTATTTCCAAGCTACCCAAGGTGCCAAGAGCTTTTTGCACTTGTTTGCCAAAGGGCAGTACAATATTGGCGTAATACTTACTTGCTTCATACATTAATAAATCCCGTGGTACCTCTTTATCAAATCTTAAGGATGAGGCAAAATGCTGTCCAAAAGCATCATTGGGGAATAAGGCTTTTTCTGCTGCCAAATAGGTTACCATGCTGTCTGGCCAATGTACCATAGGGGTTTGTACAAAGGTAAATTCATATTTACCGGTGTTTAAGGTATCACCTGTTTTTACTAATTGGGCTTCATAATCTGTATGGTAGTGTGCTTTTAAGCCCTCTTGTGCTTTGCTATCACAAACCAAGGTTGCGTTTTTACAAGCTTCACGCACACGGGGGAAAGCACCGCTGTGATCTTTTTCAATGTGGTTTACAATTAAATAATCAATCTTATCTAAGGGTACAATACTGGCTACTCTGTCTAAAAGCTCATCTTCAAATCCTGCTTTTACCGTATCTATAAGTGAAATTTTTTCATCTATAACCAAATAAGCGTTATAAGTTGCACCTCTTTGGGTTTTATAACCGTGAAAGTTCCGAACGTCCCAATCCACAGCACCAACCCAGTAAATATTGTCTTTTATTTTAACAGCTTTCAAAAAAATGCCTCCTTAATTAACTTTGGGTAAATTGATCTTTACCAACGCCGCACATTGGGCATTCCCAATCTTCGGGTAGTTCTTCAAAAGGAGTATCTCCGTCGTATTCATAACCGCAAACGTCGCAAACATATTTCATGATAATGTCCTCCTAAAATTTTTATGTCTTTATTAGTAATATGTATTAACTATGATGTTATTATAACGTTTAATTTTGTCTTTGTCACCGTTTTTTTTGCACTTTGCTAAAATTCTTCAAAACAATGATAATATATAACAAAAGTTAGAGGATTTTACGGTAATAATTAAGGACTGGAAATATTTGTAAATTCTAAAAAATCTGACCGTAAGTGTATTAAAAATACACTTTACGCCCATTTTTTTTAGTTAAGCCTTTTTAAAAGACCGTATTTTATTTAATATTTAAACCTTTTAAAACAGGGAAGTCATCGGCAAAGTCTATATAAGTATACTTTCCATGTTCAAAGCAAAAGTGCCAGCCTTGGGTTCTGGTTAAAGATAAAATAGCAGGTAGCAACAGCATTAAAACTGCATTGTGGCAAACTACCGCCACATTTTCGCTTTTGGTTTTTAATAAATCTTCATAAAAAGCTTCCACTCTTATGGCTAATTGATTGTAGCTTTCACCGTTGGGGGGTGCTGTATCTTCCCAATTTTCCATCCATTCATTATATATAGGGTCGCCTTCTAAATCCTTGTAATATTTCCCTTCCCAAATGCCAAAGTTCATTTCTTTGATGCGGTCATCCTCTTGGGTGGGGATATCTTTGCCCCTAAAAATAATGTTGGCGGTTTCGCTGGCACGTATTAAGGGGCTTGTATATATAAAATCTATGGGGATTTTTTCAAAAGATTTTGCCAGTTTTTCCCCATCTTTGCGTCCATTGCTATTGAGTGGGCAATCCGTGGCACCGTAATATACTTTTGCTTTATTAAAATCTGTTTCACCGTGGCGAATTAAGTAGAGTTTTTTCATATTATTTTACCTGCAAGGGAATGCCTGCCACCACCAGCCAAACTTCATCGGCGGCGTGTCCCAGCTTTTGGTTAACTCTGCCCAAAGCATCACGATAAAAACGAGAGAGGGGATATTCCGGAACTAAACCCATGCCCACTTCGTTGGTGACTAAATATAAATCCGCATTTAATTTATCAAAACAGCGGATAAAATCATCTATTTCCACCATTAAATCTTCTTCCACTCGGAGCATTTCTTCAAAAGGCACTTCTTCTTTTTGCATTACGGGGTCATCAAAAATAATATTTGTAGACATAATGGTAATGCAATCTAAAAGTATGGCATCTCGCCCTGTTGATTTTTCAGGCAATATGCTCCCTAAATTTTTATAGGCTTCCAAAGTTTCCCAAGATTTAGGTCGCCGTGCTTGGTGACGTTTTATTCTATCCACCATTTCTTCATCAATGGCTTTGGCGGTGGCAACGTATAATATTTTATCCCCTGCTTTAAGTGCAAGTTCTTCGGCAAAGGTGCTTTTGCCACTCCGTGCTCCCCCGGTTATTAATACTACCTTGCTCATAAATTACTCCCTGATATCTACTAAGAAGTCATCGTCCATGGTAACTTCGGCAAAGGTAGCCATATTGTTCATCATGGTCATTGCACTATCCACTACGTGAAAAGCAATGGGGCAACCGCTGCCTTCACCTAAACGCATACCAAGCTGGAGCATGGGTTCAAGTCCTGCGGCGTCCATCATTGCCATGAAACCCGGCTCTGCGGAACAGTGTGAGGTTATCATAAATTCTTTGGCGGTGGGGCATAAACGTACAGCCACCAAAGCGGCGGCGGCGGATATAAAACCATCTACAACCACGGGAATGCGGTTGGCGGCACAGGCTAAAAATACACCTGCCAAGCCTGCAATATCAAAGCCCCCAACCTTGGCAACTACATCAATGGGGTCTTTAGGATTGGGCTTATTTAAAGCGATGGCGCTGTTTAAAACATCTTTTTTGTGTTGATGTGCTTCCCCGGTAAGTCCTGCACCCTTACCCACAGAGGTATCCATGGTAACATCTGTTAGGGATACTAAAACGCAGCTGCTGGAGCTGGTGTTCCCAATGCCCATTTCCCCTGTGCCGATAATATCATAGTCTTTTGCGGCTAAATCGTTGGCTACTTCTATGCCTATTTCCATGGCTTTTACGCAATCTTCATAGCTCATTGCGGGGCCTTTGGCAAAATTGGCGGTGCCGTGGGCAATTTTTTTATTTAAGATGCCTTTAATGTTTAAATCGTCTTTTACCCCGATATCCACAACGGTAACATCGGCATTGGCTTCTTTTGCCAAAACAGCCATTCCCGTTACACCTTTAATAAAGCATCCTGTCATAATAGTGGTAACGGATTGGGGAGCAGATGCCACCCCTTCATCGCAGATGCCGTTATCCGCAGCCATAACAATGATGCCACGTTTTTTCATTTCATTTTTTTGTTTCCCGGTAATCCCTGCAACCTGTGCGGCTATTTCTTCTAATTTGCCCAATGCTCCGATGGGTTTAATTAAGCTGTCTATGCGTTCGTTAGCTTCTTTCATTGCTTCCTCATTAAGGGGCTTGATTTTGCTAATTGTTTCTTTTAATAAGCTCATATTGTCCTCCTAAATTAAATAATCCCCACCTTGCGGTGAGGATGTTTGTAATAAAAAAATCCGCAAATTGGATGCGGAAAGTGAACGATACATCCATGACCTTCTCTCCCGAGATCAAGGTAAATTTTTGGCAGGTTTCCTGACTCGAGGATCAAACTTACTATCCGGCCTTCTCAACGTGAAACGCACGCCAATGGCAAATTCGGATTTCATACTCTCTTACAGTTGCGGGTGCAGTAACGGTATTAAACCGTTTTTCCTTTTAACCATTATATAATGGCACCGTTCTTATTCAATTAACTACTATTTTATCAGAAAATAATCTTTTGTCAATGCTAAATAGGTAAATAGCATAAATAAGCAGAAAAAAAGCAAAGAGCAAATCTATAAGCCGGGTTCTGTTTATATCATCATCTATCTTGACCCACTGTTACCAATGGGCTCACGCGACCATACCCGAAAGCAGAGCGGGCTACTCCCACGCTTTCCTATTCGGTCTTGCACCGGATGGGGTTTACCTGGCCGACTTGTTACCAAGCCGCCGGTGCGCTCTTACCGCACCGTTCCACCCTTACCTTTTAAACCTCGGAGCAACGCCCAAGTGCTAAAACAAGGCTACTGTTCACCAAAAGTAAAGCTTTTTATTATACAGGTGCATTAGGTACACTGTAAATTTTGCTGTAAAACTTTTGCCGTAAAACTTTTGCCGTATTATTGCCTTGGATTTTGTTGAGAAGTGTTTGGTTTTTTCTCAACCTTTACGCTCCTCAGAGGTTTAAAAGGCGGTTTATTTCTGTGGCACTATCCTTAAGGTTGCCCTCACCGGCCGTTAGCCGGCATCCTGCCCTGTGGTGCCCGGACTTTCCTCAAAAGGTACCTTTCGGTAATCCTCTCGTGATGAAACAACTTACTCTTTGCTTTGTTCTGCCATTATTATACCTGTTTTTCCTCAATTTCGCAAGGGGGTTCTTCTGTATAAATCAGTATGCGGTTGCAGTTATCGCAACAAACGGTAACCCCATTTTTCAAGCGGTTTAATGTTGGTGTGGTAATTATGCGGTAACAGCAGTTGCAGGTATCGCCATTTGCCACTTTGGCATAAAGTTTTCCACTATGGTTTGTTCTTTTTTCCATAAACTCTGCCATATCTTTTTTCTTTATTTTTTTGGTTAAGGTTTTTAATTCTTTTTCACATTGATTTAGCTGTTTGGTGAGGTCTGTATGGTCTTTTTTTAATTTTTTTTGGGAAGCGGCAAAAAGATTTTGCAAATTATCCAATTTTTCCGTATATTCCTCAATTTTTTCCTGTTCTTTGGTTATGGAGCGAGTGAGCTTTTCTTGCTCTTTAACTATATTTTCAGCTTTACGCTGCAATTCAAAGTCCTTACCTTGTAGTGTTTCCAGTTCTCGTGGGTTGCCAATGGAACCGCCATAAATTAAATTTTGCACATTTTGAATTTGGTCTTGGGTTTCAGCTAATTGCAGGTCTTTTCTGTTTTGTTCCATAGCCAAAGCGTCGATTTTCTTTTGCAATTCCGAAAAGAGAGCTTTTCCCCTTTGATATTTGCGGCGAATAATCAACAAATCGCTGTTTCCACCAAGAGCTGATACTTCTTCTTCTAATTTCTCTTTACGAAAAAGCGTTTCTTGGTATTGATAAAGATATTCCATAATAACCTCCGTGTTATATTCATATAAAGAAAAAACGGCACAGAATCAGTGCCATTTCAGACCGGTCAACCTAAATTATTTGCTTAACAGCAGAAACATAATAGGTGAAATTTAGTTATAAAAAGCAAATAATACTTAAGGTTAAAAAAATTGGTTTTATGGCATCTTTTGTGCATCTGTAAAAAAACAGGTGCAATATATGGATTCAAATATAAGTTAAGGTTTGGGGTTATTTATAAATAACCCCATAGGCTGTTGATAAAGTCTGATATTCGGCAAAATCCCTTCCCACCGACTGCTTATGTACATTTAGGTACATAAGCAGTCGGTGCTCAGGGAGTTTTGCCGAATCTAAGTCTTTCTTAACAGCCTGACATCTTGCCAAAAAACTATATTTTTTGACAATCTGTTGGGTTATTTATCGATAACCTCATATTAAAACTTTTTTATTTGAATCCGCCTATAATCAAGTTTACTTGTATTGCCAATAATCTTCCATATTAGTGCTTATTTCTATTTTTAGATGGGGGATTTCTTGGTTCAGTTTTTTTGCCAAGGCTTCAACTACCCCAACTTCGGTACCAAAATGTCCTGCATCTATAATACATATGCCAATGTTTTGTGCAAGTTGTGCATCGTGATATTTAAAATCGCTGCTGATGTAAACATCTGCTTTTTGTGTCTTGGCAGAACTTAAAAATTCCGCCCCTGCACCGCCCAAAACAGCTACTTTATTTATGGGGGTATTAGGGTTGCCCACAAATTTTATGCCGGGTCGGGAGAGTTTGTTTTTTACCAAGTCCGTAAATTCCCCAAAATTTATGGTCTTTGGGGTTTCCCCCACAGCACCTAACCCAATTTGGTTTTCTTCGGGTAAAAAAGTGCGGAGATTTTTAAGGTTTAGGTTTTGTCCCAGCGTCATATTAACGCCGTAATCTATTTTATCTAAATTTGTGTGCAAGGCAATTAGGGCAATATTATTTTCTATAAGTTTATAAATCATTTTCCCTTGCCAGTTTGAGGTAGCCACATTTTTTATGCCATGAAATAAAAATGGGTGGTGGGTGATGATAACATCGGCTTTTTTTTCAATGGCTTCATCGGCAATTTTTTCCGTAAAATCAAATGCTAATAATGCCTTGGTGCAGGTGTTTTCACCATTGCCAACCTGTAAACCGCAGTTATCAAAATCTTCTTGGATATTAAAGGGACAAATTCTGTTAAGTTCCTGCAATAGTTCATTTAGGTTCATTATTTCATCCCCCTTTGAATATTTTCTATAAATTCTATCTCGGTTTTTATGACCTCTTGTCGGTGTTTGGCTTTGTTTTTTGCCACCAGTTCCGCCAAAAGATTTTGGCGATAGAGCATTTGCTCTTTTAAATATTCTTTAAATATTGGGTGGCTTTCTTTGATTAACAGAGGGCCGCCGTATATTTCGGTTTCGCTTAATTCCATTTTGCCACGTTCTGCTTTTATTATGGTGTAATAGTGGCCATCTTCCAAAATCATTTCTTCGGCAGTGATGGCGAAATTATGGCTTGCCAAATAGCGGCGCACAGCTTTGGTGTTGCCCATGGCTTGGACTATCATGCCTTTTAATGAAGCTGCTATTTTTGGGCATTCTTCAAAAATATTCACGATGGATTGACCGCCCATACCTGCCAAAACCACATATTCCACTTCATGGGGTTCTAAAACCGTTAATCCTGAACCCAGTCGAAAATCTACTTTGCTAAAATAGGGAGTATCTTTAAATAAAGCTTCTGCCCTGTTTAAAGCGTTCATGGAAATATCGCTTAATATGATGTTGTCAATAATAGAGTTTTCCAACAAATAATATGATAATTCACCACGGTCTGCACCTATATCTCCCACTCCTGCATGGGGTGGAATTAGGCTTGCCACCGTTGTCAATCTTTTGGCTAATTTCAACGATACTTCCTCCTTTTACAATATAATTATACCATAGATTGAATCTTATTGCTATTATTTTGAAAATAATATAAAATAGAAGAAAAACCAATGATGAATGAGCTATTGTATTTTTGAAAATAATAATAATTAAGTATTGAGAAGAAAGGGTATTTATGAAAAAACAGGCTACCCCTTGGTTAGCATTTATTTAACGTAAAAAAATCTAATATCTATATTAAAATAGATATTAGATTCCGTTTGTGTACAAATACTGCTAATTTATCAAGCCCCAAACCCCGAACTCGAACCTCAAACCTCAAACCTCAAACCTCAAACCTCAAACCTCAAACCTCAAACCTC
>JAVXOZ010000004.1:0-69047 GCA_036644995.1 Clostridiales bacterium | reverse complement strand
AACCTCAAACCTCAAACCTCAAACCTCAAACCTCAAACCTCAAACCTCAAACCTCAAACCTCAAACCTCAAACCTCAAACCTCAAACCTCAAACCTCAAACCTCAAACCTCAAACCTCGAACCTCGAACCTCGAACCTCGAACTCGAACCTCGAACCCCGAACTCTTATGTGCATCGGGGTACACTGTAATTCCGCAGTTTGGGTTTCTTCTCCATTATAAGGCTTTGGCTAAAGCTTAGCATCTTGTAGTTAAAATTGCCGTGCTGTACACCATAAAAATTTATTTTTTTCGGATTTTAGGAGTGGATAAGCCTATCTTTTTCTTCGGCTAATTTGGCATTGTTCCAGTGTTTCATATCTCCCACCAAATATCCGGTTATGCGGCGTATTCTGTTAAAAGGCACATCGTCAAATACATAGCGCAGGTTTACATATTCGCCGTCCATATCTATGCCCAATGTTTTAATATGGCGGTTCGGATATTTTGCTTTGGCATGGTGTATATAGGCTTCTATCTCCTGTTGCTCCATGGTGCCATTGGTAATTTCTACATTCATATTGCTTTCCTCCGGGAAATTTATTTTCTGTTTATGCTTTAAATTATACGCTTTTTTTTCGGTAAAAACAAATAAGTTTTTAAGATATTATAGTAATTATTCATTAATAAATAAAAAATAGAGGGGGATATCATGGCTAAAAATAAAGAAGTAAAAACCAATGCTATGCGGTTTTTGGATAAGCACAAAGTTGCTTATGAGGCATTCACCTATGAATGCGATGAATTTACAGATGGTGTGGAATTGGCAAAAAAACTCAATGCACCATTGGAGATAACCTTTAAAACCTTGGTTACTGTGGGAAAAAGTAAGGACTATTTTGTTTTTGTTTTGCCCGTTGCCGAAGAACTGGATTTTAAAAAAGCCGCCCGTTCCGTGGGGGAAAAATCCATTGAAATGATACATGTAAAAGATATCAATGCCATAACCGGTTATGTGCGTGGTGGGTGCAGTCCTTTGGGGATGAAAAAGCAATTCACCACAGTGATAGACTCAGCGGCGGAAGATTTGGATTTGATATATGTCAGCGGTGGCCGTTTGGGCTCTCAGGTAAAGTGTTCACCCCAAGACTTGGCAAAAGTTATCAAGGCAAAATTTGAGGATATTACAGTGTAATTTTGGCAAGGAGATTCCTTATCAAGGGTGGTGATATCTTGCCAATGTTTGTGGTATATTTCCAAGGGCTGTGGTATTTTTTTTGACAATCTGGGTGGCGGAAGATATTCCTCCGCTATATCTTTTTGCCGCTGAAAATATGAATTTTATACCACAATTTATAGAATTAAAAAGTCCCACAGAAACTTAGGTTTCTGTGGGGCTTAGTCTGTTGATAAAGTCTGATATTCGGCAAAATCCCTTCCCACCCACTGCTTATGTACATCTATGTACACTGCACAGCCGCTGCTCAGGGAGTTTTACCGAATCTAAGCCTTTCTTAACAGCCTGGCATCTTGCCAAAAAACTATGTTTTTTGACAATCTGAGCTCCACAGAAACTTAAGTTTCTGTGGGGCTTTTGCCTCGCTGTTTTTAATTATTTTAGAGAGGTAGGATTTTTTTGCCAAATTCGCCGTTGATTATTTGACCGCAAGCAGCGTAGATAGCCGAAGCTCCGCAAAGGATTCCTTCCCAGCCTGCAATGGTTTTAATAAGGTGGCTGCCGGTGAAATCACCTGCTGCCAAAAGCACAAAGAGGATAGTTAGTGTTAAAAATACAGTTTGGGAGGAGCGGTTGTGCTTTAATGTGCCTATAAACATGGCGAAGGTAAATATTGCCCACATCAATAGGTAAAAACCCATGCTCAGTTCATCGGCGGCGGCTATGGTTTTACTGAAAGGGTTTACCCAGATTAAAACCAAGGACCACCAAAAAAGACCATATGCCGAAAAGGCGGTTGCCCCAAAGGTATTGCCGTTTTTAAATTCAAATATCCCGGCGATAATTTGCGCCAAGCCACCCATGGCTATACCCATTGCCACGGTAACTATGGATAAAGGTACAATCCCTGCATTATGCAGATTTAATAAAACCGTGGTCATACCGAATGCCAATAACCCCAAAGCCCCGGGGTTCGGCATTGCTTTTTTGTTTTCACTCATTGTTTTCTGCCTTTCATTTTTAAAATGATATGGCATAATGCTACCATTTAATGTTAATAAAAGCAAGAAAAAAATATCGAAAAAGGTAAAAAAAATAGGTATTTTGCCGAAACCGTAAAAATCGGTATAGGTTTTGCCCAATTATAATTTCCGGTATGGTTTTATTTTAAATGAGCAAAATAACTTATAGGAGTTTACTTTCCTCTGAGCCTATCATCTTGCCAAAAAACTATGTTTTTTGACAAGATGAAAAGAATGCCCAAAATTTTGGGCATTCCTTTTGTTTTAAATTTTTAAATAACCCCCATCAGCACAAAACGTGCACCATCGTATTCATAGGAGCAGGTGTATAAGGTCACTATTTTATCTGTTGGCTTCACATTAACTCTGGTTTCAAAACATGATTGAGCTATGGCTTTATTTATATATTCCATAAATTCCACATTGTTGGCAAATTGGCATTTAGCCTCAAATTCTGTGGTGTTTACTATAAATCCGCTAAATATTTTCATAGTAAGCGGCCCATTTGGGGTATCTATCTCAATTCTGGGATGGTCGTTTAAAAATTCCTGGTCTTTATAATCCATAAGTGTGGAAAACATAGCCCCATTTTTCATGTGATGCCCATATATTACTGTGTTTTTATCCTGAAACTCGGGGTTGTTGCGGTAATCCATGAAAATTGAACCCAATTTATTTTTGGTGCCGTCAAAAAGGTGGGTAAGGTAATAATTGTTATCTCCGCCCCTAACAATGGGGTAATCTAAACCAATCCCCGCACAGGATATCCAGCCTACAATTTCAGAATTTATTTTACTTAAAGCGGCAAAATCTATTTGTTTATCCGTGCTTTTATTCTCTGCCAATTTTTCATATACATTATTTCCTTGGTTATATTCTTGGGTTGCCACAAAAATTTTATAACCGCAAAAACACATTATCAATAGGCAAAAAATAAGTATAGCCCAAATAATTTTTGTAGTATTATTGCCATAACGCTTGTATCCACGTTTATATCTGGTAAACATTTAATCACCTACCCAATGCCAAATTGCTAAATATTTCTAATTAAAAGATAACAACTAACTGTGTTTCTGTCAATAGATTATGGTTTTTTCCAAATAAATGGCTCGTAAAGATTTTTTAAAGTTTTTACCATGGTGTTGGTATCGTTATCCTGAACCACAATATCGTATTGCCCCTCAATGCTGCCAAAAGTGATTATTTTTTCCGCTTCTATGTCTTTTTGCAGCCAACGCATCATTTTTCGCCGTGATACGTCTTTATCGTAAATTTTTAAATAGGAATAGCCTTGATATTCCGAGGGTTGGCAATAGATGTAAATATCCTTGGCAAAAGGCTGTTTTTCCAAATCTGCCTTTAAGCTGGCAATGGCTTCATCTTTATTTAAGGTCATCAAATAAATAACATTTCTGCCTTGGGGTAAAGGGTGGCTGATATAATTGCGATATGGAGAATACCGCATTTCCTCATAAAGCAGAGCTTCTGCTGGGTTATCAAAATTCTCATAATATATTATCAGCACATCATCAATTACCGCAGTGATAAAAGGGTGTATATCTCGGGATTCTAAGTAATCCGCAACTGTTTTTGCTGTTTCATGGGGTAATTCCCACTTTTTTACATAGGTTTTGGTGGTTAAATCAAAAAGCAAGGCACCATTGGCGGCAATTACCGGTAATTTTAAATTTACAGATGTTAAGGGCACCATGAGCGAGGCAGGGGTTCTGGCGGTGGATACGGTAAAGTTTACTCCATCCTGAATCATTTGGTTTAAAACCACCTTGCTGTAATCCGTTAAAGTATTGTTGGGCGTTACCAAAGTTTCATCCAAAGCTGAGATGAATAAAATATTTTTATTTTTTCGCCGAGGTATATGCCAGGCATTAACCACCAAAGCCACTACAATACCAATAATGGTATCTACCACACGTTCTGCGGCAAAAAAGAATGGGGAAGTTCCAACCATGGTGGTAACGGTTACGCTTAAAAAAGCCACACAGGCAATGTAGGAGGCTTCTTTTTTCCCCAGCACAACTGTGGTGTATATTATGGGAATCACGGTGAAAGATACTACGAGATAGTGAATGATAATCGGGGTGTGGGGTATCAGATTTATTTCTATTAAAAGAATAACACAGCCAAAAATTGCCCCGATAATCGTGCCCCAAACCCTGTTTAATGCCACTTTTAAACTATTGCCCACATAGGGCTGCATACATAAAATAGTGGCGATGGCAGAGTAAAAGGGCAGTCCGTTGCTGCCCCTGAGGATATTAAGGGAAAGGCAAATAAATACAGCTATTGCAGATTTGAAAATACGCATACCGATAAGGGGCAAGTGCTTTTTATATTGGTAAATTTTATGGGTTACTTCCTGGTTGGACATAATACTTCCTTTTAATTTTATTTTGCATAATAGAAAACCCTCTGCGGTTGTGCCGAGGGTTAATGATTTACTAAAGTTTTGATGTGAATATTTTATTATTTTTAAAAAGCGTTGATAAATAAAGTTTTTGTTTGAGCCATATGCGGTGCCACGGGATTGGTGATGGTGGAAGAATCCCGCATTGCCTGTTCTGTTAAAATATCAAGTGCCGCCATATAATCGGTTTCTGTTATGCCCAAATCTCTGACCCTTTGGGGTAAATCCACCATTTTGCGTAATTCTTTAATGGTTTCCACTAAACAAAGTGTCAGTTCTTTATCATTTTTAGCCTGAAAACCCAGTTTGCTGGCTATTATTGCATATTTTTTGCGTATAGGTGTGCAGCTAACGGCAATATCACGGTCTAAGCCACCGTTAAACGAAATAACTTCGGGTAAAAATAAGGAATTTGCTCTGCCGTGAGCAATGTGAAATTGCCCCCCAAAAGCGTGTGCCATGCCGTGGCACAGCCCTAATTTAGCGTGGTTAAAGGCAATTCCTGCCATGCAGGAAGCATTGAGCATAGCTGTTCTTGCCTCAATATTTTCACCATCTTTAACGGCGATGGGGAGATTGCGGCAAACCAAGGAAATAGCTTTTTCTGCCAAAGCATCGGAAAATACCGTGGCTTCGGTGGAAACATAGGCCTCCAAAGCGTGGGTTAAAACATCAAAGCCTGTATCTGCCGTTACTGATGGGGGAATACTCTGGGTGAATCTGGCATCTAAAATTGCATAATCCGGCAGCATATCATCGTCCACAATGGGAAATTTGGAATTATCATCCGGGTTGGTGATAACGGAAAAAGAAGTAACCTCAGAGCCTGTGCCTGCGGTTGTGGGAATTTCTATTAAAATAGGGCATGGTAATTCACTGCTTCTGCCGTAGATTAGCCCAACTAATTTACCTGTATCCAAAACAGAGCCTCCACCTACGGAAATAATGGCATCGGAGCCGCTTTTTTCAATAGCTGCCACGCCTTTTGCCACTATATTATAATCGGGATCCGGTATTACATCGGAAAAAACCGAATAGGAAACATTAAGAGATTCCAAAAGAGCAAACAATTCATTTAACATTCCGGAATCTTCAACGAATTTATCACAAACAATGCAGGCTTTATTTATTTTTAAATTGCCTATATTTTCCAAGGCTTTATCGCCGCAAAATATTTTGGTTTTTACAATAAAATGATTCATAATTCTCCATAATAAAAAAATTTATAATTTTCTACATTGATTATAGTTTCATTTGGTCTTATTGTCAAGAGAGGGAAATGGTGCAAAATATCAAACTAATAAGCCAAAGTAAGCAAGAAAAATAAAGGAAAAAATGGTATAATAAAGAATTATATAAAGATTAATGTATGGAGGCGGATGAAGTTATGACGAAAATATCTTTGGAAGATATCTTAAGAGCAGGCCACGATTTAAAGGGAGTTGCCAAAAATCAACCCTTGGAGATAAATGAAGTATTGTCTGAGCGTTACCATTGTCAGGTTTTTTTAAAGAGAGAAGATTTGCAATTAGTGCGTTCTTTTAAAATACGTGGTGCTTATAATAAAATGAGCCAGTTAAGCAAAAAAGATCGTGATAAAGGTGTGGTATGTGCCAGTGCGGGTAACCATGGTCAGGGTGTGGCTTTTTCCTGTAAAACCATGGGTTGTAAGGGCAAAATATTCATGCCTGTTACCACTCCCAAACAAAAAATAGCCCAAGTTCACCGTTTTGGCGGTGATTGTGTGGAAATAGTTTTGGTGGGTGATACCTTTGATGAATCCAACGCCAAAGCCTTGGAATTTTGCGAAAAAGAAGGGATGTTTTTTATCCATCCTTTTAATGACCCCTCGGTTATTGCAGGTCAAGGCACTATCGGCTTGGAAATAATGAACGATGATGCAGGGCATATGGATTACATCTTTGCTGCTATCGGCGGTGGCGGCTTGGCTTCGGGAGTCGGCTCTTATGTGAAAGGCATTCGTCCTGCAACTAAGGTTATAGGGGTAGAACCCACCGGTGCTGCGGATATGGCTTTATCCATAGAAAAAGGCGAAGTTACAGCTTTGGATACCGTGGATAAATTTGCGGATGGTGCAGCGGTTATGCGGGTAGGGGATTTAACCTATGAAATATGCAAAGAAGTTTTGGATGATATAGTTATCGTGCCCGAAGGAAAAATATGCACCACTATTTTGGAACTTTACAACAACAGTGCCATTGTTACGGAGCCTGCCGGTGCTTTAACCATAGCGGCATTGGAATTTTATAAAGATAAAATCAAAGGAAAGAAGGTTGCGTGTATTATCAGCGGCGGCAATAACGATATAGCCCGTATGCAGGAAATTAAAGAACGTTCCTTGCTATATGAAGGCATACAGCATTATTTTATTATCAATTTCCCGCAGCGTCCCGGTGCTTTAAGGGAATTTCTCACCGATGTTTTAGGTCCCGATGATGATATTATCCGCTTTAATTATTCCAAGAGCAACGATAAGGAAAAAGGCCCCACACTTTTGGGTATTGAATTATCACGCCCCGAAGATTATCAGCCACTTATTGAACGTATGGAAGCCAAAGGTTTCCGCTATACCGTGGTTAACCAAAGTGAACAACTTTTTAACCTTTTTTGTTTTTAATAATTAAAGCTATTGGAGTGATATTCAACTTTTTTAGATTTTTATGATTGGAGGAACCTTTATGCAAATTTCCGTTATTGGGTGTGGACGTTGGGGCTCTTTTATTGCTTGGTATTTAGACCGTATTGGTCATGATGTTTCTTTATATGGCAGGGCAGATTCCAAGCATATTCGGGAATTTAAGGAAAACCGTACCAATGGCATGATAACACTTTCACCATCCACAAAATTGATTACGGATTTAAAAGAAGCTTTAAAAGCTCAATATATAGTGGTATCCATAAATGCCCAAGGAGTCCGTGACCTCATGGGTGAATTGGGAAAATTCAACCCCAAAGATAAAACTTTTATCCTTTGTATGAAAGGGGTAGAAATATCCACAGGGGAACGTCTTTCCCAAGTGGTAACGGAATTATCCGATGTTTCCTGCAAAGTTGCGGTTTGGTTAGGCCCCGGGCATGTTCAGGAATTTTATCGTGGTGTGCCCAACTGCATGGTTATAGATAGCGATGATGAAGCAACCAAAGCTTTACTGGTTAAAGAATTTTCCGGAGATTTAATTCGCTTTTATTATGGCAATGATTTATTGGGGAACGAAATAGGTGCGGCGGCAAAAAACGTTATTGGCATTGCCGCAGGTATGCTGGATGGTAAAGGCTTGCCCTCACTAAAAGGCGCATTGATGTCCAGAGGTACACGGGAAATTGCCCGTTTGATTAGGGGCATGGGGGGCAATGAATTATCGGCATATGGCTTGTGCCATTTAGGGGATTATGAAGCCACGGTGTTTTCTAAATTTAGTCATAATCGTCAATTTGGTGAAGCATTTGTAAAAAACGAAAAATTTTCATCCTTGGCAGAAGGCTATTATACCGTTAGGGCATTAACCGCCTTGGGGGAAAAATATGATGTGGATTTGCCTATTTGCAATGCGGTTCAAGCCATGCTTTATCATAAGGCAGATGCAGATACTACATTAAAAGAATTATTTTTACGCAGCATAAAAAAAGAATTTTAATTGATTTTCCCTTAATGGTTCTGCTCAATAAAAATTCAAGCAATCCTCAATGGCTCACACTCAAAAGTTTTGTACTTTGTTTTTGTGGGGTTTAGGTCTTTTAACAAACTCAGTTGTTGGGATAAAAAATTTGTAAAATAAAACTGTCCAAGACTTTTAAAAGCCTTGGACAGTTTTTTTACAGTGTTATTTTTGTTGATGGGCTTTTATAAATATTTGGCGTTCCATAGCTGCATATGAACCAATGCAGCCGATTCCCGTAGGTGAAGCTGTGGGTGAATCCTGTGTGAGCTTTGTGGCACAATCTTCACAAAAAACCTTGCCTTTAACTTCATATAAATCATCGCCGTGGATTTGTTTTTGGCATTTTACGCATTGAGAAATTTTTATCACCTCCTATTTATTTAATGTATTTTATTTAATAAATGCTCCACTTGGTGGCGCATGAAAGTGGTTAACCAAATTAGGGGAGCGGTTAAAAAAAACCATATAAAGGTATATAATAAGCAAATTTGCCCCATGAAATGAAAGCGAAAGCGGCTGTAATCCCAAACATTCCAGTGTGCCCAGAGGTTTACCGTGCAGCCAATTACAAATTCTACCCCGGTTATAACAGCAGCCCCCAAAGTGCAACGTACCCACAGTGGTGTCTTTTTTTTCAATTTATTATTAAGCCAATCTATGGATAAAAAGCAGGTTCCCCCTGCAAAAAACATGGTCCAATGGCTGTAACCACGCCACAAAATTTCCAGTAAATAATATAAACCACCACCAAAAAGAAAAAGAAAAACAGAAGGAAACCAGCGTTTCAAATAATCACATCCTTTTTTACTCTCCTTTAAGTATTCCTCGGCATCAACTTATTATGCAGTTAAAAAACGGTGGTTTTTGGCAAAAAAATAACTCTCAACTAAAAATAAATAGTTAAGAGTTTAATTTATTGAATTATGGCTGTTATCTTCGTAATTTTTTGTGGTGTCATTGTTTTTTTTGTCATCGGAATTATCGGAATTATCGGAGTTATCCAAGCGTTTAAATATTAGCATTCGCAAATAATAAACAATAAAAAATGGTATGGAAACAGATAATATTTTACTGATGATAAAGGCAAAGGCGGTTAAAATTATGGTTAAGAGCCAATGATATGTGTAATAAATTATAATATTGCCAATAATCATACCCAATAAAAAGGTGGAAAGGTAGATTACAAAGCCGATAGCTCCATATTCTGTATTAAAAACTGTTTTTGATGCTAAAAAATAATGCAGGAAAAAACCGCTTAATGATCCAATAGTGTTGGCAAAAACGATATCTCCGTGGAGCAAAAAAGTAATTGCCCACACAACAGAAAAATCCAAAGCCGTGGCTATAAGAGAAAAAGTGGTGTATTTTGGCAGTTCTCCCAAATTATAGAATGATTCAATAAATTTTGGTTTCATGTTTTTTTCTTCCGCAATTTTATTACAATATAGCATAACTAAAACACTATATTTTGTCAAACTAATTTTGCAGGATAAGTGTGTATAAATATTGTTGTTTATTTGTAAATTAGTAAATTGCATTTTGTAAAAACCCCATAGTTTCGATAGAAACTATGGGGTGTGGTTTTGTATAAAGTCTGATATTGGGCAAAATCCCTTCGCCGTGACCGTTTATGTACATCAAAGTACACTTCACGTCCCCGGCTCCGTGAGTTTTGCCCAATCTAAGCCTTTATTCAAAGCCAATAATCTTGTAGCCAAAATTGCATTTTTTCTACAATATTACCCCATAGCTCCTTTCGAAACTATGGGGTGTGGTTTTGTATAAAGTCTGATATTGGGCAAAATCCCTTAGCCGTGACCGTTTATGTACATCAAAGTACACTTCACGTCCCCGACTCCGTGAGTTTTGCCCAATCTAAGCCTTTATTCAAAGCCAATAATCTTGTAGCTAAAATTGCATTTTGTCTACAATATTACCCCATAGCTCTTTAAAGAGCTATGGGGTGTGGGTTTTGTTATGATTTTGTAGTGGTAAAACTTTAAGCTGTTATTTTATCTGTGCTATGTAAATTTTTATTTCTGCTGGGAACTGGGCAAACCACGGGATATGGCTATGCGACCTGTGCGTACAATTTCCAAAATTCCCATTTCATCCAAAAGTAAGCACATAGCATCTATTTTATCTTCTTCACCTGTCATTTCAATAACTATGCTGTCCGGGTGCACATCCACAATTTTAGCACGGAAAATATTGGCTATATCCACCAAGCCCGAACGGTCTTTGGGCAAAGCCATAACCTTAATTAATGCCAGCTCACGATTGATGGAAGGCATGGCGGTGAGGTTGGTTACGTGTAAAGCATCAACAAGCTTTTCTATTTGATTGGTCACTTGCTCCAGCTCATCTTCATCTGCCACATCCACCACTACGGTTATGCGTGTGATGCCGGAAACCTCGGAGGAGCCTGCATTTATGGAAACGATATTGAAACCACGCCGTGCAATTAAGCCCGCAACATGGGTTAAAACCCCGGGTCTGTCTTCAACCAATACTGCTAATGTATGTTTCATTATTCTTTTTCCTCCCATTCAATGATTTCATTTAGGGATGCTCCTGCAGGAACCATGGGGTAAACATTTTCATCTCCGGTAACCATTACTTCCACCACCATGGGGCCGGTGCAATTTTTAGCTTCCAAAAGTGCGTCTTTAAGATTTTTGGAATCCGTAACCCGTAACCCATTGGCACCAAAAGCTTGGGATACCGTTGCCATGTTTGTATCTATTTCATATTTTGAGCCGCTGTAACGTTGGTTAAAAAACATACGCTGCCACTGTTGAACCATGCCTAAGCAACGGTTGTTCACTATAACAATTTTAATGGGTAAATTGTGTTCCACGGCGGTTGCCATTTCTTGGCAATTCATTAAAAAGCCACCATCGCCACAAATAACCCAAACTTCTTTATCGGGATTGGCTATTTGTGCCCCAATACCACCGGGCAAGCCAAAGCCCATGGTGCCTAAGCCACCGGAACTAAGGAAAGAGCGGGGGTGTTTATATTCGTACAGCAGAGCTGTCCACATTTGGTGTTGCCCCACATCGGTAACTATTATGGCTTCACCTTGGGTTAAATCCGAAATTGCCTCAATAACCATTTGTGGTTTTATTTCCCCATCTTTGGGAGTGCCGTAAGCCATGGGTTTGGCTGCTTTTGTTGCCATCAGCATTTTTACCCATTCATCGGCGTGTGGTTTTTCTATTCTTTCGTTAAGCCTCTGGAGCGACCATGAAAGGTCTGCCAGTACACGGGTATCTACTTTAATGTTTTTATTTATTTCCACCGGGTCTATTTCAAAGTGGATAATTTTGGCATTGGGGGCAAAGGTGTTTACTTTGCCGGTAACACGGTCGGAAAAACGTACACCCATGCCGATTAAAAGGTCGCAATCCATAACTGCTTTATTGGCTGTGGCAGTGCCGTGCATTCCCACCATACCCAAGTATAAGGGGTGGTCATTGGGGAAAACGCTGTTCCCCATAAGGCTGCTAACCACGGGAATATTGGTTTTTTTAACGATATCTTTAAAATACTCGGCTCTTTCCACGGTATCCATGCCGCCGCCAATGAAAAATACCGGTTTTTTAGCGTGTTTAATCAGGTAAGCTGCTTCCTCAACTTGAGCTATATCCCCTTCATATAAAGGTTTATAGCCCCTCATGTTGATGTCTTCCTCAAAATTTATGTCGATATCCGCTTCAAATAAATCCTTGGGAATATCCACCACCACAGTGCCGGGTCTGCCTGTTCTTGCCACATAAAATGCTTGACGTAAAGCAGGTGCCAAGTCTTTTTCCGAGCTAACCAAATAATTATGCTTGGTTATGGGTGTGGTTATACCCCGCATATCCGCTTCTTGAAAGGAGTCTTTGCCAATGGCGGCACGGGTTACTTGGCAGGTAATAAATACCGTAGGACTGGAATCCATATAGGCTGTGGCAATCCCTGTAACTAAATTTGTTGCCCCGGGGCCGGATGTGGATAAGCAAACTCCCACTTTTCCCGAAGAACGTGCGTAGCCATCTGCGGCATGGGCTGCTCCTTGTTCGTGGCGGGTTAAAATGTGGCGAATGCCCGAATCGTAAAGAGCATCATAAAGCGGTAAGGCAACGCCGCCGGGATAACCAAAAATAGTATCGGCGCCTTCTCTTTTTAATATTTCTACTACTACTTGTGCACCTTTCATAAGCTTTTTCTCCTATTTCTTAAAATACATCTATTTATAAGTCCTTGAAAATGTTAACAATTATTATATCCTTTCTTATTATATTCTGCAAGCAATTTTTATTATGAACATAATATTTTCCCTTTTCTTTGAAAATTAAACTTCACAAATAAGTAAAGTAAAAGCAAAAAAATGAGATATTTTACCATTTTTTTGATAAATGTCATATTTTTTATCCCTAAACACAAAAATATAAAATTGTATTTTCTCTGCTTAGGAGTATAATAGTAGTATATATTGAATTATGCTTTTATAATTCAGTGCAGAAAGGTAATGATAAACATGTCTGTTACATTTTCCGTTGCACAGAAACAGCGCCTCACTGAACTTAATGCCGAGGACGCTACTGTTAACCAAGAGTTTGATGAGATTGCAATCAGAGAAAAAGAATTTAAAAAAATCGAACAAAGCCTGATAAATCAAAGCAAAGATGCTCTTTTTGCTTTGCGGGATGGGACAAGGCGTCCTATTCTTTGTGAAATAGAATCTAAATTGGTAAAATGGCTCACTGAAGAAGAAGGCTTTATTCAGGTTGTTACCCCCATTATGCTGCCTAAAAAAATGCTGGAACAAATGACCATAGGTGAAGACCATCCTTTAACAAAGCAAGTTTTTTGGGTGGATAAAAACAGGTGTTTACGCCCAATGCTGGCACCTAATCTTTATGATATGATGCGTAGTTTGCAAAAAGTATGGGGTAATCCCGTGCGTATTTTTGAGGTTGGACCCTGCTTTAGAAAAGAAAGCCAAGGAGCCGAACACTTAAATGAATTTACCATGCTTAACTTTGTGGAATTGGGCGGAGTTAAAGATGGCGAACAAATGGCACGTTTAAAAGAACTGGCTGTAAAAGCCATGGAAGTTATTGGCTTTGATAAATATGAGTTGGTTGCCGAGGATAGCGTGGTTTATGGTGATACTTTAGATGTGGTTTCCGGAGATTTGGAAATTGCCTCAGGTGCATTTGGCCCCCACTTTCTTGACGCAAATTGGGGAATCTTTGATACATGGGTAGGCTTGGGCTTTGGCTTAGAGCGTATTGCCATGATGAAAGAAGATTACCACAATATTAAAAGAGTGGGCAGAAGCCTATCTTACTTAAATGGGGCACGGCTCAATATCTAAATAAATACTCAATGTTTCACTTGGATGTTTTTTATGTTAATTGGAGAGGGAAAATATGACCAGATTACAGAATGAATGGATTGTAAATATGACAAAAGAGCTGCCTCAGTGGGCAGAACATTTAGAATCCCAAAGCAAAATGTCTCTTTTGAATTTGGCCGCACTTGCCGGTGATGTTTCTCGTGGCAGGTTGAAAAGTGCCTCTTGGCGTTTAAAGGTTGGGGTTGTGCCTGTTACTGCAGGTTTAGGGCTTATCACTACATTTTGCCAACAGGTTGCGGGGATTCTTACCCATATGGGTTTTGATGTTTTTATTACTGAAGCAACGGATGTTTCCGGTATTTATGAAGCTACCCAAAGGGGAGCAGGGGTTATTTTTACCGCTGATGACAGATATTTCTTGGCACTTAATATGAGTAAAAATTTGGTTGCGGAAAATTCTGATGCCACTGCCCGTGGTTTTGTGGCAGCATTGGAAGGTGCCGTGGGCGGATTGAGAGATAAGGAAGTTCTTGTTTTGGGCGGCGGCAGAGTTGGCCGCTCGGCATTGGCATTTTTAAAATGCCGTGGTGCAGATGGTGTTGTTTATGATAATGATGAAGAAGTGTTGGCAGCTTTGGGAAAAGAAGGTTATGCTACCACCAAAAAAATAGAAGATATTAAAAAATATCCCTTGGTTGTTGATTGCACCTTTTCCGAAGCCGGTTGGTTAAGTAAAGATATGTTACATCCCGACCTTTGGTTTGCATCTCCCGCTGTGCCTTTATCCTTAAATGATGAAGCCGCAGATTTTTACAAAGACAGAACTATTCATGATTTATTGCAACTTGGGGTTATTACCATGATTGCCATGGTTTGCTAAATTAAAGATATATTTTCAATTTTTAATGGAAAAATTATGGTTATTTTATTGAAATTTTGATTTTTATTCCAAAAAACTTGCAAAAACTAATTATTAAAACTTGTTTTTTAAAAATATTTTATTATAAAATCAAAATAATAGTTGTTAAATTTTATCTTTATTGCCTGCATATTGGCGGTAATGAAAAAAGACATTGCTATAATGGAAAAACACATCGCAAAAGTAGCAAAAAAACTACCTGCTACTACTTGCTAATTAAAAATAGCCATGTTATAATGTTTCCCATATGGGGGGTGGATCGCTATTGATCATATAGACTCTAAATCTATGTAGCCGGGTGAGACTCCCGGACTCCCCGCCAGATTATAACAGAGCTTTTGCTCTAAAATATATATAAAAATAAGCCGTTTTATTTGTAAAACGGCGATAATTGTGAGGATTGGGGAACATATGTTGGAAAGAGAAATTATTGAAAAAGCCCTCAGAGAAGAAAAACTTAGCAAGGCAGAAATTATGTCTTTGCTTTCGGTAACGGATTCAGCAACAACAGAACAATTATTTAAAGCCGCAAGAGATGCTCGTGCCAAATATTTTGGTAACGGTGTTTTTCTCTACGGCTTTGTCTATTTTTCCACTTTTTGTCGCAATAATTGTAACTTTTGTTTTTTCCGCTCTGCTAATAAAGATACCATGCGGTATCGCAAAACATCTGAAGAAGTACGGGAAATTGCTCGTGGTTTAGCTGATTCCGGTGTTCATGTTTTGGATTTAACCATGGGTGAAGATCCTCAGTATCACAAGGAAGATTTTGCCGGTGTTTTGGATTTGGTTGCTAAAATCAAAGAAGATAATAATTTGCCGGTAATGATATCACCCGGGGTTGTAAAAGATGATTTAATTGAAAAGTTCGCCAAAGCAGGGGTGGAGTTTTATGCCCTATACCAAGAAACCTATAATCGTGAGTTGTTTAAAAATTTGCGAATCAATCAGGATTTCGAGGAGCGTTTACACGCTAAAAAATATGCCAGAAAAATGGGTATGCATATTGAAGAAGGCTTGATGACAGGGTTGGGCGAAACCGTGGCAGACCTTGCCGATGCACTTTTGGCAATGGAGGATTTGAATGCCAGCCAATTACGGGTTATGACCTTTGTACCCCAAGAGGGTACACCTATGGAAGATATGGAAACCCATAACCACGATATGGAGCTTAAAATCATAGCTTTAATACGCTTGCTTTATCCTAAAGTATTAATACCCGCATCCCTTGATGTGGAAGGCTTAGATGGACTGGAAAGCCGAATTTTAGCAGGTTGTAATGTTGTTACCTCCATCATTCCGCCCTCAACGGGGTTGGCAGGGGTAGCTCAAAGCACTATGGATGTTAATGAAGGCAAAAGGTCTGTGGCAGGTGTTTTACCCAGATTGGAAAAATTGGGTATGCGTGGTGCCACAGTAGAAGAATACAAGAAATGGTTAATTGAAAACAAATGAAAAATGTCGTAGTCGTTGGTGGCAGACTTCAAGGTTTAGAAGCCTTGTATTTGGGGTCTAAAGCGGGTATGCACACCACTTTGATAGATAAAGATGAAGCCCCTATTGGGCAAAATTTTTGTAATAGATTTATTCACCATGATGTGTTACAATATGATAAGGTTATACTGGGTATTTTAAAAGAAGCAGATTTTGTGCTTCCGGCTTTGGAAAACCAAGAGGCACTGGCAGCACTGGCACATCTTAGGGATACAGAAGGCATTAATCTAATTTATGATGAATATGCCTATGGCATAAGCTCCTCTAAATTGCGTTCGGATGAGGCCATGGCAAAATTGAAAATGCCTGTTCCTTGCCATCACCCCCAAGGTAAATTGCCCTACATTGCGAAACCTTCGTCAATGAGCGGCAGCGAGGGTGTGCGTAAATTAAATACTCAAGGAGAAATTGCGGAATTTTTAAAAACACATGATAGAAATGATTGGGTAATTCAAGAATATTTGGGCGGCCCTTCTTATTCCATAGAAATAATAGGCATACCCAATGATTACAGCGTATATCATATAACAGAGCTGTTTATGGACAAAACCTATGATTGTAAGCGTGTAATGTCCTGCCCTGATATTTCCCAAGGTTTAAAAATTCAATTTCAAAATTTAGCGTTGGCTTTAGGTAATATGGTGCAGCTTCATGGCATTATGGATGTTGAAGTTATAGATGACCAAGGAATATTAAAGATTTTAGAAATTGATGTGCGTATTCCCAGCCAAACACCTATCAATATTTATCACGCCACAGGTGTAAATTTCATGGCGGAACTTCATCGTAAGTTTTGCCCCCACAGCGATTATCCCATACCTGAAAAATTAGGTAAAGAAAAATTTGTTTCCTTAGAACAAATATCCGTGAATAACGGTGAAATTGTGGTTTTAGGTGAACATCTTTTGGCAAAAGCCCAAGATGTTAGCCATAAAATAAATTTCTGCGGTGCAGATGAAGCATTAACCAACTATGCCAAAGGCAAAAAAGAATGGGTGGCAACTATGGTTTGCAGTGCTGAAAGTGCTGAAGCTTTGGCCGCCAAAAGGCAGGAAATGTTTCGCAGAATTGGGGCTTTGCAAGGTACAAAAATGAAAGTTTTAGACTTTGTCCCCGCTATTTAATTAGAATGTTATGCACATCGGTGCAAACAGAAATAAAGTACTTTATTTTTAAAGGAGGATACTCAAATGCTTATCGTAGGTGAACTTATTAACTCAAGCCGTAAGGCAATCAAAGAAGCTGTTGAAAAGCAAGACAAAGCTTATATCCAGCAAATCGCAAAGGATGAAGCAGCAGCAGGTGCCGATTATATCGACGTTAACTGCGGAACTCAGTTTGGTCAAGAAGTGGAAACAATGGAATGGTTGGTAGACACCATTTTAGAAGTTATCACAGACAAACCTCTCTGCATTGACAGTCCTGATGCTAAAGCACTTGATGCAGGTTTGGCTCGTTTTACCAAACTTCGTCCTGACATGCAAGTTATGATTAACTCCATCAACTTCGAACAGGAACGTTATCAAGAAGTACTTCCCTTGGTTAGCAAGTACAACGCTAAAATCGTTGCTCTCTTAATGGATGACACCGGTATGCCCGTAACCGCAGAAGATCGTCTTGGCGTTGCCGACAAACTTCATTCCGGTTTAGTTGCAGCTGGCGTTGCTGAAGAAAACATCTATTTTGACCCTCTCGTAAAACCTATCAGTGTATCTGATAAAGCTGGTTTGGAAGTTTTGCAAACTGTTAGACTTCTTACCGAAAAATATCCTAAATGCCACAAAATGTGTGGTCTCTCCAACATTTCCTATGGTCTCCCCAACAGAAAAGTTTTAAATAGCTTCTTTGTTGCACAAACCATGGTTAATGGTATGGACGGATATATCATCAATCCTTGCGACAAATTGATGATGGGTACCGTTGCTGCCGGCGCTGCTCTCATGGGCGACGATCAATTCTGCATGGGCTACCTTACCGCTCATCGTGAAGGATTGTATGGTATGTATGAATAATAGTGGTTTTGAAAAAGCTTCGTTTAACATTTAGAAGATGATTCATCATCTGCTTTGTTATTGAGTTTTAACGAAATCCTAAAGGGAGAAGGCCGCATGGTCTTCTCCTTTTTATATACGCTGCTTTTTTAATAAAGTAATTTAAAAAATTTAACCTAAGTAACTAATCATTGCAGAAAATAAATGCCTTATATCCACGATACTTGTTGATTTGAAAATTATTGATTTAAGTGGATGTAACTATTTATTTAATAATTGTTGATTTTAGTGGATACAGCTATTTGATTGAGTAAAAAATAAAGAAAATTTGTAAATTTTAATAATATATTACATAAATAGAGAAAAAATTTAAAATATAAATATTTGTTTTTATAAATAGCTTTATAAATAAACGAAAACCTTTGAGTTTGACAATGAGTTTTTTACAAAGCAATATATTCTGATTGGGGGAAGATAAAATGAGCAATGAAAGCAATAAAAGATATTATCGCAAACATATTGATTTTTTTCGCTTATTGGAAAAAATTAAATTGTGGCCTTCTCGTAGCGGCACTTTACATGGGATTCGCAGTATTACCGTTAAGGGTGAATATGCGGAAATATCCACTCATTGCGGCAGAACCTTTATGGTTCGTAATTCAAAAACTTGCCGTGCGGCTCGTTGGCTGCGTAATAAATGGATGCGTGATACCTGCAAAGCTTGTAAAATACCGGACTGGAAATTGGAAAAATATTCTAAAACCTATTTTACCCAAAATTATGGTTCTGAATTGAGAGATGACTGATAATATAGATTCAAAACATAATTATGCAGGTGTAATCATGGGGATTTGTGCCATTTATAAACCGCATAAAATTTTGTTTGGGAAAAAACATGAATTTAGCAGAAAAAATAATAGATTTTTCTTGTTAAATTTGGTATAATTATCACCATAAATTGAATAAAGGAGATATAATCATGGAACTTAAATTATTTATGGACGACCTGAAAGCTAAAAACCCCAATGAACCTGAATTTCATCAAGCAGTGGAAGAGGTTGCTGCAACCTTGATTCCCTTCATTAACGAAAATCCTAAATATGAAAAAGCAAAAATATTGGAAAGACTTGCAGAACCCGAAAGAGTGATAATGTTCCGTGTTCCTTGGGTAGATGATAAAGGTGAATTGCAAATAAACCGTGGCTATCGTATCCAAATGAACAGTGCCATTGGCCCCTATAAAGGAGGTTTGCGTTTTCATCCCAGTGTAAATTTGGGCATTTTGAAATTCCTGGGTTTTGAACAGGTTTTGAAAAATAGCTTAACTACCTTACCTATGGGCGGCGCTAAAGGCGGTGCTAATTTTGATGGTGTTGGTAAAAGTGATGATGAAGTAATGCGTTTTTGTCAGGCATTTATGACAGAACTCTATCGTCATATTGGTCCAAATACTGACGTTCCTGCGGGGGATATTGGTGTTGGTGCCAGAGAAGTTGGCTATATGTTTGGCCAATATAAAAGATTGTGCAACGAATTTACCGGTATTCTCACAGGTAAAGGAATGTCCTTTGGTGGTAGCTTAATTCGCCCCGAAGCCACAGGCTATGGTTTAATTTATTTCTTGCAACAAATGTTGGAAAAAAATAATGATACCTTAGAAGGTAAAACTGTTGCTGTTTCCGGTTATGGTAATGTTGGTACTTTTGCCATTGAAAAAGTTAATGAATTAGGCGGCAAAGTTGTAACTATTGCTGATGAACATGGCTATGTTTATGATCCTGATGGTATTTCCGGAGAAAAACTTGATTATTTGAAAGATTTGTGGGTAGTTCATAGAAAATCCGCCAAAGATTTTGCGGATAAATATAAATTGCAATGGGTTCCCGGCAAACGTCCTTGGTATGTGCCTTGTGATATTGCCTTGCCCACCGCAACTCAAAATGAGCTGAATGAAGAACACGCCAAAGAATTGGTTAAAAATGGCGTAAAATATGTGGCTGAAGGTGCAAATATGCCCAGCAGTAATGAAGCTATCCAAGTTTTCTTGAATGCAGGCGTTCATTTTGCTCCGGGTAAAGCTGCCAATGCCGGTGGTGTTGCCACCAGTGGTTTGGAAATGTGCCAAAATTCCATGCGCTATAATTGGACCCGTGAAGAAGTTGACGCAAAATTAAAAGCTATTATGGCAGATATCCACGATAACTGTGTGAAATATGGTACTGAAGATGGCAAAACAAGCTATGTTCAAGGTGCTAATATTGCCGGTTTTGTAAAAGTTGCCGATGCTATGTTGGCTCAAGGTATTGTTTAAGCTTAAAACTTTAGTTTGGTAGATTTACTGAAAGAGTTAAATTAACTTGATAGTTTAAAATAAACTATTGTATTTGAACCAATCAAAAATAAAAAGAAGTTGCAGTGTTAAAAAACATTGCAACTTCTTTTAATATATAGTTAATTGTAATTTTAATAATTGTGGTTTTGCTTAAATAATTGTGGCATTAAAAAAATACCTATTACAAGTTAAATTTTTAGGTTAATCATTGTGGATGTTAAAACAAAATCAAGGACGCATACCGGAAGCACCTTGTAAGCTAATGGTTTCGCCACTTATATAGGAAGCATCGTCAGATGCCAAAAATACGCAAACTCTGCCGATATCTTTTTCTGCATCGCCAAATCTTCTCAGAGGGATACCTTGAATGGTCTTTTCATAAATTTCGGGATAATCTTTTTCCCATTGGGCTAAAGCTTCGGTTTTTACCAGAGGGCAAACCACATTGGCTCTGATGCCAAATTCGCCCCATTCGTTGGCGGCAACACGGGTAAGACCACGGATGCCTTCTTTGGAAGCTGCATAGGATGATTGACCTAATCTGCCGTTAATGCCTGCACCTGAAGCAAAGTTAATTACTGAGCCTTTTGTTGCTTTAAGATGGGGGAAAGCTGCACGCATAAAAAAGAATGTTGCATAAAGACCGGTATTAATAGCTAAATCGAAATCTGCTTTGCTGTGGTCTACCAGCATAACCCCGGATTTGGAAGCTTGAGCATTGTTAATTAATACATCTAAGCCGCCAAAAGTTTCTACTACTTTGTCAATGCCTTGGCTTACTGCATTTTCGTCTGCACCATCCACAACCAAGGGAAGTACTTTAACTCCTAATTTTTCCAATTTAGCACTTGCGTCTTTGAGATTGGCTTCAACAATATCGGTTATAGCGATGTTTGCCCCTTCTTTGGCAAAGGCTGTGGCTATACCTAAGCCGATGCCTCTTCCTGCTCCGGTAATGAGAACCGTTTTGTCTTTCATGTTCATTGAGATACCCTCCTTTTATATTTGAGCTATATACGAAGAATAGCATATTTATTGAGAATAGTCAATTAATTAACAATCTAAAAGAAAATTTTTATTAATATCTTAATAATTTTTAAATAAAAAAGAGATAGCTGTGGGGCTATCTCTCCCTTTAAAAAATTGTTCAATTTTATTGAGGTTATTCTTGGCTTTTGTTTTCTTTTAATATATCTATAATCTCTACCAAAAGTTTTTTTATTAGCTCCCTATCGTTGTTGGCTGTAGATGCTGTGCCGGGGCGGGGGTTGACTTTGTTGGCGCTACCCATAGGCGGCATACCTCCGGTCATCTGTGGCATCCCTCCGCCCATAGGCGGCATACCTCCGGGCATCTGTGACATACCTCCGCCCATAGGCGGCATACCTCCGGGCATCTGTGGCATACCTCCGCCCATAGGCGGCATACCTCCGGGCATCTGTGGCATCCCACCACCCATAGGTGGCATACCTCCGGGCATTTGTGGCATTCCACCACCCATAGGTGGCATCCCTCCGCCCATCTGTGGCATCCCTCCGCCCATCTGTGGCATACCGCCGCCCATCTGTGGCATACCGCCCTGATTGCCGCCACCGTTTTGTCCGCCCAATAATCCCGCTAAAGCACTTAAGCCATTTTGCATATTGCCTCCCATTTGATTGCTTTGCTGGTGGGGCATGGGATTGCTGTTGTTGTTGTGGTAGCCCCCTTGTCTTAATGCGTTAAGGAGTTCATCGGAATTGATGGAATTCCTGTTTTGTCTATGTCTTTTACTCATTGCGTCACCTCTTGTGAAAAAATCTCTTTTCCTAAATATAGTGAAAAAAATAGTAAAATATTACACATTAAAAAAATAGTATTTCTTTTTATTATAATTTACAGCTTTTTTATTAACCGCATTTCCCAATGATAAAAGATACTTTATTCATTTTTATGTAATTAAATTTATATAATAGCCTTGTAATATCCATTTAAAATTGCCGATATTTTAATTGTGCTGTGGGATACTATAAATAAATCCCATTATACTTGTTCTTTATTTTTTACTAAATTTATAGTATAATAAAAAAGATAATAATATTTATGGAGGTTCGTATGGCTAAATATAATAAGGAAGATATTCTTGCCAGTGCTAAAGATAATAATATCCGTTTTATTAGATTGCAATTCAGTGATGTTTTTGGCATACTGAAAAATGTAAATATACCTCTATCTCAATTAGCCAAAGCCATAGATGGTGAAATAATGTTTGATGGTTCATCTGTGGATGGTTTTGTGCGTATTGAAGAAAGTGATATGTATTTAAAACCCGATTTGGATACTTGGCAAATATTTCCTTGGCACTATCAGGATGGTGGCATTGCTCGGTTGATTTGCGATATTTACGATGCCAATGAGGAACCTTTTGAAGGTGACCCACGCTACGTTTTAAAAAGAGCCGTTGCTTTGGCAAAGGATATGGGCTACACCATGAATGTGGGACCCGAAGCTGAGTTTTTTCTTTTTCATACAGATAGTACAGGTCGCCCCACTTTAGAAACCCAAGATCAAGCAGGATATTTTGACCTTTCTCCTGTGGATTTAGGCTCGGCTGCCCGACGTGAAATGGTTTATGCCTTGGAAGATATGAATTATGAAGTGGAAGCTTCCCACCATGAATGTGCTCCGGGACAGCACGAAATAGATTTTAAATATGGAGATGCTTTATCTTCTGCGGATAGAATACAAACCTTTAAATTAGTGGTGAGAATGGTGGCACAACGCCATGGTTTACATGCCACCTTTATGCCAAAACCTATTTTTGGTATTGCGGGTTCGGGTATGCACATGAATCAAAGCCTTTGCAATTTAGAAGGTAAAAATATGTTTGCCGATGCCAATGGTACAGATGGTCTTTCTGAAATTGCGTATTATTATATTGGTGGCTTATTAAAACACGCCAAGGCAATTACTGCCATAGTTAACCCCACGGTAAATTCTTATAAAAGACTTGTTTCCGGGTATGAAGCACCGGTTTATATAGCTTGGTCCGGTAAAAACCGTAGTCCTTTAGTGCGGATACCTTCTAAAAGAGGGGCATCCACCAGAGTGGAAATGCGTAGTCCTGATCCTGCTGCCAACCCTTATTTGGGCACAGCGGTTATGCTCATTGCAGGACTTGATGGCATAAAAAATAAAATCCAACCACCCAAAGCCTGCGATTATAATTTATATGACCTCACAGATGAGGAGCGTTTAACCAGAGGTATAGGTTGCCTGCCACGTAATTTGGATGAGGCAATAGATGAGCTGAGAAGCGATATAGTAATTTCCGAAGCTTTGGGCAATCACGTTTATAATTGCTTTATTCAAGCTAAAAGAGAAGAATGGCTGGAATATCGCACCCAAGTAACACCATGGGAAATAAGTCAGTATTTAACCAAATTCTGATTTGCAAAATATTAGGAGGCAAAAGAAAGATGAAACTCAACTTTACTAAGATGAATGGTTTAGGCAATGATTTTGTTATCGTCGAAAATCTAAATGGTGAATTGCCCGATGATTTAAATGATTTGGCTAAAAAAGTTTGTGACCGCCATTTTGGCATTGGTGCCGATGGTTTATTGGTGGTTTTACCCTCGGAAATAAACGATATTCGTATGCGTATTATTAATAATGATGGTACCGAAGCCCAAATGTGCGGAAACGGCATTCGTTGTTTTGCGGCATATGTTTACGATAAAGGTATTGTGCCCAAAAATGAAATGAAGGTTGAAACAGCCGCAGGCACCATTAAACCAGTGTTGATATTTGAAGATGAAAAATTACAAAAAATCAGAGTGGATATGGGTATCCCCAGAGTAAAAGCTTGGGAAATACCCGTAGAAGTGGATAAAGATGAAGTTGTGGCAATGCCAATGGTGGTGGATGGCTATGAATTTGAGCTTAACTGTGTATCCATGGGTAATCCCCATGCGGTAACTTTTTGGAACGATTTAGTTAAAGCCCCTGTTCATGATTTGGGACCGATTTTGGAATGCCATAAAATGTTCCCTGAAAAAATAAATGTGGAATTTGTGGAAGTAGTTACTGCCAATGAAATAAGAATGCGTGTTTTTGAACGTGGCTGCGGTGAAACCTTGGCTTGTGGCACAGGTGCTTCTGCCTCGGTTGTGGCATCTATTCTCAATGGCTATACCGATAGAAATGTTACAGTACATCTTTTGGGCGGCGATTTGGAATGTGAATGGCGGGAAAACGGACATCTGATGATGACAGGCCCCATTGCTTATGTTGCTCAAGGTGAATATATATACTAAAGGAGTTTTTTATGAAACAGGAAGCAAAAAGAATTCGTGAGATTCCCCCCTATTTATTTGCGGGGATTGAAAAGAAAATTCAGGAATATAAAGATAAAGGTATTGATATTATCAGCTTTGGTATCGGTGATCCTGATTTACCAACCCCAGATTTTATCATTGAAAAAATGGCGGAAACCATCAAAACCCCGGCAAACCATCAATATCCCTCATCGGTGGGGATGCTCTCTTTTCGAGAATCTGTGGCAGGGTGGTACAAAAAGCGTTTTGGGGTAAATTTAGATGCTAAAACCGAGGTTGTTGCTTTGATTGGCTCCAAAGAGGGTATTGCCAATGTAAATTACTGCTATGTAGATCCCGGTGATATCAATTTAGTGCCGGATCCCGGCTATCCCGTTTATGGCATCGGTACTATGCTGGCAGGGGGCGAACCCTATTATATGCCCTTAAAAGAAGAAAACGGTTTTTTGCCGGACTTAAAAGCTATCCCCGAAGATGTGGCAAAAAAAGCGAAAATATTTTGGATGGGCTATCCCAATAATCCCACAGGAGCTATTGCTCCCATTTCATTTTTTGAAGAAGTTGTGGCTTTTGCCAAAAAATACGATATCATCGTGTGCCACGATAATGCCTATTCAGAAGTGAGTTACGATGGCTATCGTCCCCCCAGTTTTATGGAAGTTGAAGGCGCCAAAGATGTGGGGATAGAATTTAATTCCCTTTCCAAACCCTTTAATATGACAGGATGGCGTATTGGTTTTGCTGTGGGTAATCCCGAAATTATTGCTACTTTGGCAAGGTATAAAAGCAATGTGGACAGCGGAGCATTCCAAGCGGTGCAGGAAGCTGCCATTGCAGGATTGGAAAGCGACCAAAGTGCCATTAAAGAAATGCAATCTGTTTATTCCCGCCGCCGTGATGTGGTGGTGAAAACCTTTAACGATTTAGGCTGGGATTTAGAAATGCCCAAAGCTACCTTTTATATATGGGCACCTGTGCCCAAAGGCTTTACATCTGCCTCCTTTGCGGAATATATTTTAGATAAAGCAGGTATTGTTATCACTCCCGGCAGCGGCTATGGACCCAATGGTGAGGGCTATTTCCGCATATCTTTAACCATTCCCGAGGAACGGGTAAAAGAAGCTGCCAAACGTTTGAAAGAACATTTGGGTGAGGTAACATTTTAAATGATGAGTTATTATTCCGCCGCTAAAATCAATTTGTATTTGGGTGTTCATGAAAAGATGGAATCGGGATATCACGAGATTACCTCGGTAATGCAATCTGTTTCTCTTTTCGACCGCTTGGATTTTGATTTTGAACAGCGAGATTTTCAGTTGGATACAGGTGATAAAAATTTGGGAGAAAAATCCCAAAATACCGTTACCCGTAGCTGGGAATTGATGAAGGAAAAATTCGATTTACCCCAAGAAGTCCATGTGAAATTGGTAAAAAATATTCCTATGGATGCAGGGTTGGCAGGTGGCAGCGGTGATGGTGCTGCTATGCTCCACGGTGTTAATGATTATTTTAAACTGGGCCTGTCCCTTGAGGAATTAGGGGAAATTGGTGCAGAAATCGGTGCAGATGTGCCTTTTTGTGTTATGGGTGGCACTGCTTTGGCACGTGGCAAAGGAGACAAATTGGAAAAATTGCCGGATTTTCCTAATTGCCAAATTCCTTTGGTAAACAGTGGTATTTTAGTTTCAACCAAGGAGGCTTTTGCAGCCTATGATGAACTACCCGACAAAAACCATGTTGGGGACGAAAAAGCTATGGTTGAAGCCATAAAACAAAATGATTTGCCAAAAATTGCCGCTGCACTTTACAATGATTTAGAATCTGTGGTACTGGCTAAATATCCAAGCTTGCAAAAGCAAAAAGAAGATTGGTGCCATAGAGGTTTATACCCACTGATGAGTGGCAGCGGTGCTTCTATATTTGCTTTATGCGTTGATAATAGCTGGAAAAAGCTCATGGAAGAATGGAAAAATGAAAATGGCAGGTTGTTTTTTGTGCGACCTGTGACCCACGGTGTAACACGATATGAAAAAAAATGACAAAATATTCAAACTTTGTAGAAATGTTGAAGGAATTTTGGTTTGTATGTAGAAATAAGTTATTGACCGAAAGGAGTGACTTATTGTGAATATAACCGATGTAAGAGTTAGAAAATTACTGTCAGAGGGTAAAATGAAAGCCATTGTATCTGTTACTTTTGATGATGCTTTTGTTATTCATGATGTTAAAGTTGTGTCCGGGCAAAACGGTATTTTTGTGGCTATGCCCAGCAGAAAGACACCAAGCGGTGAGTTTAGAGATATTGCACACCCTATTTCTCAAGAAGCCAGAGAGATGCTGCAAACCAAAGTTTTGGAAAAATATGAAGAGGCATTGGCATTAGAACAGGCTGAAACCGAGGATACCCTTGTACCATAATTTTTTAAGAAACTTATTTACTTATGAAAATTCAATAACAACGTGTTTTGCAAAAGTGGGGTATTTATGCCTCTCTTTTGTATGCGTAATTTTAAATATTTGCATTTCTCAAATAAAAGCGTTATACTAATTACATGGGAGATTCTCCCTAAAATGAAAAAATGATAGGAATTTCCTCTCATTTTTTTTGTATAGGAGTGATTTTTTTTGCAGCGTTATGTTTTAATTTTAGCGGCGGGTAAAGGCACAAGAATGAAATCTCAGTTACCCAAAGTTTTGCACCAAGTGGCTTTTCACCCCATTTTACATTATGTGTTGGCAGCGGCGGAAAGCTTTAATACCGAAAAAATATTTACCGTGGTGGGGCATGGTGCCGATGCTATTAAAGAGGTTTTTGCCCAACGCACGGAGTTTGTACTTCAAAAGGAACAAAAGGGTACAGGCCATGCTGTTAAGCAGGCAATGCCATCCTTGGCAGATGCCAAAGGCACTGTTTTGGTGCTATGTGGGGATACCCCTTTATTGCGTGGTGCCACCTTGGAAAAATTTATAAATAATCATGAATCAACAGGGGCTGTTTGTTCGGTTTTAACTGCTAAATTGGAAAACCCACGGGATTATGGTCGTATTATTCGTTCCGAAAATGGTTTGTTATCTAAAATTGTTGAAGAAAAAGATGCAGATGAAGCCCAAAAACAAATTAAAGAAATAAACAGTGGTGTTTATTGTTTTGATTTAGCTTTTCTTCGTGAAGCTCTGGATGAATTAAAAGATGATAACAGTCAAGGTGAATTTTACCTTACAGATACCGTGGCAATAGCCAATGAAAAATCCTTAACTGCCACACCTTGGTTGGTAGATGATTTTGAGGAAGTAAAAGGCATAAACGATAGAATACAATTAAGCGAAGCCACTAAAATAATGTTTCGCCGTAAAAATGAAGAATTGATGGAGCAAGGTGTAACCATAGTTGCACCTGAATCTACATATATAGATTCTCTGGTTAAAATAGGTTTGGATACCGTGGTAGAACCATTTACCACCATTAGAGGGGCAAGTGAAATTGGCAGTAATTGTGAAATTGGCCCTCAATCTGAGTTGCGTGATTGCGTAGTTGGTGATGGCACACGTTTTTGGCAAAGTATTGCGGTGGAAGCCACCATGGGAAAACATTGTAATATCGGTCCGTTTTCCTATTTGCGACCAAAAAGCCAACTGGCAGATACTGTAAAAATTGGTGATTTTGTGGAAATTAAAAATAGTACCATTGATAATGGTACAAAAATTCCGCATTTAACTTATATTGGCGATAGTGATGTGGGCAGCGGTTGCAATATTGCTTGCGGAACTATTACCTGTAACTATGATGGCTTTAATAAATACCGCAGCACTATTGGGGATAAGGCATTTGTTGGCTGCAATGCCAGTTTGGTTTCACCTGTGGATATTGGGGAAGGTGCATATATTGCAGCAGGTACCGTGGTAACCAATGATGTTCCTGCCGAGGCTTTGGCTGTTGCCAGAGAAAGGCAAAAAAATATCAAGGGTTGGGCACAAAAATTTAAAGAAATGCACAAGAAATCCTAAAAATCCTTAAAAAAGGCGGTTTTTTTTAAAGGAAATAAGAAAAGAATAGCCAATACTTTAACTGATTGGATATTTTTTCTTGGAGGGAATGGGAATGAATGATATGTCTTTAAAATTATTTGCAGGTAATGCTCATCCTGCCTTAGCTCAGGAAATGGCAGACCATTTGAAAATAAATCTTGGTGAGTGCAGTGTGCAACGTTTTCGTGATGGTGAAATTGGCGTGGATATTAAGGAGAGCGTGCGTGGGGCAGATGTCTACATTTTGCAACCTACCTGCCCTTCAGTAAACGACAATTTAATGGAACTGCTTATTATGATTGATGCCATGCGCCGTGCATCGGCAAAAAACATAACTGCGGTGATTCCCTATTATGGGTATGCTCGTCAAGAACGCAAAAGCAAAGCCCGTGACCCAATTTCGGCTAAGCTTACTGCTAATCTTATAACTGCGGCAGGTGCCTCACGTATTATATCTATGGATTTACATGCTGCGGCTATAGAAGGATTTTTTGATATTCCCGTGGATCATCTTTCGGCAATGCCTATTTTGGGGAACTATTATAAAAAGAAAAAATTCGATGGTGATGTTATTGTGGTTTCTCCGGATATTGGCGGAGTAACCCGTGCCAGAAATTTAGCTAATCGCTTAGATTGCGAAATAGCCATTGTGGATAAACGCCGCCCTGCTCCGGGTGAAGCGGAAATTATGAACCTTATTGGGGATGTAGAAGGAAAAATTGCCATCATGGTGGATGATATTATAGATTCCGGTGGTACCATAACTTTAGGTGCAGATGCTTTAATGGCAAAAGGTGCCAAGGAAGTACACGTTTGTTGCAGCCATGCTTTATTTAGCGGCCCTGCGGTGGAAAGACTTTCCAATTCCTGCATTAAAGAAGTTGTGGTTTCCAACACTATTCCTCAAAAAAACGACTCTATGTTAGAAAATGATAAATTCCAAATTCTTTCTGTTGGTTCTTTATTGGGTGAAGCCATTCGCTCTATTAATAACAACCTTTCGGTGAGCAGATTATTCGAATAAGCAAAAATTATAAATCATTTTTATAAGATATTGCCCCTTTGGTTTTGTGGGTTTTTTCCACATTTTCCGAGGGGTTTTCTTTTTCTGTGATAATTTCATTAAATACGGCGGATTCAGGGGATTTGGTGATGTAGGTTTTTGTTTTCTCTCTGATTATTTCTTTGCCTTGGTTCCAAAGTGTATTGCTGTGGGAAATTTTTCCTGTGTTTTGGGATGTGTTTTGGGATGTGTTTTGGGTGGTGCTATTTTCATTGTTGGATTGGGTGTGTTTACCCATGGTTGGTTTGGCGTTTTCATTGGCTAAAATTACATCATTGCCAAAAACATCTATCATATCTGAGCTTAAAAAATTATTGCCCTTAAGCAGTTGGTCTACTAAACCGTTGCCCAAAGCTATGCTGGTTATTTTTCCTGAAATGGCATCTATAAAAAAATCCGTTGCTTTACCCAAACAAAAGCCATTAACCGTGATGACTTTTACCCCAATGATATTTGCCATTTTTTTTAAATAGGTGGCAATTTCCGGGTTAGCACCTTTTTTTTCCAACATTCCCGGGTTTTCCAATGTTATTGCTTCTTGTCCCAAAGATTTAATGTTGGAGAATGGTAAGATTTTTTCTTCACCAAAGCGTTTGGTGGGGGATATTAACAAAGCAATGATGGCTTTTTTTTCGGGATGAAATACGTAATCCTTCACTTGCCCCAGTTTTTCACCTTGGGAGATGGCAAAAACAGGTAATCCTAAAATATTTTTACTGCGTAATTCCATTTGTTAGCCTCCTAATTATTATGCTCTTTTTCAAATCCTATGTTTATTTTGGTGAAAATATGTTAAAATAGGTAAGTGATATTGAAATATAAATTTAATTTATAATAGGCTGTTGATAAAATCTGATATTCGGTAAAATCCCTTCCCATCCACTGCTTATGTACATATAGGTACACTGCACAGTGGCTGTTCAGGGAGTTTTACCGAATCTAAGGCTTTCTTAACAGCCTGACATCTTGCCAAAAAACTATGTTTTTTAACAATCTGATATAAATTTAATTTATACAGTTATTGGATTTGTGAGGTTATTTGAAATGAAAATGATGGTGGGATTAGGCAATCCCGGCAAAAAATACGAGGCAACTCGGCACAATGTGGGTTTTATTACTTTGGATCTCATTGCAGACAGACTCAATGCGGAAATCAAAGAAAAGAATTTTCAAGGGTTAACGGCGGAATTATTTTACAAAGGTGAAAAAGTAATTTTGGTTAAGCCCCAAACTTATATGAATTTAAGCGGACAATGTGTAGGGGAGATTGCACGGTATTATAAAATAGAAAATGAGGATATTTTGGTAATTGCTGATGACCTTTCCTTGCCTTCGGGCACTATGAAATTACGTCCCCAAGGCAGTAGCGGCGGACATAACGGCTTAAAATCCATCATTGCCTGTTTGGGCGGTGATGATTTTTCACGGCTAAAAATCGGCATAGGCAGGGGTAAGGATGAAGGTGTTATAGACCATGTTTTAGGGCATTTTGGTAACGATGAATGGAAATTGCTTTCGGCGATGATGGAAAAAGCCGGGGATTGTGCCATGGAATGGCTAAAAAGTGGTGTGGATGATGCCATGTGTCATTTTAATTGCTATTCCAAAATTAAAAAGCCCAAAGTAAAAAAGGAAAACCAAGCTGAATTAAAAGAAGAACCCCAAGTCTTGGCAGAAAAACCAAAAATCCAAGAAGAAAAAGAATTAAAAGAAGAACCCCAAGTATTGGCGGAAAAACCAAAAAATTAAGAATAATCTGAAACCAAAACTCAATATGAAATCGAAAATTTAAAAAAATAATCCCACTTACAAAATAAGCGGCATTAAAAATAAAAAAAGAACATATATTAAAATAATATAAATAAAAGGATAATCATGGAAGTGGAACGGCTAAATTTTATTTTAGAAAAAACCCCGGAATTTCGCACACTCCTTCAAGGGATAGATGAAAAACGCTTTGAAATTATTGGCTGCGATGATGAATTGCGTTTGATAATCACTGCGGAACTGGCTCTTGCCAAAGAAAAATCCGTGCTTTATATAACGGAAAATGAGGATAGAGCCAAAAAACTTTTTAAAACCATCAGAAAGATTTTCCCCTCGGATTCCGTGGGCTATTACCCACCCCGAGAGCTATTGCCCTATGATAGCTTTACGGAAAATCGTGATTTAAGCAGGGAACGCATTAGAATAATTGAAGGGCTTTTAGAAAAAAAGTCCTTTTTTGCCGTGGCTTCAGCTACAACTTTAAGTCAGAAATTATTGCCCAAAAATATTTGGCAGGGGCTGTCTTTTAGTTTAAAAGTTGGGGATATTATAGATATAGATAAATTGGTAAATACCTTGGTAGAGCTGGGTTATCGGCGAGATTCCCTCACCGATGAGGCAGGTTCTTTCAGTTTGCGGGGCAGCATTGTGGATTTTTTCCCCATTGCGGCTAAAAACCCTTATCGTTTGGATTTTTTTGATGATGAAATAGAGGCAATCCGCATTTTTAACCCAGAAACCCAAATATCCTTGGGGGAAACACCTGAGGTGAATATAAGCCCTGCAACCCAGTTTATTATTATGGAAGATAAAAAAACTTTGGGTTTGGAAAAATTTATGGCAGAAGCAGATGCCAGAGTGGCAAAAATGAAAACCCAAAGAAAAAAGAATGCCATGGATAAGGCAAAAAGGCTGTATAACGATGTGATGGAAGGCAGTAATGCGGATTATTTAATTCAGCTTTTACCTTATTTTTATGAAGAAACCTCAACATTATTGGAATATTTGGCTAAAGATGATATTTTAGTTTTAGATGAAGCGGTGGAAATACGCAAAACATTAGATGCCGAAGATGAGGAAAGGCAAGACTTTTATACGGATATGCTTTTAGAGGGGGAAGTTTTTCCATCCTATATTGAAAATTTTAGTGCTACATCTGTGATTTGGAAAAAGATAAATTCACGGCCGCATTTAGGCTTTTCCTTTATTCAAACTCCCACGGGTTTGGATACACAGGAACTATTTACCATGGCAATTCGGGAATTTTCTTTTTATCGGGAAAGAGAAGAACGTGGCTATGAGCTGAGAGAATTATCTAAAAAAGGGCAAATAATTCTTTGCGGTGGAGAAGATGGCGTTTTAAAGCAGATGGAAGGTTTTGCAAAAACTTGGGAAATTACCAATTACCGCCTATGCCATTTTCCTTTGGAAAAAAGTTTGGAATTAACGGAATTACCCGGCTATTTATTATCGGAAAAAGATTTTTTTGGCATTGTTAAACAACCCCAAACCCATAAAAATAAAGATAAAGCCAACGCCATAAATTCCTTTGTGGATTTAAAAGAAGGGGATTATGTTGTCCATGAAAACCATGGTATCGGGCAATATATAGGCATGGAGCGTTTAACGGTTAATGATGTTTCACGGGATTATTTGCACATTCGCTATCGGGGCGAGGATAAGCTTTTTATTCCTACGGATCAAATGGATTTGCTGCAAAAATATATAGGCAACAGTGATTCACCACCGAAAATAAATAAATTAGGGGGCAAGGATTGGCAAACCGTAAAGGCAAAAGCCCGTGGTTCTGTTCAGGAAATGGCAGCGGATTTGCTCACTCTTTATGCTCAGCGTGAAGCGGAAAAAGGCTTTGCTTTTGCTGCGGATACCCCATGGCAATGGGAGATGGAAAGCGATTTCCCCTATGAGGAAACCTCGGATCAAAATGATGCTATTATTGATATGAAAGAGGATATGGAAAAGGAAAAACCCATGGATCGTTTGCTTTGCGGCGATGTGGGCTATGGCAAAACAGAAGTTGCTATCCGTGGTGCCTTTAAAGCGGTAATGGATGGGAAGCAATGCGCTGTGCTGGTTCCCACTACGGTTTTGGCACAACAACATGAGATAACCTTTGCCCAAAGATTGGAAAAATTTGGGGTAACTGTTCGGGCTTTGAGTCGTTTTAAATCCGCAAAAGAAATTAAAAAAACTTTGCAAGGCTTGGAAAATGGCTCTGTGGATATTGTTATCGGTACCCATATGCTCTTTGGAAAAAGAGTAAAATATAAGGATTTGGGGCTTTTAATTATAGATGAAGAACAGCGGTTTGGTGTTGCCCATAAAGAAAAAATTAAAGAATTAAAAAAGAATATTGATGTACTTGCCATGTCTGCAACCCCAATCCCCCGTACTTTGCATATGTCACTTTTAGGGGCAAGGGATATCAGCATTATTGAAACACCACCTGCCAGAAGGCAGCCTGTGCGTACCTATGTGATGGAATATCAACCACGCATAGTTAAAGAAGCTATTTTGCGGGAATTAATGCGGAATGGCCAAGTATATTATATTCACAATCGGGTGGAAGATATCCATACCGTGGCGGAATATATCCATGAACTGGTACCGGATGCCAAAATAGTGGTGGGACATGGGCAAATGGCAGAAAAAGAACTGGAAAAAGTTATGCTGGATTTTATGAACGGTGAAGCGGATATTTTGCTGTGCACCACTATTGTGGAATCTGGTTTGGATTTTCCCAATGTTAATACTTTAATAGTTGATGAAGCAGACCGCTTGGGTTTATCCCAAATGTACCAACTCCGTGGCAGAGTGGGACGTAGCCGTAAACAGGGTTATGCCTATTTCTTCTATGGTAAAGGTGGGGTTTTGGCTATGCCCGCCAGAAAACGCTTGGGTGCTATAAGAGATTATACAGATTTAGGCAGTGGTTTTAAAATTGCTTTAAGAGATATGGAAATACGTGGTGTGGGCAATATTTTAGGCCCGGAACAACACGGACATATGGCATCTGTGGGGTTTGATCTTTATTGCCGTTTGGTAAATGAGGAGATTAAAAGATTGCAGGGTGAGGAAATTCCCGAGGAAAAAGAGGAAGTAACCATAGATATTGCTTGTTCTGCATATTTGCCCGATGATTATGTGGGTGATGGCGATGTTAAAATAGAGCTTTACAAAAAAATAGCCGAATTGAAAACCCACACAGAACTAAAATCACTTCTCAGCGAGGTAGAGGATCGTTTTGGTAGTGTGCCGGACAGTGTTTATCATCTATTTTTAGTTGCAAGATTAAAAATTTTGGCAGAAAAACTGGGAATAGTCACCATTTCTCAACAAAAGGATAACTTCAAGGTCACATTTAAAGGGCTTAATAATATAGATGGCAAGGATATTTCTGCTCTTATTGAAAAATTTGGAAAAAGATTTGAATTTAAAATGGGAGAAGCCTTGGAAATCATCGTAAAGTGTGGTAAACTATCAAATATAAAAGCTTTATTGTTTTTAATAAAAATCTTGGTATTTACTTTGAAACAAAAGGAAACCGAGGTTGATGTTTAAATATTTATTAAATAGCTAAAAATTGAAAGGGAGAAAAAATAGGGAATGAAAAAATTATTAGTAACACTTTGTTGTGGTCTCTGTTTATTTGCTTTTACTGCTTGTGGCAGTGGCTCACCTGTGGCCGTGGTTAACGGAGAGAATATTACCGAAAAAGAATATACCACCTATATGGATAATCTTTTAAAAATTTACGAAATCAATGGCTATACCTTGGACAACAATAAAAAAGTTGCCATGAAGGATACTGTTATCAAAGAATTGGTAAATCAAAGGGTTATTGAGCAAGCAGCAAAAAAATTAGATTGTTATCCCTCTGATAAAGCAGTGGATAAATATTTTAATGCTGAATTATCAAAAACTTTTGGAGATGCGGAAACAGGCACCAAATATATTAAAGATGCAGGATTAGACTTGGATGTTTACCGTTATGGTTATGTGGTTACTCTTTGCGAAAAGAACATAGGCAAAGCTAAGGTAACCAAAGATTCCATGACCGATGCCGAGGCAAAAGCTATTTACGATGAAAATCCCGATAAATACGATACTCGCCAAGTTTCCCATATACTCATTAAGCCCGATACCGGTGACAGAAAAGTAGAAAAAGATGAAGATGGGGTAGAGCAATATACCGATGAAGAATGGGCAGCCGCAGAAAAGAAGGCAAAGGACCTTATTAAAAAATTAGATAAAGGTGCAGATTTTGCACAATTAGCCCAAGCAAACTCCGCAGATACTAATTCTGCTGCCAATGGTGGTTCTTTGGGTGAACCTTTTTCCAAAGGTGAAAGCCAATTTGTGGAAGAATTTACCAATGCCGCTTTTGATATAACCAAGGCAAATGTTTATACAGATAAACCTGTAAAAACTGTTTATGGCTACCATATAATTAAGGTAAATGCTTTAACTACACCTAAAGATATGAATAAAATTATTGCTTCTATTAAAGTAGATACAATACAAGCCCAACGTGATGAAGCTGAAAAAGCTTATGTTGAAAATTTTCAAGCAAATGCGGATATTCAATATAAAGCTTTAACTCCCGAAGCACAAAAACAAGAAGATGAAGCTGCCAAAGCTAAACAAGCAGAAAAAGATGCAGCCAAAGCCAATAGCAATAAAGACAAAGCCGCTGAAAAAGATGGTGCAAAAACCGATACCACCGATGATAAAGCCGCTGAATAATCTGAATTAATTAAAGAACCTAAAGAACCCCGAAAAAAATTCGGGGTTCTTTTTTTTAATTACACTACCATTTTGGGAAATCTTGGAGTATAATATAGGAAGTTATTGAAAAGTACCCGAAGGAGAATTATTAAGTGATATATAATAATGTATTAGAAGCCATGGGGCAAACCCCAATGATTCAATTAAACCATATGAGCAATCCTGAGCACGGCCGTGTTCTTGTGAAATACGAGGGGCTTAATGTTGGGGGTTCAATTAAAACCAGAACCGCAATGAATATGATAAATGCTGCGGAAGCAGAGGGTAAAATTGATAAAAATTCCATTATTGTGGAGCCTACCAGTGGCAACCAAGGTATTGGCCTTGCCCTTATCGGGGCTGTGCGGGGGTATCGCACTGTTATTATCATGCCGGATTCTGTAAGTGAAGAACGCCGTAAACTGGTGGAACATTACGGTGCTGAGGTAAAACTGGTACATGATGATGGTAATATTGGCGATTGTATAGAAGAATGTTTAAACACTGCTTTGGATATGGCAAAAAATGATAAAAGAGTATTTGTGCCCCAGCAATTTACCAATAAAGCCAATCCTTTGGTACATAAACATTACACCGCTTTGGAAATTTTAGAACAGGTTGCAGGTCCAATACATGGTTTTTGCTCCGGTGTTGGCACCGGTGGCACTATTTCCGGGGTGGGTGAAGTATTAAAGGCTCAATATCCCGATGTGGAAATATGGGCGGTAGAACCTGAAAACGCTGCTATTTTAGCAGGTGGTACCGTGGGTACTCATTTACAAATGGGTATTGGTGATGGGCTTATCCCTGAAAACCTCAACATAGATATTTATGATGATATTTATATTGTTACCGACGATGAAGCCTTGGATACAGCCAGAGATTTAGCCAGATTGGAAGGGTTGATGTGTGGTATTTCCAGCGGTACAAATGTTGCTGCTGCCTTACATTTGGCGGAAAAATTGGGCAAAGGTAAAACTGTGGTAACTATTTTGCCGGATACTGCGGAACGCTATTTTTCTACCCCGCTTTTTAAGTAATTTGGAAAATTGGTGATAATTAAAGAAAAGTTTAAAATATTTTAGTGCATTGTCGAAAGTTTTCTAAATTATGACAAATTATAAACGCTCTAATCTGTAATAATTATGTATATTTTTATGAATATATTAAAATTGCAGATTGGGGCTGTTTTTTATTCTGTTATTTTCAATAAAGTCACTGTTTTAATGATTTAATTTTTAATATTTTGCATAATATGACAAGGCTTAAAAAAGGAGCTTTGTTGTTTTTTTTTGCAAAAAATGTTAAATCATAGGAAAGAAGGTATAAAATTCCGTTCTCGGTAAAAACTATTAAAAAATAACGGTGAATTGTTTGCCGAAGAATTTGAACTACGGAGGAAAAGATATGAAAGCAACCGGTATAGTTAGAAGAATAGACGACTTGGGCAGGGTGGTTATTCCTAAAGAAATTCGCCGCACTATGCGGATAAAAGAAGGTGATCCTTTGGAAATATTTGTGGATAGGGAAGGGGAGGTTATCTTAAAAAAATATTCCCCCATTACGGAGCTGGGGGATTTTGCCAAAGAATATGCGGATTCCTTAAGCGAAACTTTAAAATCCACAGTTTTGATTGCGGATAGAGATGAAATGATAGCGGTGAGCGGTGGCTCCAAAAAAGAATTTATGGGTAAAAGTGTTGGGGATATTGTTGAAAAAGTAATGGAAGACCGCCGCACTATGTTGGTGAATAATATCCAAGATGAAGTTAATAAAAAAGTTTTGGCATTGGTGCACAGCGAGGAAGAAAATGAGATTACTTCTTTTTGTATTTCCCCAATTATCCCCCATGGCGATGTAATTGGTGCGGTGATTATTTGTACCAAAGACCCCTTGGCGCAAATGGGTAATTTAGAGCAAAAATTAAGTGAAACTGCTGCGGCATTCTTGGGAAAACAGTTGGAGCAATAAGTAAAACTTTAGGGAATGGCTAATACTTGTCAAGTATAAATCAGAATGTTTATGTGTGCTAAAGTGTATTAGAGCCATGTTTTTAGGACTTTGGTTAATCTAAAGCATTTTGCCAAAAAATATGCTTTTTGACAATCTAAAACAATTATTGCTTATGTATATGGAATGAAGTTTGGCTTATATTTTTTAGGCTTTGGTAATCTAAAGTATATTGGATGGCTAAATTAATATGCAAAGTAATTTTTTGGCAATATAAAATGAAAAATATTTTTAATTTCTGTTTTTTCCGGGATAAATATGATATAATATTTTTATTGAATTAAAAATTTATTATTTAAAATATTAGGAGGAAAAAATGGAACTTCGTAATTTATATGCAGAATTAAAAAACAATACTTATCCCGGTCGTGGTATTGTATTGGGCAGAACCCCGGATGGCACCCATGCCGCCATTGCCTATTTTATTATGGGACGTAGCGAAAATAGCCGTAACCGCATATTTTCCAATATTGAAGATGGCATTCAAACCGAGGCTTTTGATGCCTCCAAGGTTAAAGACCCTTCCTTGATAATTTATAATCCTGTGCGTGTATTGGATGGTACAACCATAGTAACAAATGGCGATCAAACCGATACCATTTACAACTTTATTAAAGAAGGTAAAACCTTTGAAGCTGCTTTACGCACACGTTGTTTTGAACCAGATGAACCCAATTTTACACCCAGAGTTTCCGGGATAGTAGCAAAAGACGGCAGCTATAAATTAGCTATTTTAAAAAACAATGCCGGTACTTGCCAGCGGTTTTTCTTTGAATATGAAAAACCTGTTCCGGGAGAAGGTCATTTTCTCCACACTTATATTGGTGATGGCAGCCCCATACCTTCATTTGAAGGTGAACCCGAAGCTGTAAATATTGAAAACGATTTTACTGCTTTTGCCGATGGTATTTGGGCAAATCTCAATGGCGATAACAAAGTTTCACTGTATGTTAGTTTCATAGATATTGCCACAGGAAAAGCCGAAACAAAAATATTTAATAAAAATAAATAATAGCTGCAATATAAAAAGCCCATAGCACATTTCAGTGTTATGGGCTTAGGCTGTTGATAAAGTCTGATATGCGGCAAAAACCTTTTATACCCACTGCTTATGTACATAAGCAGTCGCTGTTTAGGGAGTTTTACCGAATCTAAGGCTTTCTTAACAGTCTATGATTTTTTAGCCAAAATTACAATTTGTCTAAAATCTGAATCACATAACACTGAGAAGTGCTATGTGATTTTTTTATGCAAAAGTTTTGGCTGTTTTTTGGTATTCCGCCATTATTTCCTTGGTTTTATCTCTATGGGTAAATTTGTGGTTTTTTAGTTCTGCCACGGGCATAATCCCCATAAGGGAGTTGGTTACAAAGCATTCATCAAATTTTTCTATAATATTTGGGCTTATTATCATTTCCGTTAGGTTATATTTTTCCAGAAGATATTGGCGGATTGTGCCATTTAATAAACCGCAGTTCACAGCAGGTGTGAAAATCCCACTATTTTTAATAAAAAAGATATTTGTGGTTGCACCTTCACATATTTCGCCTTGGGTATTTAAAAAAATAGCTTCATCGTAGCCTTGGGTTTTAGCTTTTTGTTTTTCAATTATATTATCACCGCAATTTAAGGTTTTGTGGTAAGTAAATGGTGATGTTTCGTTACGCAATACATCGCTAAAAATTAAATTAAAGCCATTTTCGTATTGGTTTTTTACATATGGATTGCAGCGTGTGGAAAACACCGTATTCTCGGCTGATACTGCTATTTTTAAAACACCGTTTTCTAATTTATTTTTCACAGAATATTCACTGATATCTTCGGCAAAAATACTTTTATCTATTTTAAAATAGGCTAAAGATGTATTTAATCTTTCTATGTGTTTTTTTAAAAATAAACATTTGCCATCCACCACATTTATGGTTTCAAAAACTCCAAGTCCAAAAAAAAAGCCGTTATCTGCTGTGATGTTCATTTATTTTAAAGCCTCCAAAATTGCTTTTGCTTTTTGCAAGGTTTCTTCGTATTCAAATTCTGTTTCGGATTCACAGGTTATGCCGCCCCCAACACCTAAGTGGTATACGCCATCTTTATAAATTGCGGTGCGAATAACTATATTTAAGTCCATATCGCCATTTAAAGAAATATAGCCAAAAGAACCGGTATAGAGATTTCTGTTATCATTTTCCAGTTCGTCAATTATTTCCATTGCCCGTATTTTTGGGGCACCTGTTATTGAACCGCCGGGAAAGGTTGCATCTATTAAATCTATGGCATTAAGATGGCTTTGTAATTTTCCTTCAATGGTGGAAACCAAGTGAAAAACTGTGGCATATTCCTCCACAGCAAAAAGTTCTGTAACTTTTACCGAACCGGGAATGCAAACTTTATTTAGGTCGTTCCGTTCTAAATCCACAATCATTAAAAGCTCACTTTTGTCTTTTTCCGATTGCTGTAATTCTGTTTTTAAAGCCTTATCTTCATCGGGGGTGAGTCCTCTTTTTCTTGTGCCTTTAATGGGACGTGTTTCTATTTTATTTTGGTGCATTTTCATAAATCTCTCAGGGGAGGCTGAAATGATTTTAAAACAGCCGTAATTCAAATAACCTCCAAATGGCGAGGGATTATTCCTGCGGAGGCTTAAAAACGCTTTAAAAGGCATCTGGTGGCTTCGTATCAATAACTGCTGTGTCATGTTGGCTATGTAAATATCGCCTTCTGTGATGTACTCTATCATATTTGCCACAGTTTCCTTATAATTGGGCTTGGTAAAATTGGGTAAAACCTCAATTTGGTTTTGGTTTTTTTCTGGATTTTCACAGGGTATTTTATTCTTTATTACCTGCTCTATCCCATTAATGCTTTGTTTTGCGGTGGTTAATTTGCCATTGGCTATGATGTAAATTTCTTTTTTTTCAAGGTCTTCGATGATGAAATTATCGTAAAAATTCCAAATTGCAGTGGGAATATTGATTTTATCCTTGTGTTTTGAATTTATATCCATATTTTTTCTGCCGTAATCGTAAGAAAAATAACCTATGGCTCCGGCAATTATGGGTAAGTGTGTATTATTAATTTCCTTATTTTCATTTAAGTATTTTTTTAAAAAATCAGAGAGCTTTTCATTACTGAGTTTTCCGTTTATTTCCAGTTTTTCCCCTTGGATAATAGTTAAGTATGGATTTAGGCCAATGATGGAAAATTTTCCCAAATTATTTTTTAGGGATGAATCTAAAAGAACAGCATATTTTTCATCTTTAAATTTGCTGAAAATATCAATGATGCTTTTATAGTCCTTGAGCTTTTTTATGATTCTGTCCATTATTTTTTTGCCACTCCTCTGTAAGTAAAATAAAATTTTCCAATAGAGCATAACCATTTTCCGTTAATATGGCTTCAGGGTGAAACTGTACGCCATAAATGGGATATTTTTTATGAGATAATGCCATTACCGTTTGATTTTCGCAGGTGGCATCTATTTGAATATCTGAGGATAAGGTTTTGGGGTTTACCACCAGTGAATGATAGCGGGTAACTTTGTAGGGGTTGGGCAAACCCCGAAACAGCCCACTGTTGTTGTGGCTTATTTCGGTAACTTTACCATGGCTGGGTTTTATACCCTTTTGCACCGTGGCACCGTATACGCTGCCAATAACCTGATGACCCAAACATACCCCCAAAATAGGAACAGAACCCTGAAATTGCCATATAATATCTTGGCAGATACCGGCTTCATTTGGTCTTTTTGGCCCCGGAGATATGATGATGGCAGTAATAAGCCCACTATTTAGCATATCTGAAATTTCTTTTAAGGTTATTTCATCGTTGCGGCGTAGGATTATCTTTTGATTTAGTTCGGTAAAATATGTGGAAAGGTTGTAAACAAAAGAATCGTAATTGTCTATCATTAAATACATGGCTTTATCTCCTTTTGTGATTGGGTAAAAAATATTAATTTTTGGTATTTTACCGGAGTAAGACTATTTTACTTTATATTGAAATACAATAAAAAAGTATAAAAAAACAGGAAAACTCTAATGAGTTCTCCCGTTTGAATATTTATGGTCGTTGAGAATTAAACCAAATTATTTACTTAATAATGTGGAAAGCATTGTGGCAGCTTCTGCCCTGGTTGCACTGGCATGTGGAGCAAATGAACCATTGGGGTTGCCGTTAATAATTCCTGCTTTTTGCATGGTGCTTACTGCTTGTTTTGCATAGCTGTCAATGGAATTTCCATCGGTAAAGGTTTTTTGACCTTTAGTGGCTGTTAAGGCACTTTTATTAAATTTTTTAGCATAATTGTGAAGCATTACAGCTAAATCCTGACGCTCTATATATAAGTCAGGTGAAAAGCAAGTGTCGCTTGTGCCGCTAACAATACCATTTACCTTTGCCCAATTCACATAGGTATAAGACCATCTGCCACTTGGTACATCTTGAAATCTGGGATTTGTGTAATTTTTTACATTCATCCCTGAAGATTCTCCCAGCATTTTTACAAATTCTTCCCTTGTAACTGTGGCCTCTGGTTCATAGATGGTTGATGTTTTACCTTTTACTACGCCACGGCTTACTAAATCGTTAATATAGCTGTATGCCCAGTAATCCGTTGGAACATCAGAAAAAGTTTGAGTTGCAACTGATTCACCGCCGCTATTGGACGCATTGCCAATGGGTGTGTAAACAGTGTAAGTTCCGGCATAATTGCCGCCGTATGGAATGACCCTATTTTTAGCAGCATAATATGTGCCGCCGGACATCCAAGTCCAGTTTTGTTCAATAAGTGTAAGTTCAGAGCCATTAACACTTTTAATCACTGCAAAGTGACCATAACCTTTGCCTCTTTGGTCAGCAGTGGCCTTAATATAGTCCCCTGCTTTTGGAGTAGTGGTAACTTTGAAGCCTTGTAATGAACTACCATAAATTGTTTGATAATAGCGGGTAATGTATTCGGAACATTGATAGGGAGAGCCGCCAATCATCGGGGCATAATAAGCAGGCACACCATTAAACGTATCTGCAATAAACTTATTGCTTGTAATAGCAACATTTTGAATGCGAATAGTGGCGTCTATGCCTGATCTGGTAGAAAAGGTGGTTGCATCACTTAAAGCTGCATCTGTGGGTATATCTTCTGTACTTAATTCTGCATTTTCAGGAACATTTGATGCAATCATTTCAGCATAAGCATTTTCAACAGATATAAAATCAGAATCCTGATTTGCTGAAACTGCAGCGGAAAGTGATAGAATCATTACAAGAGATATCGCCGAGATTATTAGTTTTTTCATGACAATCCTTTCTTATCAAATTGTAATAATGCTTATTATAATACAAGTTGATGAAAAAATCAAACTTCCCTGCATAAGTGCGGTTTTAGGGGTAAAATTTGGTATATTTTCAAGGTGTAATTTTTAGTGAATTTAGACAAAACAGCAGGTCAGGAGGGGTTTTGGCAGTTACTGTAATTTCCTCATTTTTGTTAAAAATAATTATTTTTTGGCAATGAAGTGCCTGTCTGAGCATGATATTTTTGTGACCTCCGTATAAATCATCACCGGCCAAAGGATGCCCCAAATATGCCATATGTACTCTAATTTGGTGGGTGCGACCTGTTTCTAATTTAAGCTTTAATAAAGTGTGGTTTTCATAGCGTTCCAATACCTTAAATTTGGTGATGGCACTTTGCCCTTTGGGGTCTACGGTTCTGGAAATTACAGAGCCGGGTACTCGGATAATAGCTGCGTTTACCGTTCCTTCATCTTCGGCAAAAATCCCCTCTGCCAAGGCAATATATTCTTTTTTGATTTTATGGTTTAATTGCCCGGCTGTGAGCCTGTTTTTTGCGATAAGGCAAAGCCCTGTGGTATGCCTGTCCAAGCGACCTAAAGGTCTAAATGTGATATCCGGATGCAAAAATGCAAAATAATTCCCCAGTGCATCGTCAAATCCTTTGGCGGCAGGGTGAACCAGGATATCATCGGGTTTATCAAAAACTAAAATATCTTCATCTTCATAGGCTATTTCTATTTTTAAATTGCCGTTGGGTTTTAACTTTGGTTCTTTTTCCGGAAAATCTATATCTATTTTATCTCCGGTGTAAACCGCATCAATAAGGCGGTGGCTTTTGCCGTTTACCCTGTAGTATTCCCCTTGGCGCAAACCCCTTAACATACCTGCGGAATACCCAATATCCTTTAAGTAAAAGAGCAGGGATTGGTTATTAAAAATCTCACTTACAATGTAATTTTTTTTCATATATTTTTCCTTGAGGTGTTATGTAATTAGGTGTTTTTTTTGGTTGTGTCAGTTTATCATAAAATCATTGTTTCGTCAAACGGATAAAAAAATTGTATAAATGGCAATAATTAAAGTAAAATAGAGATAAAAAGAGAATTATTGAGAAAATATAAAATCTGCAAATCTGTTATCTGCCAGTTTTCGACAGTAAAGGTCAAAATAGGTCAAAAATAGTAAAAAATCACCATTGCGTAGGATTTATCCTCGTTGTATAATAAGGTCAGGAAAGGTCAGACAAGGAGGTTTGGGCATGAGCACATTGGTGAGTCGTATAGAACGCTACATTAAAGACTTAATGGCGGAAACCGGTACCGACTGTTTAGAACTGAAAAGAAATGAGTTGGCTCAAGTGTTTACCTGTGTGCCTTCGCAGATTAATTATGTGTTGGAAACCCGATTTCGTGATGAGCAAGGGTATCATGTGATAAGTAGGCGGGGTGCAGGTGGTTGTTTTCAAATAATCAGATTGGAAGTAACCAACGATGATGAACTAAAATCATTGATAACTAAAATTTCCCAAGGCGAAATGTCCAGACAAACTGCCGAGGGACTTTTAAGCCGTTTATTGGAGGAAGAATTTATCTCCAAAAGTGAATTTATGCTTTTAAATTCAGTAATTTCCCCGGGTGCTTTAAGCGCTGCGGGAGATAAAGAAGGTGCGGCACGAGCCGGAATAATGAAAAATATTTTGATAACACTTTTAAGAGTGGATTTTTAAGGAGGTGTAATTTATGAAATGTCAAAATTGTGGTAATAAAGAAGCGGTTATGCAGGTTAGCACCGTAAGTAATGGGGTAAAAAACATAAAGTATATATGTAATGAATGTGCAAACCACCTCTTTGAAAGCAATCTTTCCTTTCAAATGAACAATCCATTGCAAATGATGGCGAATATTATGGGTAATTATGGTAGAAATGTAGCGGAATTACCCCCGCAAAATTCTCAATGCCCAGGGTGTGGCACTACATATAAGGATTTTTTGCAGCGTGGGCGTTTTGGTTGTGCCAAATGTTATGACACTTTTACGGATAAATTACCCCCCATTTTTGATAAGCTGCACTTTTCCCATGAATATTGCGGAAAAATGCCCCAATGTGCAGGGATACTGGAAGATAAAGATAAACTTGCCTTATTGGAACGGGAAAAAAATGCAGCGGTAGAGCGTGAAGATTATGAACGTGCTGCGGAATTGCAACGGGATATCCGAAACCTCAAAAAGGAGGTTAAACAATGAATAATTATAGAAGCTTTAATCATTTTGGCAGTTATTGGATGATGAATAAAGGTGCCGAAAATGATGTGGTTATCAGCAGCCGTGTTCGTTTGGGCAGAAATATTGCAGAATATCCCTTTCAGGATTTAATAAGCTTGCAGCAAGAGCGGGAAATATTGGAACGTGTGGAAAAAATACCTTTATCAAAAAAGAAAAATGGTTTTGAGGATTTGGAATTTATTGATTTAACCATTGTGCCATCTGAAGATAAAATGGTTTTAATGGAAAAACATCAAATAAGTCCCCAATTAGCCCTTTCCGAAGGGGCAACAGGATTGCTGATAAATGCCCCTGAAACCATATCTATAATGGTGAATGAGGAAGACCACTTAAGGATTCAAAGTTTGTTTCCCGGACTTTCACCCAAAGAATGCTGGGAAAAAGCCAATGCTGCGGATGATATGCTTTCCCAATATTTAACTCCTGCTTTCAGTAAGGAATACGGGTATTTAACAAGCTGTCCTACCAATACAGGCACAGGAATGCGGGCATCGGTAATGCTGCACCTGCCTGCCATAGTTTGGACAGGACAAATAAACCGCTGTTTGGGAAATCTTAAAAAATACGGTTTTACCTACCGTGGACTTTACGGTGAAGGCACCCAAAGTTATGGTAATTTATTTCAAATTTCCAATCAAGTTACCATGGGTGTTTCCGAAACGGAAATTATAGAAGACTTAACGGAAAACGTTATGGGCATTGTGGATAGAGAGCGTGAAATACGCCAGACTATAAAGGAAAAAGAATATCTATTATTAGAAGATAAAGTAGCACGGGCAGAGGCTATACTTAAATATGCCAAACTACTTTCCACCGAAGAAACATTTGGTTATCTATCAGATTTGAGGTTTGGTATAGATATGAAGCTGTTGCCTCAATATGACCCAAAATTGTTTAACGAATTAATGATAAAGGCTCAACCTGCGGTGCTGACAAAAATAAATCACCAACCGTTAACCCAAGAACAAATGAACAAAAAAAGAGCAGAGCTTATCTCTGGAAAATTAAAGGAGGTGGTGAATGATGTTTAATCAATTCACACAAAGGTCAAAACAAGCAGTTAAAAATGGTAGTTATATAGCAGTGCAATTAAATAGTCCCGTGGTGGGTACCGAGCATCTTCTTGCTGGTATTCTTGGGGATATCCAAGGTGTGGCATATAAAATTTTGACAATTTTAAATTTTGATGAAAAAGTCTTTTTCGCTAAATTACAAGAAACAAAAAATCCTGCTGCACTCGTTGAATCACCGGAATTTAGTCCCCGATGCAAGCAAGTATTTGAACTGGCAAGAGCCGCAGCCATGGAACAACAAGTAAACTATATTGCTACGGAGCACCTGCTTATAGCCATTTTAAAAGAAAATGAAGGCTTGGGTGCTAAATATTTGGCAGAACAGGGCATCACCGAGGGGCAAGTGTGGGAGGTGTTAACAAATGGTGCTCCGCCCCAAGGTGAAAACATGGGTCCACATGGAACTCAATCAGGATCAAAAGGACAAACAACTACCACACCGGAGTTGGATAAAGCAGGGCGAGATCTTACGGTTATTGCCAGAGATGGCGGACTTGACCCCGTTGTGGGCAGGGATAATGAAATAGAACGGGTTGTGCAGATTTTAAGCCGCAGAACCAAAAATAATCCCGTGCTTATAGGTGAACCCGGTGTTGGTAAAACAGCTATTGCCCAGGGACTTGCCTTAAGGATTGTTGAAGGAAAAGTACCCCAAAGTGTAGCAGATAAAAGAGTGGTGGCATTGGATGTGTTCTCCTTGGTGGCAGGTACAAAATACAGAGGAGAATTTGAAGAAAGATTGCAAAAGATTCTTCAGGAAATCAGCGGTTCTAAAAATATTATTCTGTTCATTGATGAGCTCCATACCTTGGTGGGAGCAGGTGGCGGCGAAGGTTCTATGGATGCTGCCAATATTTTAAAGCCTGCACTTTCCCGTGGGGATCTTCAATGTGTTGGTGCCACCACCTTAAATGAATATAGAAAATATATTGAAAAAGATGCGGCTTTGGAACGTCGTTTTCAACCTGTGGTGGTAGCAGAACCCACCGCTGAGGAAACTGTGGAAATCTTAAAGGGTTTGAAAGATAAGTACGAAGCTCACCATAAGGTTACCATTAGTGATGAAGCTATTGACGCTGCTGTAAAGCTTTCCACACGCTATATAAGTGATAGATTTTTACCGGATAAGGCCATTGATCTTATTGATGAGGCAAGCTCTAAAGTGCGAATTTATTCAGGTGATGCACCTCCGGATTTAAAAGATTTAGAGATAGCCTTGGCAGATGCCAAAAAAGAAAAAGCCGCAGCAGTTAATAATCAGGAGTATGAAAACGCAGCTAAATATAGGGATAAAGAGAAAGAATTAAACGCAGAAATAGAAGAAAAGAAAGCTCAGTGGCGTAATGAAAAAACCGATACAGGCTTGGTTGTTACCGCCGATGATATTGCGGATGTGGTTTCCTTGTGGACAAAAATTCCTGTGAGTCGTTTGCAAACTGAGGAAAAAGAAAGATTGCTTAATTTGGAAAATTTGCTCCATCAAAGACTTATTGGTCAAGAGCAAGCAGTGGATTCCGTATCCTCGGCGATTCGCCGTTCCGGAGCAGGGTTAAAAAGTGCAAAGCATCCCATTGGTTCTTTCATCTTTTTAGGCCCCACCGGTGTGGGGAAAACCGAATTGGCAAAGGCTTTGGCAGAAGCTGTTTTTGGCTCTGAAGAAGCAATGATTCGCATTGATATGTCCGAATATATGGAACGTTTTTCCGTTTCCCGTTTAGTGGGAGCACCACCTGGATATGTGGGTTATGATGAAGGGGGGCAGCTCACCGAGGCAGTGCGGAGAAATCCTTATGCTGTTATTTTGCTGGATGAAATAGAAAAAGCCCACCCTGAAGTATTTAATATTCTTTTGCAAGTATTGGATGATGGCAGATTAACAGATTCCATGGGCAGAACTGTGGACTTCTCCAATACCATAATTATTATGACCTCCAATGTGGGAGCACAGCAAGTTTATGGTGGCAGCAAAAATATGGGCTTTTTATCTCAAAACGAAAATGAAAGCGATGATTATGAAGCCAGCAAAGAACGGTATATGGAAGATTTAAAAACCACCTTCCGCCCTGAATTTATTAACCGTGTTGACGATATTATTGTTTTTCATCCTTTAACCGAAGATGATATTGTAAAAATTGCGGATCTTATGCTTAATGAAGTACGCAAAAATTTAAGTGAACAAAACATCGTCATCAATGTTGATACAGAGGTAAAAAAATATTTAGCTGAAACAGGTTATGATAAAACATTTGGTGCTCGTCCTTTAAGAAGAACTATTTTGCAAAAAGTAGAAGACCCCATGGCAGATTATTTACTTAAAGGTGAATTTAAACCCGGTGATACCATATCCGTAAAAATGGAAGATGGAAAAATAATTTTCACAAAATAAATGTGCTATCGTAGCATTAAAAAAAGTGTTCTGAAATGATTCATATTTCGGGACACTTTTTTAGCTTTTGGTCAAAATATAAACACAATATATATGAAATTTAAACCTGTAAAACCTTTTAATTATATATAATATGTAGTATAATATTAAGTGTATAATCATTTTAGGGATTTGTGAGGTTATCTTTTGAAAAAAAACAAAACAGTATTTGTGTGTGATGAATGCGGACACGAAAGTGTTAAATGGGTGGGGCGATGCCCCCAGTGCGATGCTTGGAACACTTTTAAAGAAGAAAAACTTATAACCGCAACCAAAGGCAGTCCCAGAGTTCGGGGGGAAATCCCCGAAGCCTGCACCGTTGGGGAAGTGGATATCAGTGAAGGACAGCGTTTTTCCTTAGGTGATGCTGAGCTGGATTTGCTGTTTGGCGGTGGCTTGGTTGTTGGTTCTGTTATTCTTATTGGGGGTGAGCCCGGCATTGGCAAAAGCACCTTTTTAACCCAAGTGGCGGCTACCTTTGCGGAAAATCACGGCAGGGTACTATATGCCACAGGTGAAGAATCCCTAAAACAAGTGAGATTACGTGCCCAAAGAATAAATGCCGAAGATGATGATTTTTATCTGTTGGCTGAAAATAATCTTGGTTCCGTAACGGAAAATATAAAAAAAATTAAACCCAAACTTTTAATAGTGGATTCTATTCAAACTTTGTATGATGAAGAATTGGATTCTATCCCCGGCAGTGTGGGGCAAATAAGGGAATGTACCGCCAGACTTTTGGAATTGGCAAAAAAACAGCAGGTAACAGTGATGATAGCAGGGCACGTTACCAAAGAAGGGGTCATTGCCGGACCTCGACTTTTAGAACATATGGTAGATGTGGTAATGTATTTTGAGGGTCAACGCCACCAAGGTTTTCGGATTTTAAGGGCTGTAAAGAATCGCTTTGGCTCCACCAATGAAGTGGCTTTATTGGAAATGACCGAAATAGGGCTTTTGCCTTTTCACAATCCTTCGGCTATATTTTTGGCACAACGTGGAGATGCAGATCCCGGCAATGCCGTGGGTGCTATTATGGAAGGTACCAGACCTTTTCTTTTGGAAATTCAAGCTTTGGTTGCCAAAACAACTTTTGGTAATCCACGCAGGTTGGCAACGGGGATAGAATATAACCGTCTTTTGTTGATTATTGCAGTATTGGAGAAAATTTTAGGCTTGCCCTTAGGTTCTGAAGATGTTTATTTAAACATTACCGGTGGCTTGCGAATAGATGATCCATCTTCAGATTTGGCGGTGGCAGCAGCCATTGCCTCAAGTTATCGCAATATTCCCCTTAAGGAAAATGTTATCCTTTTGGGTGAAATAGGCTTGGGCGGTGAAATACGGGGTGTTGGTGAAGTTGATAAACGCATTAAAGAGGGTAAAAAATTCGGCTTTAAAACCTTTGTTATCCCCTCCTTTTTGTTTAAAGAATTGCAAAATACAGAAGATATAAATTTAATTCCGGTTAAATCCTTAAAAGAAGCTTTTACACATATTTTTTAGGAGTGATGTTAATGAATCGAGAAGCAGGAAAATACAGCGTAATGCATGATGCCTTGGAGATGGTGGCACCCGGCACCACTCTTAGAGAAGGCATTGAGAATATTTTAAAGGCTAAAACCGGGGGACTGGTGGTTATTGGCGATGGTCCGGATATTAAGGCTATTGTGGAAGGTGGCTTTATTATAAACACCGCAGTTAATGAAGCCAGACTATACGAATTGGCTAAAATGGACGGAGCTATTATTTTAGATGCCAAAGCAGAGCATATCTGGCGAGCCAATACCCAACTCCAACCCACCAAGGAAACAACCTCGGACGAAACAGGTATACGCCACCGTGTGGCTTCCCGTGTGGCGGTGCAAACCAGTGCCATAGTTATTGCCATTTCTCAGCGGCGTTCCATGATTACTATTTATCGGGGCAATAAAAAGTTTATCCTTTCGGATATTGGCACTTTATTGGCAAAGGCAAACCAAGCTTTGCAAACTTTAGAGCGTTATTGCCATGAGCTGCGTAAGGAATTGGATAATTTAAGCCTTTTGGAATTTGACGATGCGGTTTTAGTAAACGATGTTGTAAAATTGGTTCAGCGTGGGGAAAGAGTTAAAAGAATTGCCAAAGAATTAGAATATTATCTTTTACAAATGGGGGATGAAGGTACACTTATTCGTATGCAAATGGAGGAGCTAACATCTGACATTTGGGCAGAATATTACAATGTTTTATTGGATTATGCCAATATGAACGTGCATGAAACCGTTATTTCACTGGAAGAACAATTAGCTAAATTAAATGATGATGATTTAATGGATAAACCCTATATAGCCAAGCTTTTGGGCATTGGCAACAGCAGTGATATTTTAGAGCAATGCCTAACCCCCAAAGGTTATCGCATTTTGCAGCGTGTTCCCAGAATACCTGCATCTATTGTGGCTAAAATAGTGGACTTTTTTGATAATGATTTGCAAAAGATATTACACGCCGATATAGACCAACTTGATGAGGTTGAAGGTGTGGGGATTGTGCGTTCCAACGCTATCCATCAAAGCCTGATAAGGCAGCGTGATTATGCAATATTTGGAGCGGGAAAATTATAATTTTCGATGATATGGATAAAGCTTGCTAATGGTTAAAATTACCCAGCTAAGGTTTTATCTAAAAATATAGACAAGGCTTTTGGAATTATTGTATTGAAAACTGCATTTTATTCACAACCACACAGGCACATAGAATCTGGCAATTTGTTTTGAATACAAAATATATAAAATTTTATTTTAAAAAGTTATAAAGTGGAAACACTGAAATATAGTGTGGAACATAAGATGAAAGGAGGTGAAAAAAATGAAACCATTTAGAATTTTTGTGCAGCTATTATTGACAATTCTTTGCATGATTGGTACTTTTTTCTTAGTAAGAGTTATTTTTAAAGCATATTTAGGTATTACCGGCGGTAGCGTATGGTTAACGGCAATTACCGCAGCACCCCTTATTGTTGGCATTATAGTATTCTTTTCTGCTCCCTTTTTGGTTAGAGCCATTGAACGATTCAGCGGCAGAATAGTCGCTGCTGTGGGCAATGTATCGGTTAGAGAGTTATTGGGCGGATTAGCAGGTCTTATTCTCGGTCTTTTTATCGCCAATCTTGTTGGTTATCCCATAAATAAATTAGCATTTGGTCCTTATGTTACTATTGCATTATCTCTGTTTTTGGGGTATATTGGTTTTTGGGTAGGCATGGGCAAACAGGATGAAGTTGGCAAATTGCTACATAGACCCAAAGTTCCCAAAGAAAAAACCAATAAACGGGAATTAAACACCCTTTCCCCTGCTGTGTTAGATACCAGTGTTATTATTGATGGACGTATCGCCGATATTTATCGCACAGGATTTATTGAATCTCCTTTGATTTTGCCCGGCTTTGTTTTAGATGAACTAAAGCGTGTGGCGGATTCCCCGGAGCCTATGAAAAAAAGCCGTGGGCGACGTGGCATGGAAATTTTGAGCGATTTGCAAAAGGAATATCCCAAAGCTATAACTATGACAGATCAAGATTATGAAGATATCAAAGAAGTGGATATTAAAATTATTCGTTTAGCGGTGGATATGAAAGCTCGAATTTATACCAACGATTATAACTTAAATAAAATGGCGCAAGTTCAAAATGTTATGGTAATGAACGTTAATGATTTGGCAAATGCTGTAAAAACCGTGGTGCTTCCCGGTGAAGAATTAATTACCAGAGTAATTAAAGAGGGTAAAGAATCGGATCAGGGCATAGCCTATTTGGAAGATGGCACTATGATAGTGGTTGAAGGCGGTAAAGCTTTTGTGGGGGTTACCCTCACAGTTGTGGTTACCAGTGTGCTCCAAACCACGGCGGGGAGAATGATATTTGCTAAACCCAGATAAATCAATGAAAAGTAAAATATGAATATTTCAGCAATAATTGCCGCCGCAGGCAGTGGCAGCAGGTTGGGGCGGGAAAAAAATAAAATATTATTAAACTTTCGGGGTAAGCCCATGCTGGGTTACAGCTTGGAATTGTTTTCATCTATTAACGATATAAAACAAATAATTATTGTAGCTGCCCCGGGAGAAGAAGAAAAATGTAGTGGTATTGCCGCATCTTATTGCGGCAATACTCCTTATACTGTGGTAAAAGGCGGTAAGGAACGGATGAATTCTGTTTTTAACGGCTTAAAATCTGTAAATAAAAATTGCGACCATGTGATGATTCACGATGGTGCAAGACCCTGTTTGGATAGGAAAACATTAATGGATTTGCTCAATGAAAATTTTGAGCACGGAGCTATTTTGGCAATGCCTGCCAAAGAAACCATAAAATTGGTGCATGGGGCAACAGTTGCGGAAACTATTCCTCGGGATAAGGTTTTCTTTGCCCAAACACCCCAAATTTTTAAAAAAGAAATTTTAGTACAAGGCTATAAAAAAGCCATTAAAGAGAATTTTTTCGCCACCGATGATGCCTCTGTGGCAGAATACGGCGGCGCTAAAATAAATGTTGTTTTAGGTAATGAAAATAATATCAAAATTACTACCCCAAAAGATTGGGAAATAGCTGAAAAAAGAGAGGATACTGCCTCTATGAGAATGGGTATGGGTTACGATGTGCATTGTTTTGCCGAAAATAGAGATTTAATTCTCTGCGGTGAAAAAATAGACCATGATAAAGGACTTTTAGGCCATTCCGATGCTGATGTTTCTACCCATGCTTTGATGGATGCTATTTTAGGCGCTATGGCAAAGGGGGATATCGGCACGCATTTTCCCCCCACAGATATGGAATATAAAAATGCCAATAGTTTGGAGCTTTTAAAAAAAGTGTGCCTTATTATGGGGGAAAATAATTATGAGCTTATCAATGCCGATATTACCATAATTGCAGAAAAACCAAAAATGGCACCCCACATAATGGCTATGCGGGAAAATATCAGCAAAGCTATGAATGTAGCATTGGATCAAATCAGCATAAAGGCTACCACTACGGAAAAATTAGGTTTTGTGGGTAGAGAACAGGGCATTGCAGCCCAAGCCACAGCCTTGATAAAGAGCAAATAGGAGGAAAAAATGGAATTTACAGTTAATTTTAAGTCCCATGGCAAAACTGCCAAGGTTGAACAGGGTAAAACTATTTTAGATGCCGCAGCCAATGTTGGTATAGCTGTTGAAGGTAATTGCGGCAGCGGCGGCAAATGCGGCAAATGCAAAGTCCACGTTATAGAGGGTTTTAACCCCGAAGCAGATAGAGTGGGCAAAAAATTCTTTACAGAGGAAGAAATGGATGATGGTTGGGTATTGGCTTGCCGCTATGAGGTGGATCGTGATATCACCGTGGATGTGCCTATCCAAAAAGATGCCTTTAGCCGTAAAACAAAATTAAATTCCCTTTTAGATAATATTAAAATTGATTCCCCTGTGAAAAAAGTATATTTAGAATTGGAAAAACCGTCTATAACCGACCAATGCCCTGATTTTGAACGTATTATCCGTGGTGCAGGTTTGGACATAGCCAAACAAAATCCCAGTGCCAAATTATTGGCAGTTATCCCCAAAGTGATGCGTGACAGCAAATTTGCAGTTACCGCAGTGCTGCATGGTGAAAATTTGATGTGGGTAGAACAGGGAGATACCACAGGAAAACGCTATGGTATTGTTTTTGATATTGGTACCACCACTGTGGTTGCTCTTTTGGTAAATTTGGAAGATGGTAACATTTTAGGTGCTGCTGCTCAAACCAATCCCCAAAATGTATTTGGTGCCGATGTTATTTCCCGTATTAACTATGTGATAACCGAAGGCGATAAGGGCTTAGGTCAATTACACGATAAAGTTGTGGAATGCCTTGGGGATTTGGCTTTACAGGCCATTGCCGAAGCCAATGTGGATAAAACCATGGTATATGAATGCAGCGTAGTAGGGAACACCACCATGAGCCAATTATTCTCAGGTGTAGACCCCCGATATCTTGCCCCTGCACCCTTTATTCCCGGCTATGTTCACAGTGTGGAAATGAGTGCACAGGAATTAAATTTTGATATAAATCCTGAAGCTTTAATTCATCTATTACCTAATATTGCAGGCTACGTTGGTTCTGATACCGTTGGGGTTATTTTGGGTACCCATATCCATGAAAAACCCGGCTATACTGTGGCTATTGATGTTGGTACCAACGGCGAAATTGTAGTAGCAGGTAACAACCGTATTTTAGCGTGTTCCACCGCAGCAGGCCCGGCTTTTGAAGGTGCGCAGATAAAACATGGAACCCGTGCTGCAGAAGGTGCCATAGAGGCTGTTTATATCGATAATGAAGAAGGAACCTGCAATATAGATGTTATTGGAGATACAAAACCCAAAGGTATTTGTGGCAGTGGTATTTTAGATGCCGTTGCTCAATTATACCTTTCGGGAATTCTTAATTATAAAGGTGCTTTCAATGTGGGAGAAGGCAAAGAGGAAGAAGAAGCCAAAATCCATCCTGAGCTGAGAAAACGTATATTGCAGCAGGAGGACGGCTACGAATTTATTTTAAGCACAAAAGAAGAATCCGCCAAGGGCAGGGAAGTTACCATTTGCCAAAAGGATATCCGTGAATTGCAGCTTGGTAAAGGTGCTATTTATGCAGGGATTAAAGTCCTTTTAAGTGAAATGGGTGTTACCTTGGATGATGTTAAAGAAGTGCTAATTGCCGGTGCTTTTGGCAGTTATATCCGTGAAACCAGTGGTCTTACCATTGGACTTTTCCCGGAATTGCCCAACGGTAAAATTAAATTTATTGGTAATGCTGCTTCGGAAGGTGCTCGCTTGGCTCTTGTATCCCAAGAAGAACGCAAACTTTGTGAGGAGTTGGCAAGAAAATCCGAATATATTGAATTATCCAGCAGAATGGATTTTCAAGATGAATATGTGATGGCATTATATTTCCCCAATGATATTTTTAGCCTGTAATATCGGGGAATATAATATTTTGCAATATTTTAATTTATAATATATGGTAAGCTCCAGGTGGTTACTGCTATTTCATGTAACCACCTTAGGATTATGCTCTGGATTTAACTGAGATTTAGGAGAAAAAATGGCAATTACTACTCTGTTTTTGGTTTTTGGAGTCTTGGTATTGGTCTTTATTTTATTAATGCAAATTATGGCTTTGAAAAAAAATGAGGATAACGAGGCGGATTTTCAAAAATTGAATCAAAAGCTGGAAAGCAAAATCAACGAATTATCGGAAAATTATGCCAAGGAATCTCGACAAAATCGAGAGGAAATGGCAAAAAACATCCAAACTGTCAACCAAACTATTCATAGCCAAATCAACGACCAAGGCATGGGACAGCTTAAACAAATAGCAGATTTGAGCCGCAAAAATGAAGAAGCCTTGGAGCGGTTACGCCTTACTATGGATACAAAATTGGAATCAATGCGCACCAATAATGAGGAAAAACTGGATGCTATGCGTAAAACCGTGGATGAAAAATTGGAAACCACGTTAAACAAGCGTTTGGGAGAATCCTTTAATTTGGTAAACCAGCGTTTGGAACAAGTGCATAAAAGCTTAGGTGAAATGCAAAGCTTATCCACTAATTTAACGGATATTAAAAAGATTTTTACCAATGTTAAATCCCGTGGTGTTTGGGGTGAAGTGCAGTTGGGTAATATATTAGAAGAAATTTTGGCACCCAATCAGTATATCGCTAATTTTGCACCCAAACCCAAAAGCGATGAGCGAGTGGAATTTGCGGTGTGCTTGCCCGGTAGAGATGGGGAACAGGGTGAGGTGTATTTGCCCATAGATTCCAAATTTCCCGCCGAGGATTATCAACGTTTGATAGAAGCCCAAGATAATGCCGATGTTGCCGCAGTGGATGCCAGCAGAAAAGCTTTGGAAAACGCACTGAAAAAATCTGCTAAATCTATTCACGATAAATATATCAATCCACCCAAAACCTTGGAATATGCAGTTTTATTTTTACCCACCGAAGGACTGTTTGCCGAGGCTTTGCGTTTGCCGGGATTTATGGAATATGCCCAGGAACAATGCCAGATTATGGTGGCAGGCCCCACTAATTTAGCGGCACTGCTCAATAGTATTAAACTTGGTTTTCGCACTTTGGCTATTCAGGAGAAAAGCGGTGAAATACGCAAGCTTTTGGGTGCTATAAAAACTGATATGAATAAATTTGAACTTGCCTTGGAAAAAATTCAAAAGAAAATCAGCGAAGCAGATAAAACCTTGGCAGATGCCACGGACAGAACCAGAATAATCAGTAAAAAGCTAAATAAAGTAGAGGCTATTTCCACCGAGGAAACCGCTGAATTACTTGATGAATAAGTTTTATAAATAAAGAAGGAGAACAATAAAAAAATGGAAAACTATCGTTTGAGATTTGCACCAAGTCCCACAGGACCTTTACATATAGGCGGTGCTCGCTCTGCACTTTTTAATTACTTTTTGGCTAAAAAACATAAGGGCTGCTTTGTTATGCGTATGGAAGATACGGATTTGGAACGCTCCAATAAAGCATCTGAAAAAAACATTAAAGATAGCTTAAAGTGGTTGGGCATGGATTGGGATGAAGGTATAGATATCGGCGGAGATTACGGACCTTATCGCCAAATGGAGCGTTTGGATATATATAAGGAAGCAATTGATAAATTACTGGCAGAAGGTAAGGCTTATTATTGCTTTTGCAGCGAAGATGATTTAACAAGTGAAAAAGAAGCCCAACAACAGCGTGGGGAAACCCCTAAATATAGTGGTAAATGCCGTAATTTAACCAAGGAGCAACAACAAGAATTGCTGGATAAAGGTACTCCCCATGTAATCCGCTTAAATGTGCCCAAAGGTGAACAAATTGTGGTTCATGATTTGGTGCGTGGGGATGTTAGCTTTGAAACCGATGGTATAGGTGATTTTATTATTGTAAAATCCGATGGTATTCCTGTGTATAATTTTGCCGTGGTTTTAGATGATGTAACTATGAAAATCAGCCATATTATCCGTGGTGAAGAACATTTATCCAATACTCCCAGACAAATTGCCGTGTATAATGCCTTGGGTTATGATGTACCAAAATTTGCCCATATCTCACTGATTCTTGGCCGTGATGATGAAGGTAAAATGACGAAAATGAGCAAACGCCATGGTTCCACATCGGTAGTTGCATATCAGCAGCAAGGATTTTTACCCGAAGCCATTGTTAACTTTTTGGCACTTTTGGGTTGGTCCCCCGATGGTGAGGAAGAACTTTTTACCATGGATGAATTGATTAAACAGTTCTCTTTGGAAAAGGTTTCCAAAAGCCCCGCTGTTTTTGATATTGAAAAACTTAAATGGATAAACGGTATGTATATCCGTAAAGCCTCTGCTGAACGTCTTTTGGAATATGGCTTACCCTTCTTAAAAAAAGCAGGTCTTGTAAAACGCAATCCTAAAATGGCGGAAATGATTTGGGCAATGATGTCCATAGATGCTTTGAAAAACCATATAACTTGTTTTTCCGAATTACCGGATATCATCAACAAATATAGAAGCAAAGTATCGTATGATGATGAAGTTGCAGCCATGGTAAAAGAAAATAGAGAAACAGTAATGACGGTTATGAATGCCATGAAAGCAAAATTGGAAGAATATAAAACCCTTAATTCCGATACCTATAAACAAATATTAAAAGAAATAAAAAATGAAACAGGTATTGGCGGCAGAGATTTATTCCACACTATCCGCTTGGCAAAAACAGGGGAAGGTGAAGGCCCAGACCTTGATAAATTAGCTGTTATTATGGGTCGAGATTTAATGCTTGAAAGAACCAAAGAATTTTTGACTTTTGCGGAAAATATTTAAGTTAGTACTAAATTCTTAATAAAATTAGTTGGAGTTTGACTATGAAATGGATAATCAAACCCCAACTATTTTTTTATTAACTATGAATTATTTGAATATGCCTTGATTATTTTTATATATTATTTTACAATGAATATAAGAGGTGTATGATTATTTAACTAAATTGTTCAACCAAAAGGAAGTGATAAAATGAACAAAATAATAAAAAAAGCAGTTTTAAACAGGGAAGTAACCATGTTTCGGATAGATGCACCACTCATTGCCAAAAAGGGTAAGCCGGGTCAGTTTATCATTTTGCGTATTGATGAAACAGGTGAAAGAATACCCTTAACCATAGCGGATACCGATGCTAAAGCAGGGTTGGTTACTATAATATTCCAAATTGTGGGTAAAACCACAGATCAATTATCTAAATTAGAAGAAGGGGACTTTTTACTGGATTTTGCAGGGCCATTGGGTGTTGCCTCTGAATTGGATGGTATTAAAAGTGCCTGTGTAATAGGGGGTGGCTTAGGTGTTGCCATTGCCTATCCCCAAGCTAAAGCTCTGTATAATTTAGGGGCAAAAGTTGATGTGATTGCAGGGTTTAGAAATAAAGATTTAGTTATTTTAGAAGCGGAATTTGAAAAAGCTTCCACTAATTTTTATATTACCACCGATGATGGTTCTCAGGGCTATAAAGGCTTTGTTTCCAACAAATTGGCGGAGTTGCTAAAAGATGGAAAAACCTATGATACGGTTATTGCCATTGGTCCTGTGCCCATGATGAAAGCCGTGGCGGATATCACCCGTGACCCCTATATTAAAACCATAATTTCCATGAATTCCATTATGTTGGACGGCACAGGAATGTGCGGTGCCTGCCGCCTAACCGTGGACGGAGAAACAAAATTTGCCTGTGTGGATGGGCCTGATTTTGATGGGCATAAAGTAAATTTTGCCGAGGCAATGCGTCGTGGCAGTATGTATAAAGCTGAAGAAAAAGAATCTATGGATAAACATATTTGTCGCTTAACTGGGGGTGTTCGTTAATGGATACCAACAAATCCAAAGAAAAAGTAGCCATGCCGGAGCAAGCAGCCAATGTTAGAAATAAAAATTTTAAGGAAGTTGCTTTGGGCTATACTGAAGAAATGGCATTAACCGAAGCTGCTCGCTGTTTAGATTGCAAAAAGAAACCCTGTGTTAGCGGTTGCCCTGTGAATGTGCAAATACCCCAATTCATCGCTAAAATCCAAGAAAAAGATTTTTTGGGTGCTTATGAAATTGTTAAGGAAACCAATTCACTGCCCGGTGTTTGCGGCAGAGTATGCCCCCAAGAAAGCCAGTGCGAGGGTAAATGCGTACGGGGTAAAAAAGGCGAACCCGTGGGTATTGGTCGTTTAGAACGCTTTGTGGCGGATTATGCCATGGCATCGGATGAGCTTTCTCAAGCTAAATGCCCAGATAAAAACCGTAAAAAAGTAGCGGTTATCGGCTCTGGCCCCGGTGGCTTAACCGTGGCAGGGGACTTGATTAAACTGGGCTATGAAGTTACAATTTTTGAGGCACTTCATACTCCGGGTGGGGTTCTTAGCTATGGTATTCCTGAGTTTCGTTTACCCAAAGAATTGGTGAAAAGCGAAATAAAAACCATTGAAAATATGGGTGTTAAAATAGAATGTAATATGGTTATAGGCAAGGTGTTATCTTTAGAAGAATTGCAGGAAGAATATGGTTTTGATGCTTTCTTTATTGGTAGCGGTGCAGGTTTGCCCAATTTTATGAAGATGCCCGGTGAGAATCTTAATGGGGTTTACAGTGCTAATGAATTTTTAACCAGAACCAATTTAATGAAAGCTTACGATTTTCCCAATACCGATACCCCAATAAAGGTGGGTAAAAGAACAGCGGTGGTTGGTGGTGGCAATGTGGCTATGGATGCCGCCCGTTGTGCCAAACGTTTGGGTGCTGAAACCACCTATATTGTTTACCGCCGCAGTGAAGTTGAAATGCCTGCCCGTGCCGAGGAAAGGCACCACGCCAAAGAGGAGGGTGTAATTTTCAAAAATCTCAATAACCCTATTGAGGTATTGGGTGATGAAAATGGCTGGGTAACAGGGCTTAAATGTATGGAGATGGAGCTTGGAGAACCCGATGAAAGCGGTCGCCGTCGTCCTATGCCAAAGCCCCATAGTGAGTTTGTTTTGGAGGTGGATACCGTGGTAATAGCCATTGGCAATTCCCCCAATCCATTATTGATAAACAGCACCCAAGGTTTAAAAGCCAATAAATGGGGTGGCATAATTGCGGATGAAGAAACAGGTGCTACATCTGTACCCGGTGTTTATGCAGGAGGTGACGCTGTTACAGGAGCCGCCACAGTTATTTTGGCAATGGGTGCAGGTAAAAAAGCCGCTGCCTCTATCCATGAATATTTAAGCAAAAAATAAAGCGGATTCCCCATTATGCTAAAACCGTATCTTTAGGTATTTATAGATATTTAAAATCATAAAAAAGCAGACGAAATTTTCGCCTGCTTTTTAGTTGTGAATTTGGTGCAAAATAGGGTTGGAATTTTAATTTTTACTAAAAATAAATTTTTAGGTGTTGTTTTTAGTTTGCTGTTTTATATTTTTCTGCATAATAAGTTTCCCCGTCTTTTTCCATATATTTAAGCAATTCTCCCATGGTGCCGTAAAAAACTTCATTGGTAATGGATTTTTTGTTATCTATTTTTGCCACTATTTTTTCACTGAGAATTTTATTGGTGGCTAAATCATCCAGAGATTTATATTTAGTATTAAGAAAGAGATTGATAATGCTCAATAAATTTTCTGAATTAATATTGGCTTTATCTGCCAATATATCTTGGGAGATGGTGGGTACTTTATATGGGGAATTTGAGGAGATGGCATACTGCATACTGTTAATGGAGGCTCGGGTAGCAGTTTCTTTCAGCTGATAATCGTTGGTGTAGCCACAGGTTAAAAGACCCCTATCCCGCAGATATTTTATTTGATTAAAATATGGTGATGCGGCGGTATTCTTTTGTAAATCCGTTTTTTCTGCTACCTCTAATTTTGCCCCTTGACCGTTGAGCAAGGATTGAATATTGCTTAAAGCTTCGCTGTCTTTTGCTAAATTACGAAAATCGCTTTCTTCATTAGTAACGGCATAAGCTGCCCCTGCCCCTGCCCCTTGCCCCAAAGACATACCCACAGGCACAGTACGGGCACTCCCCGCAGCTATGCTGTCATAGCCTGCGCATTTACCGGCTATTAACAAGTTTGAAACTTTATCTGAAACCATGGCACCAAAGGGGATACCATAGGGAGATGTGCCATATAAGGCTATGCCGTACAAACCTTTTTCTCTGGCTTGTAAATCAATGGAATAACTCCCTGATGCAATGAAGTTTTCCGGGAAATTACTTTGAAAAGCATCTTCACCCACTAATCTATCTATGGTTTTTACGTGGTAGGATTCACGAATATAAAATTCCGGTGCCACTGCGGCAAGCTCTGCATTTTCCCAGCCCACAAAGTTTTCACGCATAAAAGGGATAAGTTCATTATTTAAAGTATTGGTAACCCTTTTTCGCATAATTTCCATGGCTTGGTCATCATCTATATCCATATGAAATATTTGTAAACCGTTTAAAAGTATGGTGCCATCTTCTTGTAGTCCAATGTTGGGGCCACGCATATATATATCGGGGTCTGAAATTTTACAATTTTTTATTTCGCTATATCCCCAAGCACTGGCATTATCTGCCCCTGTGTCTTTATTATCGTCATTTTGCAGGTGGTCTTTTAATACCTGCCAATCCACACCTTTTAGTTGAAAAACCAAAGTGTCACACCCACGTTGACCTTTTAAATTAAGTTCTTCTAAACCATTATAATATTCCACCCCTGCTAAACGGGCTATATCTGCATTTTGGGTGGAATCTATATATTTTAGGGCTTTAAGCAAAACTTTTTTATCCCCATCGTATAGCCCTATGCCAATTATTCTATCGCCATCCATTATTACTTGGTAGTTGTCTTTGGCATAATCGGTTTTTACCTTTACCTTGGCTTTGGTGAGAATATCGTTGAATATTTTTTCCATATGTTCAATGGTAAAAGCTGTTTTGTTATCATTGGCTGCCAAAACCTCGGCAAAAATTCCTTGGTTTATAGATGTAGAGCCACCTTTTTCCGCATAATTTAAGTCTATCATATTGAGCCAGCCTAAAGTATATAAACCACCAACCTTATCTCGGTTAAAATCTATAAGTCTGGTGTCCATACCATTTCTGGCTGCGGATACCGCAGCGGCAATGCCTTCGGGATCGCTGCCTATTACCGCTACTTCGGTGGTTATTATTTCATCATATTGTTTTTTTTCAGCTTCTGTTATTGAGTTATTTAACTCTGTTAAGGTTGCGTGGTCGTTTTTATCCAGAGTGTAGGTGGATTCCTTTTCCGAGTTGCCGCAACCGTATAATAATAAACAAAATGTTAAAGCTAAAATAACTGTTACAAATTTTCTTTTCAAATTGATTCTCCTTATTTAATGTACATTGTATTTTCTTTGCAATTTGGTACCTTTGCCCAATAGGGCAGGTATTAGGTAATTTTTGCTATTGTGGCACCTTGGGGTAATAGTAAGGGTATGGCTTTTGGTATAATTTCCATGGTATTTTGGGCAGAGGTTATAAATTCCCCATCTATGCATAGCATTTGTGGTTTTGTGGTTTCCACCACTACTTTTTTGCAGCGGCGATAAAGCATATATTTTTTAAAACGTTCATCACTTAAATGTTGACCATTTTTATAAGCATTTAGTAATTTTGCTATGATAAGGCGGCTTACAGGCTGTATTAAACAAACATCCATGAGTCCATCATCATATTCTGCTTTTGGTGCACTGTAATATCCGCCACCATAGGCAATGCCATTGGCAAAAGTGGCTAAAATAAATGTGCCCTTTATCACTTCCTCGTCATCTAAAGTTACCGTGGCGTCAAAGCCCATTTTATGCACTAAGCTATTGAGCAAAGAAACAGAGTAAGCCATGGTGCCGGGCATAAATTTGGTAAAGCGGTGCACATCTGCGGCGGTTTGGGCGTCTAAGCCCATATTACACATATTTATGGCATAGCTGTGGTTTGCTTTTATTAAATCAATTTGGTGGGTTGTGGCATTTAACTGCCTTTTTAAATCCAAAAAATATTCGGGGTTTTGAAATATGCGGGCAAAGTCGTTACCTGAGCCACAGGGAAAAAACCCAACTTCACAGTTGCCATGGTTCATAGCACCGTTAATAACTTCGTTAAGGGTGCCATCGCCTCCAACTGCATAAAAACGCACTGTTTGGTTTTTAGGATAGTTTTTTACAAAAATCAGTGCATCGTGAATAGACTTGGTTATATAAATCTCCCAAGAAATTTTTTCATTGGTGCAAAATCCTTGGATGATCTTTGGCAATTCTTTTTGAAATTGCCCCTTGCCGGCAATGGGGTTTATAATAAAAACAAATTTCATAAATGAAACCTCATTTGTGTTATTTTGTATTTTAGCCTATATTGTTTGCCCAAAGAAAAGTTGCTGCCATAAATTCTTGGGGGAAAAGTACAGCCAAAGTTTCTTCTGCGGTTGAGGAGTGGTCCAAAAAGGTGGAATTGAGATGTTGCTGCAACAGCATGGTTCTGCCTTGTGTATCTAAAGATAGCAGTTTTTTTTGCAAAGATTTTGTGGCACTAAACCCAAAATCATCGTATAGTTTTTGTGCCAACAGATAGTTTTTAACTGCTTTTTCCAAAGTTTCAATAAATGTTATTTCGCTATATATAAGCTCAGGGCTTAAATTAAAAATTTCCCCGGCAGCTTCTGCCCCTATCTCCAATAGATTATTGGCAGTTGTGAACTTGTTGCGGTATTTTTTTTCCAGTATTTTAGTGGTACTGTTGGTTACTAAAGCTAAAAGTGGGTTTTTTTCGTTTTCCTTCATTATATCGGTAATTTGTGCCAATTTGGTTTTGCGTGTATGGTTGTTTTGGGTAAATGCTTGGTTTTCAAAAGTGTAGTAGCAGCCTTTTAGTTCCTTAAAGGCTTTTAAAGTATCTAAATAACCTAAAGTTATATTCCTTTTGGTGGTTTTACCTGTAAAATTAAAAATTGCCCCCAAATCCCAAAATGGTTTTATGGTTATTAGTTTTTGATTTGATTGGAGTGGGGGTTCTTTGGTAAAACCAATGGCATTTAAGTCCACGGCTAAAACAGAATCCACATCTTTTTTTAAAGCCAAAGTTATGGGGATATTATCATGGTAGCCACCATCAATATAATGCTTGCCATCAATAATATGGGTTTTTAAAGCAGGAAAAAAAGAAGATGATGCCCAAAGATAATCCACAAGATAACCTTGGGGTATATCTTCAATAAATAAAGATTGGGGCAGTAGTTTATGGGAATCCATTAAAACTGTTATTAAACCAAAATCCTTTTGGGATTTACGGATTTTTTCTTCATCTACATATTCATGCAATAGCTTGCCTAAAGGCTCGGTGCTTAGCCCTGTTTCTTTGGAAGGCAGAGCATTTAGGGCTTTTTCCGTTAATTTTAAATTATGGGTGGCTTCGGTTATACTATTTGCATTTTCAGATTCTATTATTTTTTTTGTTTCCATAGTTAGCCAAAGTTCTTCTGCTAATTCGTAATTATTTTGGATTACAAGTGCACCGTTTAAAGCACCAACCGAGGTGCCTGTTACTGTTTGAAAATCCCAGCCTAATTTGTTTAGTGCCTTCCAAACCCCTATTTGGTAACTGCCTTTTGCGCCGCCGCCACCTAAAACTAAAGCATTTTTAGACATAAATCACCTCAGAAATTAAAAAAATACAAACCCCCAAATTCCGCCTATAAATAGTAATAAAAACGGACTAACCTTAAATGGGTGTTTCGGTAAATAGAGTAAGCATAGTGCAATAAACAATACCCAAGCACCAATAATGGTTTTTGTTGATGTAAAGGATAAAAGGGCTACGGAAAACAGCCGCCAACCTGTGCCCACCAGCAAAGCCATTGCCACAGGGATAATACCATAAAATATGCGGTTAAAAAACGCATTTTCACGATAATTGGGTACAAAAGTTGAAAGTGATAATATTATAATTATTGCAGGTAAAACCAAAGCTACCGTGGCAATAATGCCTCCTAAAAGACCTGCGGTTACATTGCCGGCAAAAGTTGCCATATTTATGCCTATGGCACCTGGAGTTACTTCGGATATCGCAATAAAATTAGTTAATTGTTCCTGGGTATACCAGCCGTATGTTTCACTGATATTAACTAAAAATGGCAGTGTGGCATAGCCGCCGCCTATGGATAAAAGCCCTGTTTTAAAAAATTCCCAAAAGAGAAGGATGTAAGTCATTGCTTACTCCTTCCTGCCAATAAAAGCCCAACCAAGGCTCCAAACAGCACAAAGAATCCGGGGTTTAGCCCTGTATAAAGGTATAATGCCAAAACAATCCCGAAAATGCCAAAGGTTATAAGGTCGTAAATACTGCGACTTCTCATTTTTATAAGCACATCTAAAAGCAGTACCACAATGGCTATGTTTAAACCTTTGAAGATGCTTTGCAGCCATGATATATCACCAAAAGTTTGAAAAAACGTAGCAATTACAGAAATAATGATTAGAGAGGGTAATATCATGCCCAGTGCTGCACAAAGTGCGCCGGAAATTCCCTTTAGCCGATAGCCCAAAAATGTGGCGGTATTAACGGCAATTAAACCCGGTATGGAATTTGAAAGGGCAAAATAATCTAAAAGTTCTTCCGTGGTGAGCCATTTTCTTTTTTCGGCAAATTCACGCTCTAAAAGGGGTAGCAGTGCATAGCCGCCCCCAAACGCTAAGGTTCCTATTTTTAAATATGATATTAAAATTCTTAAATTTGTTATTGCATCCATAATTCAAAATAGAAATGAATGAATTTCTATTTGCCCATCTTTTTTATTATTTGCTTTTTGCAGTTATATTTTAATTGGATATTATTGTATTTAATTACTGTTTAATTATATAAGGTTTATTGATAAGTTGCAAGGGTTATAAATGCTCATTTTTTGTAATTGAAAAATTAAAAATGTGTTGGATAAATCATTGTATGTTCACTGTTTTTACACTTCTAATTCCTTATGAAATCAAAATTTAATACTATACTATCACCATAGTTAAAAAATCTTAATAATACCTGAGGAGGTTTGGAATATGAGTGACCAAAGAGATTATTTTAAAAATTATCCCCAAGAAGAAAATACGGAAAACACGCCAAACAACAGCGATAACAATGGTGAAAAATCCTATGAAGATAACCAAAGTTATGGTGCTCAATTTGAGGATAATTATTTAGCAGGTAAAAACAGCGGCGATTATACTGAACCTGAGGATAGCGTGGCTGATTATAAAATAAAAAATGAACCATGGGTAAATGAGGGTTTTTGCGAACCCAATGGTGAAGAACAATCCCCGCAATATACTAATCCTGAAAATGGTGGCTATAAAATGCCGCCTAAGTCCAAAAAAAAGGGTAAAGTGCTTAAATCCTTGGCTTATACAGTATTGGGCGTTGTTGCAGTGGCGGTGGTGGCTTTTAGTGCTATTGGTGTATATACAACTTTCTTTGAAGATAAAAATACCGAAACTGCTGGTGTTACTCAGCAACAGCCGTCCAAAGAAGTGGTACAAAAAACTGTAAATAAAAATACGGAACTTTCCGTAGCGGATATTAATGCCAAGGTTGGCCCTGCGGTAGTGGGTATAACCGGGCAAACTGCCCAAGGTGAGGGTGCAGGTACAGGCATTATTATGAAAGCAGATGGCTATATACTGACCAATGCTCATGTGGTATCGGGTTTTGATAATTTAAAAGTAACCTTGCAAGATGGCACTGAATATGCTGCTACGTTGGTGGGTGCAGATATTCAAACGGATTTGGCGGTTATTAAAATAGATGCTTCTAATTTAACAGTAGCTGAATTTGGCACCTCTAAAGACTTAGTTGTGGGTGAGGCTGTTGTGGCCATTGGCAACCCTTTGGGCTTGGATTTTGCAGGTTCGGTTACAGATGGCATCATCTCGGCTTTGGATAGAAAAGTAGATATGGGAACAGCGGTAATGCACTATATACAAACCGATGCCGCCATCAATTCAGGTAATTCCGGTGGTCCTTTGGTTAATGGAAAAGGTTTGGTAATAGGTATTAATTCTGCAAAAATCAGCGGCGAAGTTGCCGAAGGTATGGGCTTTGCTATTCCCATTGATACAGCAGTACCCATTGTGAATGAATTGATAGCCAACGGTTATGTTTCAGGCCGCCCGATGATTGGTATTGGCGGTGAAGATGTTGGCACAGATGTTGCCGCCTATAACCGTGTGCCCACAGGTGTGTATATTACTTATATAGATGAAAAAAGTCCTGCGGCTAAAAGTTCTCTTAAAATAGGGGATATTATAACTAAAATAAATGGTGTGGAAATTGCCGGTGTTTCGGAATTAAACGCCGAAAAAAATAAGCATAAACCCGGGGATACCGTGGAATTAAATTATTACAGAATGGAATCCGGTGAAGCCGGTACGGTAAAAATTGTCCTTGATGAAAATAAGGGTGAATAAAATAAAGGTTAATTACCTTTAATATAGATGAAAAAAGCACTAAACCAAAATGGTTTAGTGCTTTAGGCTGTTGATAAAGTCTGATATTCGGTAAAATCCCTTCCCATCGACTGCT
>JAVXOZ010000003.1:49453-132240 GCA_036644995.1 Clostridiales bacterium | reverse complement strand
GCCATTAGTGTATTGGGTACCCCTTCATGGCACATGGCTTTAAGGTCACTTATAGTTTCTTCTGTCCACTTCATTTTTTTTCTCCTTTTTTAATTAACGTGTTAACTTTGCACGGTGTTACCGGCTTTTTATGCTTTTGTCCATCTTTGCGAGTTTGCATCTCTAAGTCATTTATAGCACTCGGATAGTTATTTGTGCAATCCGCAAATACACAGTTAAAGCAATCACCATCGCAAAGCGGCTTTGGGCGGGGGCGTTTTACCATTACATCATCACCCCCAAGATAACCCCTATAGCCATGCAGATAATGCCTACGACTGCGTACCTTGTCCAATTAGGTAATGCACTACTGCCATGTTGTCGTTTACGTTGATGATTACGGTTTACAAAGTCGATAAAGTCTGTCTTAAAATCCGTTTCGGGGTGTTCGCCCCATGTGGTAGCATTTAATCGTTGATTCATGAGTACCTCCTTTTCGAGCGTATTAAACTATTTTGATACCCTGTAAATACTTGTCAAAGTATCTCTTTTCAGCCTCTAGTCTTGCTATAATAGCATCGGACTTGTATTTAAAACTTTTGCATAGTACCCTTTTGCCTTTAAAATGTAGGGTTGCAAACCATCGACCATTAAAAAAATATACACCTGCTATTTTTGACTTGTTATTTTTTTGTAAAGGCTTTGTCGGTGCAATTTTTTCAAGCTGGGTTCCGTTTATGTAGTGTAGCGAGCTTTTAAATGTTTTGTTGCCACCTTTACATCCGCATGATTTTGTAGGTCTTTTCTTTGTTAAATTGCCTTTTCTCACATTTATATAATTCCCGCAATCACATTTACAGCGATACTCAAAGTTTTCGTTTTTCTTCTCTGGCAGCAACTCCAAGATTTCAAGATTCCCAATTCTTTTCCCAATAAGATCCTCTTTTGCGACCATACTTTTCACTCCCCAATTTCCACATAGTACAGGTTTTTCAGCCCATCGTTTTTCAGTTCAAAGCAGCCTACAAACTTTTTATATTCCTCGACTTTTGCCCGCTTCGAGATTCTAAAGCGCCCATCGGTGAGTTTTAAACCACCGTTCTCGTTTGCTTTGATAAAGTACAGCTTGTCACCTTCGGCAAAACACGTAATATAGCCCATTTCCGTAATAAGGGTGTCCAAATCAGCGTTAAACGTGATTGTAAGGCACTTTATGCCTTTTTCTTTGTCAGCCCAACAGTCTTTGATGATTACATCGTAGTCTTTAGTTATAAAGGGTGATATTTCGTATTTTGCGATTAAGTCTTTTAATTCTGCAAGTACAGCATTCAGTTCATTCATTTTCTTCTCCTTTGCGGCGTACAGTGTGGGCAATAATACCACACTAAATCTTTTTGCTTGACTGAGATGTGCCATATCAGCCCACAGCAGTCACATTGCTTATAGTACTTTTTCATTGGTTTATTCCTCAAATTTAATTATTAGTTTAAGTTTAAATTTTTTTGCTAATCGCTCCAGTTCAGCGACTTTTATTTCACCTGGATTCGCCATTTTGTGGTAGTAGGTGGCGTGTGCTTTGCCAAAAATCGGATAAATCTCCGCCTTAGGCAAATCACGTCTCCCAATCTCTGCCCCAATTAATGACGTTAACTGGGTAACTGCATTTTGTTTCATACCTCACGCTCCTTTCTTTACTGTGCTTGGTGAGTTGTTTTTATTTATCCCTCGTGATATTATTTAGGTATATTCAATTTTGAGAGGGGGTGAAACTATGAAATTGAATCCAGATTGCATTAGAGATATTCTTCTTGCGGTCGAAGAAGTAGCAGACGGTGAAAACGAATTGATTATTGAGGAAGACCAAATCCCCGATAGTTTATCCGCATATTCTTTTAATGAAATTTTCTATCACTCAAAGCAGTGTAAGAGTAGCGGTTATTTTGAGGATATGAGGGTTTTTATCGTCCCGGCGTTTTCAATCTCTGACTTATCTCCCCAAGGCCACGAAATGCTTCGTCTTATACGAGAAGAAACGACTTTTAATAAAATTAAAAAGGCATTAGTCGATAAGGGGTTGCCCTTTGCGCTCGAAGCAGTAAAATCAATAATAATTGGTTAGCTTTTGAATTCATCTGTATCGCAAGTACAGGTGAATTTTTTTTGTATGTCCATCGTTACTGTTAGTGTACAATGTTTGGTATCCGCTTTTTCCGTTATTTGATAGCCTGTTACGGTTTTTAAGGATACGCCATCTAAAAGTAAAGATGTGTACCGACCGCTTTTATTGATTTCTAATTTAGGTAATTGCGACATATGTTTCACCTCTTTCTTTACTGTGTTTGGTGAGTTGTTCTCTGCCCAAGTCCACATCTTTTGTGGTATAATCAGATAAAAAAGGAGTTTATCGTGAGAGTTAATATCGCAGGTCCTTATATTCCCGACCATAAAACTAAACTTTTAGAAGATGTTAAAAAGAACACAGAGAAAATACATAAGGATTTAGAGACGGAACAACGAGACAGAATAAAAGGGGATAAACGCAATTTCTGGCTATCCATTGTTTCAGGGTCTGTTTCAGGATTAATGGTTAGTGGAATAGTATTGCTGCTACAATATTTACTAAAATAGATATCGCAGTAAATGAAATAATGAATGCTAACAGATTTTTCACAGTTTTCCTCCATAATTTTTTACTTTAGCTGTCTTTAGAGTTGTTAATTTTACTGTGTGTGGTGGGGTTGATTAACACATAACGTGTACTTAAGCGTCAAAAAAAATCTCTTGTACGGTTGTATTATAGTATTTTGCAAGAGCAACTTTGATATCATCACGGGGTACCCTCGCCCCTGTTTCATACATTGATAAAGCAGAATAACTGATGCCAACTGCTCGCGCAACACAATCTCTTGAACTGTTCGCTCTTAATTTAACAAGCCTTTTAGCTACAACATTAGCTTCTAACATTTAATCACCTCCGTTCACGTTTCGTGCACAAGCATAGTATAGCATTGTCTAAATAAATTGTCAACACATATTGTGATTTTTTAGCTTGATTATTAACACAATATGTGTTAATCTATATTTATGAGGTGACTATATTATGAAATTTGCAGAATCACTAAGAAAATTAAGAGAACAAAGAGGCATCACCCAAGAGGATTTAGCAAAGTCTATTGGTGTATCAAAAAGCACAATCAGTATGTATGAAAACAACAATCGTGAGCCTGATTTCGAAACTCAGGAAGCATTAGCCGATTACTTTAACGTAGATATGAATAAATTGATGGGTAAACAATCGGCGTCCGGGGTGAGAATACCGGTGCTTGGTAATGTTGCCGCCGGTATTCCCCTTGAAGCTATAGAAGACATACTCGACTATGAAGAAATACCCGAAGCATGGACGATACAAGGAGATTTTTTTGGATTACGCATTAATGGTGATAGCATGGAACCGCGAATTTGCAAAGGTGATGTTGTAATCATACGTAAGCAAGAGGACGCAAATACTGGAGATATAGTAATTGCCACGGTTGATGGAGATTGCGCCGCCTGCAAAAAATTAAAAAAAATCGAAAATGGTCTAATGCTAATATCAATAAACGCCAATTACGAGCCCTTTATTTATAATTGGCAGGAAGTCGAAGAATTACCGGTTAGAATTATAGGAAAAGTTGTGGAATTGAGAGCAAAGTTTTAAGATGTATAGTGGAGGGAAATACTATGGATTTCATCGATGCAGTGAAACAATTTTCTAAACGTATTGAGGGCATGAAGGATAGCATTGCCACAGAGGAAGCAACCAAAACCTCATTAATAATGCCCTTTTTCCAACAAGTTCTCGGGTATGATGTTTTTAATCCTGATGAGTTCGTTCCTGAATATACCGCGGATTATGCAAATAAAAAAGGCGAACGTGTGGATTATGCGATTAAGGTTGATGGTGAATTATCTATTTTAGTTGAAGCAAAATCCTATGGAGAAAAGTTAGATAAACACGGAGCGCAGTTATTCCGTTATTTTAATACAACAAAAGCAAGATTTGGTATTTTAACCAACGGAATAATATATTGTTTTTTTACCGACTTAGAAAAAGACAACATTATGGATGACACTCCATTTTTTAAATTTAATTTTTTTGATTATAGTGAGCACGATGTATTTGAATTGAAAAAATTCCAAAAGAATTGCTTTGATGTTGATAATATTGCATCTACTGCGTCCCAGCTAAAATATATAGGACTAATTAAAAATCTCATAGATCAAATGGGAGAAGAACCCAGTGAAAATTTTGTGAAATTTATATTAAGTGAAGTTTACGACGGTGTAAAAACACAAAGTGTACTTGATAAATTTAAGCCGCTAATTAAAATAGCATTCAATGATTATATAAGCGAATTAATGAGCGAAAAAATCACCACCGCTTTAAAAAACAATACAAAAGTAGAATTAAGCCCAGAAGAAAAAATTGAAGAAATCGAAGAAGCTGACACCGATGATGGCATTTGTACCACAGAGCAAGAACGAGAAGCCTTTTATTCTGTAAGAACAATTCTGAATGAAGTGATGCCAAGAGAAGATGTTACGTATAAAGACACAAAGGCGTATTTTGGGATTTTATATAAAGATAATACATGGAAATGGATTTGTAGGTTTAAATTTAAGAAAAACGGTCTTGTATTTACTTTACCAGATGATAATAAAAAAGAAATTAGACATGACCTGAAAAATCTCGATGAAATAAATAATTTCAAAAACGAAATTAGGGCTGTCGGTAAAAGATACGTAGGGGAATAAGTTTCATTGTTTCATTCTCCTCAAACTATATTTCTAAATAATAAAAAGACCCCTCGGCGGTAACCGAAGAGGTCTTACATACAGAATGACACACTTAAGCAATAAAGGGACAACTCTGTCCTTTTATTATAATACATTAATAGGAGGAATGCAAGTATGGCAAAAATACAGCAACTGCCCAGCGGGGCATACCGAATACAATGTTGTGTTAACCACGTACGTAAAAATTTTACAGGCTACAATAAACGAGAGTTAAAGTGGGAAGCTGCACAATGGGAATACGAGCAAAAACAAAAGAAAAACCCAGATAACATAACAGTATACGAGGTTGTAGAAACCTATATATCATTACGCAGTGCCATTCTTTCTCCCTCAACTGTGGCGGGGTATACCAGAATGCTTGATAATAATTTTACCGAGATTAAAGATGTCAGAATGGGTAATCTTAACGAAAACAAAGTACAAAAATGGATAAATGGCTTAAGCAAAAACCTATCTCCCAAATCCGTACGTAACATCTATGGGCTTTTTCGGGCGGCAACTAAAATTAATTATGACATTACCATGGCTCAAAAAGTTAAGGTTGAATATGCCACTCCATCTGTTAACCAATTAAAAGATATTTTTATGGCGACCAAAGACACCGAAATTGAATTGGCTATAATCTTAGCCGCTTGGTGTGGGTTGAGAATCAGCGAAGTACGAGGTTTAAAATGGTGTGACGTTACGGAGAATGAAATTAAAATAAACGAGGCTATTGTGGATGTTAAAGGTAAACCGGTTAGCAAAACACCAAAAACAACAAATTCTACCCGCAACATTGCCATACCCCCATATATTTATAACCTAATAAAAAAACAACCTCATAAAAACGATTATGTAGTGCCTTATACCGCATCAAAAATAACTAACCAATTTTATAGGATATTAAAAAATAACAATATAAATCATTGCCGTTTCCACGATTTACGCCATGTAAATGCCTCTATTATGCTAATGCTTGGGGTACCTGATAAATACGCAATGAAAAGGGGAGGCTGGGCTACAGAAAGAATAATGAAAGATATTTACCAACAAACATTTAAGGATGAAGAATCCATAGTTAACAATAAAATAGACGACTATTTTTTTACCCTTACGTGTGCAGATATATGTGCAGATTAGGGCTAAAATACTATAATTTATGTTGTTTTATCAACCTTAAGTGTTATATATTTAACATCTTAGTATAATAAAAACGCTGTACAAAGCCATTAAAGACTATTGTACAGCGTTTTTGTTATGGTGGAGATGAGGGGAGTTGAACCCCTGTCCGAAAGAGAACCTACATTGCTTTCTCCGAGTGCAGCTTGTGTTCAATCTTATTTCACTATACTACACAAACAAAGTATAATGGAACCATCTCGATGAATTTCCCCTTTAATCGCCGAGAATAGAAAAAAGGGTATCCTGACTCAATGACCCCACACCGCTCATCGCAGGAACAGAACGGGTGAGGTTAGGCTGCAATTAAGCAGCTAAAGCTAATTCTTGTTTATCATTTATTGTTTTTCCACAGTTTTGCGGTCATATGGAACACCGACTCGCTTACAATGCCAATCCTTCCCCCGTCGAAAACCAGTACATCCCCGTAAATTAGGTGGTTTAATAAGAATTGTTTATAATCACATTTAGCTTCATCTATATTTTATCATAGAAAACTCCAAGTTTCAAGCCACAGCAAAATAAGAATTGCAGATAATTTTTGGGTAAATACTTCCATAATGTCATAAATACAGTTTTGCACACTTTTTCCCCAACTCTATAACAAAATTACTTATTTTGAGATTGGGGAAACTTGTTATCCCTAAATAACTATGCTAAAATTAATATTATTAGCTGAAAGTGGGATAAATATAAGTATGTTTAAGAGATTTATCAGTTTTATACATCGTTACAAAAACAATAATGAAATATACTTTTCCCAATGCCAAGAAGAAATTACCCTTGCCAATGTTTTACTATTAAAACATTTGAGCGTTATAACCATAATAATGCTGGGCATTTATTTTTTGACGATTTTAACCATTTTTGACTCCCCCATGCTTATTATAATTTATAGTATTTTTATGATAGTACATTTGGTTTTTTTGGTTTTTTCCCTTTATTATGCCAAAAAGCCACATCATAAATACCAAACTACACAAAATGCCTGCTTATGCTTTTCAATATCCTTACTTTGCTTTATTACTATTATCAGTATTTTTCCATATCCCGACCATCCTGCGGTGTTTTTTTCCATTTTTATAATTATTTTACCTGCTATTTTTATTTTACCCATATGGAAAAGCTTAGGTGTAATTACAATTTTTGAGTTTGTGTTTCTCGTTTTATCATTGTTGCTAAAAACAGCTGAAGCTACCTCTTACGATTATTTTGCGTCTATTACCGCTTGGCTGCTTTCCATTATTGTGGCTGCTGTTATCACAGATTTACGGTTTAGGGACAGTGAATCCAGAATGACACTAAAACTTATTTGTGCCACAGATGAACTGACAGAACTATCCAATAAAGCCACGGCTGAATATCTTTGTACCTCATATTTAGCAGGAAACGGCATAAATAAAAACTGTGTTTTATTTATTATTGATATAGATAATTTTAAAAGCATAAATGATACCATGGGGCATAAAATGGGTGATAAGGTTTTACATGAAATGGGTAAAAATTTACGCTCCATCTTCAGAGAAGAAGATATAGTTGGACGCATAGGTGGAGATGAATTTTTAGCATTGATGAAAAATACCGCTAATAGAAGTATAATAGAAACAAAAGCTTTGGGTATAGAAAAACAAATTAAAGCTGTTACCTGTGATAATATTATGTTTACCACCACTTGCAGCATAGGTATAGCTATTAACGAAGCTAATTTATTTGATTTTGACGAGATGTTCCGCAGGGCAGATAAGGCTCTTTACCAAGGTAAAGCCAAAGGTAAAAACCAATATGTGATATATTCTGAAAGGGATACCGCAATATATGAAAGCAACAAACCGGTGATGTTAATTGCGGAAAATAACCCTGAAAACATTAAAATATTAACCAATGCCTTCAGTGATGATTATTATTTGTTAAATGCCGATGGATTTATACAATCTATGGACATATTGGAAAAATACTATAATAAAATTATCCTTGCCGTAATTAATACAATATATGCACAAATTAACAGCGATGAAATATTGGCGGCAATAACCAATAATCCTAATTATAGGCACATTAAAGTTATTGTGATTACCGATAACATAACCAATGGCTTACCATACATAGAACAAGGTGCAAAGGATATGCTTATAGAGCCATTTAACAAGGATACCGCCATAAAGTACGTGCAAAACAGCCAATATTCACAAAACGAAAGAGGTTGAGAAAAATAGAAACATCAGAAGAAAAAGAACAAGCCTTAACCAAGGAAAGCTATATTAAAAACCAATGGCATCAAGAAGTGGAATTTTTAAAAAATCTAAAATTAACATTAATTATAACCATCGCTATTTTTTTTGGCTCCATTACTATGGCCGCTATATTAGGCTTAATTAACCCTGAATTAATAGATTTGGGCAAAGATTTTATATATCAGGCATTAGGGGATATAACAGGTGCCCAAACCAATAGTGAGCTTTTTATTTTCATTGCTGCCAATAATATTCAAGCACTGACATTGATGATTATTATGGGGATATTGCCCTTTATATTTTTGCCTGCTTTTACTTTAATAACCAATGGTGCAATAATTAGTGTTGCGACCTTTTTAGGCTTGGAAAAAATGAGTTTTTTGGCTATTATTGCCCATATCATGCCTCATGGCATAATTGAATTGCCTATGATTTGGCTTTCCTGCGCTTTGGGATTTTACCTTTGCCTATCTGTGAGTAAAAAAATCATTGGTGAATCATCACTAAAAACAGCCCTTGGTAATATTTTACGCACATATATAATGATTATTATTCCCGGAACCTTGTTGGCAGCTATAATAGAATCTTACATTACGCCCATTATTGGTAGTTTATTTTTGTAAAACCGTAAATAGGGGTTAATTATAAGCAGTATATTACGCAAATATCACATTATGTGTAATTTATTTTACGTTTAAAACTATCTGCAATTATCCCGTAATTCAAATTTTTTGTATAAATTAAAACAGGGTAACCAGCCAAGCTAAAGCCATAGAATGTATATCAATACATAAGACATTTTAGCTTGGGGTTACCCTGTTATTTATATTGTAGTAAGTTTTACTTAGAAAGTTTTAGCTATGGACTTAATAGCATTTGCTAATTTATTGTTATCCAACACATCGGGTGCGGTAAATTCCACCAAGGCAGAAGTTATATTTTGCTCAAAACCGTAGCCTGCCAAGTAACCTTTAAAACCCACAAGACCCGAAATATAGGCATCCTCTATTTCCGCATCGGAAAGGTATGTTACATTGGTGGCACTAAGGCTGCTGCTTGTGGAAAACAACGTTTTATAAGGTAAACCCATTTCTTTTTTAAAGATATCTGCTATTCTTTTATCGCCGTAAGTGCCATTGAGCCAGCCGTGGCAATCCAACAAAACATTAGGACTCATGGTAGTTATTAAATCTTTTAGGCTTTTTGTTTCATTACAGGATAAGGGGCTTAAGGTGTAATTACGTGGGGTGGTACTACTCTGATAGGTGCTGGTTGGCCAATCTCGGTTCATATCCACACCACCCACCACAGTGCAACGCCCAGGGCCATTATTGGTGTACCCATAGCTAAGTCCATCAGGATTTGCCGAGGCAACAATAACTAATCTGGCACCATTAAAGGATTCTACATCGGCATTTTTAAACCACTCTGTAATAGTGTTTGCAGAGTTTACCAAAACCTGCCCATCTTTATCGTAGTCATCTTCAAAGCCATGCTGCTCAAAAACCAACATAATAGTTTTGGTGTAGTTTGAGGGTGTTATTACAGAGTAGGATAAATCTTGATTTTTGCCGCTTTTACCGTAAGTTGAGGTATAAAAATCAACTTTTGCAGCAGCAATCGCCTGTAAACTGCGATAGCCCTGCAACCAATTTTTTTCATCTATATTGCGATTTTGAGGATAAACAAAAACACCTGAGCCATCCGTGGAAATTTGGACAACATCACCAAATAAAGGGGCAATACTTGTAATATCCACAATTACTTCATCCCCTGCAATGGTTACAGGAGCAGATAATGTAATACTTTGATTTTGTGAGTTTTGTATATTTGCAGATCCATTTTGCATAGTTATCCAACTACCATTAGATAAATTAACTGTAATTTTACCCCCTTCTTCCTTTACCAAGGCTGCATTTTTATATTGGCAATAACCGGTGAAAGGAATTACTAATTTACCGTTATTAAGAGTAGGAACAATGGCTGATTCCATTAATTTTCCATCCTGCCAATAGGTTTTTTCATTGGGAATATAGGTAAAACCTTTTATTTCCTTGGTAGAATTATCCGCCTTTAATAAAGCAAGGAAGGAACTAACAACCTTTGTTGCCTCTGCACGGGTGGAAAACGCAGTAGGAGCCAATTTATTATTATCACTGCCATTAACAATACCTGCTATTTGCAAGGATTTTACTGCATCTCTTGCCCAAGTTGCTATTTGGGCATCATCTGAAAACACCATCTGTGAAACCATGGCAGGCAAAGTAATTTTGGAAATATATGTAGCATAACGCTGCTGAATTACCATCATCTCTTGGCGACTGATATTATTTTCAGGGCTAAAAGTTTGGTCACCGTTACCTGTTACAATGCCACGGGAATATGCCCACATAATATAATGAGCATACCAACTATTTTTTGGCACATCGGTAAAAACAGATTGTCCTTTAAATAAAGTTAAATCTTCCTTTGATGCCTCTGCCAATATTTTTACAAATTCACCTCTGGTGATATTATTTTGGGGTAAAAACAAACCGTTTTCATATCCTTTAACAAGCCCCTGTTGTATTAAATCATTTACATAGGATGTATACCATTCATTAGTGGGAACATCGGGAAAACCGCTTAAATCCACCGATAAAATAACAGGTGATTTAACCTTAAATATTAGATTATTAGCCTTGGCGTAATCCTCTAAATATGCACTTTTATGGCTATATATTATGGTATTTTTGCTAAATAAGCCATTGGGCAGGTTTTTAACAGTATTGGGCAAAGTAACCTTTATTAAATTTTTACACTTATTAAAAGCACCCCGGTCAATGGTGGTAACGGGTAATGAATCTATGGTATTGGGAATAATCACTTCTTCTTTTTCGCTAAAATACTGGGATATTATTGCAGAATTTTCCGTGGTGCGATACGTATAGGTATCCTCACTTGCCAAAGCACCTGTGGAGCAAAACGCAAATAAAAATATAAGTGTTGCCACAATTAAAGGTATTTTCCTTTTCAATGTTTTCATTTAAACCTCCTATTATCATTTTATTTTCAACACATATATTTTAACACATTTATTTACCCACATCAACGTAAAAATTCCATAAAATGTCACTAATACATAAAATGCTCAGATTGTCAAAAAACATAGTTGTTTGGCAAGATGTCAGGCTGTTAAGAAAGCGATAAAACTCCCTGAGCAGCCGCTGTGCAGTGTATCTAAATGTACATAAGCAGTGGGTGGGAAGGGATTTTACCGAATATCAGATTTTATCAACAGCCTGAATGCTTTTGGTGAGATTACCCCATAAATTTAATTAGGAAACCACCCATGGTACGTTATGATTTAGAGGGCCCCTACCCTTGCCTAAATCTAAGCCAAATTCCAAGGCGGCATTAATATAAGCCTTGGCAGAGATAACAGCATTTAACATATCCTTACCCCCTGCCAATTCACAGGCAATGGCTGAAGATAAAGTACAACCTGTACCATGGGTATTTTCATTATCTATACGGCTACCACGCACCCAGTGGGCTTCACCCTTATGCCAAAGTAAATCATCGGCATTATCTTTACAGTGTCCACCTTTTATTAAAATATAGCCCTTATAATAATGTGAAATTGCCACGGCGGCGGCTATCATATCATCTGCATTGGCAATTTTTTTACCGCTTAGTGCTTCTGCTTCGGCAATATTTGGGGTTATCACATCGGCGCAGGGTATCAGCACATCTTTTAATAATTTAGATGCAGATTTAGCCATGAGAGCACTGCCACTGGTTGCCACCATAACAGGGTCTACCACTATATTTTTGGCATGATATTCTTTAAGTTTTTCCCCAATAACTTTAATTAGCCCCTCACTTGCCACCATGCCTATTTTTACCGCATCGGGATAAATATCCGTAAATATATTATCTAATTGCTCACCTAAAAATTCAGGGGTACACTCCAAAATTCCCGATACCCCTAAAGTATTTTGAGCTGTTAAAGCAGTTATGGCACTCATACCATAAACACCATGAGCTGCCATTGTTTTCAAATCCGCCTGAATACCTGCACCGCCACTGCAATCTGAACCTGCTATTGTTAAAACTTTAAACATTTAGAACACCTCACTGCATAATTTTACCAATTCCTTGGTTGCTGCAACGGGATTTTTTTGGGCAAATATAGCGGAAACCACCGCAGCACCATGGGCACCGCAATTTTTAAATTGAGGAATAGTATCTTTATTAACACCGCCGATAATTACCACAGGGATATCCACAGCATTACCAATAGCTTTTAAAGTATCTTTAGATACCACAGTAGCATCGGTTTTTGTATCCGTGGCAAACATGGCACCAACCCCTAAATAATCCGCACCTTCTTCCTGTGCTTTTAAGGCTTGTTCTACGGTATGCACGGAAACTCCCAGTATTTTATCACCTATTTCCTTGCGAAGAACCGCCACATTGCCATCATCCTGACCTACATGAACACCATCTGTATTGGCTGCCATGGCTATTTTTACATCATCATTTATCACAAACGGCACATTATATTTTTTTGCTAAAGCTCCTATTGCCAGTGCCTCGGTCAAAAAATCATCGTAATCCAATTCTTTTTCACGTAATTGCAAAAAAGTGATACCGCTTTTAAGAATTTCCTCTACTGTTGCGGCTAAGGTTTTACCATTTAACCATGTTCTGTCCGTTACGGCATATAACAACATATCTGCTTTAGATAATTTCAATTTTAATCGCCTCTTTCATTTTTGCCTCATCAATCTGGCTCAGAGCATCCATTAGATACACATTAAAACTGCCGATGCCAACACCATTTTTTACGGTTTTACTTTGGGCTATTTCCCCGGCAATACCCATTAAAGCTGTGGCGGAAACAGTGGCTTCCCAACAATTATTGGGGTTTGCACCCAAAAAAGCACCGGTAATTGCCGAAAGCATACAACCACTGCCGGTAACATTTGAAAGCATGGGATTTCCGTTTTTTAGCAAAGCTGCTTTTTCACTTTGGGCAATAACATCTGTGGCACCGGTTATGGCTATAACCGCACCTGTGCGTAAGCTCAACACCTTTGCATACTCACATAGCTGCTGTGGCTCAATATTACTATCTGAAATATCCACATCCACACCATGTGCCTTGGCGCTGCCATCATATATATTTTTAATTTCAGAAATATTACCTCGGATAGCTGCAAATTTTACCTTATTTATAAGTTCTGCGGTGGCACTGTTTCGTAAATTAGATGCCCCCACACCCACGGGATCCAAAATCACAGGGATACCTTTTTCATTAGCAGCTATACCTGCTTTTACCATGGATTGCACAGTACGCTTATTTAAAGTGCCTATGTTTAAAACCAGAGCATTGCTCATAGCTGTAATTTCCGCAACTTCTTCAATATCATCTGCCATAATGGGAGCACCACCCACAGCCAATATTGCATTGGCACAGGAATTTACCGTTACGTAATTGGTAATGCAATGGGTTAAAGGTATTTTTTTTCTTACATTAGTTAGAATATTAAAAAACATACTATTTCCTCCTTAATATTTTATGAACCACCAATGATATCAATGCCAATATTATCATAACCGGAATGGTGCTGCCTATAATGGTATCAACTGATAAAAATACACGATATAGCACAAAACCCACTACCCAAAGGATAGCATTATCCCAGCGAAAGGCTTTATCAATGCTGCGTTCACCATAAACAAAATATTCCATCAACAGCAGCGTTACCATAGGCACAAAGAACGAACCTATGAGGTAAAGAAAACTTTCATATTTATCCATGGGGAAAAACAAAGCCAAAACAGTTGCCACGGCACAAACTCCCAGAGCAAAGGCTTTTTCCCCTTTGCCATTGGTGAGATTACCAAAGGAAACCCCAGCAGAATAAGCATCTAAAAAAGTGGTGGTAACAGTGGAAAATAAGGCTATAAAAAGCCCCACAACACCTAAGCCCACACTTGCCAAAACTATGCCAATATCGCCGCCACCTGCATAGATAGCCAGCCCCATTCCGATAACATACATCCAAACACTGCCAACAAAATAGGTAAGGGCACTAACCGCCGCTGTTTTTTTCGGATTTTTGCTGTGTCTGGTGTAATCGCTGATTAAGGGCAACCAAGATAATGGCATGGCAATGCTTAATTCCACCGCCGCACCAAAGCTCAGTGAACCACTAACCGCCTTTGCTTCGCCGCCAAAAACCACAAAGCTTAACACTATGGTGAGTAAAAATAAACCACCCACCGCCACCACATTGAATTTGCTGACGTTTTTAAGCCCCACGGCTATCCAAAGAGCAATTAAAGCACCAATGAGGATAGTCCACAAAGCGGGATTTTCATACCCCGTTAAAATAGACATGGTTTGATGCAAAACAGCACTGCCACCCATTATCATAATGGCTGTCCAACCCAAAAGTTGGACAATATTAAATAAGGAAAAGCCGTAGGAGCCATATTTGCCAAAAGCCAAGCGGCTGGATTTAACCGCAGGCAAACCCATTTGAGCACCAATAAGCCCTGAGAAATAAAGTAAAGCACAACCTATAATGTGCCCTAAAGCGATGGCAAGAAGCCCTTTACCCCACCCCATAGGGGCAAATAGCGTTCCTGTCATAATTTCCGCCAGTGAAATAGCTGCCCCAAACCAGAGCAGACCGTGACTTACAGAGTTTTCTTTTTTCATATCGTGTCCTTCCCAAAATAAAAAAGGTACACCTAATATGGCATACCTCAGAACACGTTCCTACGGTGGCATTATCCACATCAGGTATAAGGGTCGAAGCTACATTTTGCTCCCTCTCAGCCTGATGAATCAAGCTCCCCTATTATTAAGTTATATTTATATTTTTATTATAGCACACTAATTTTCCTTTGAAAAGTGCTTTTTTGTAAAAATCGTTGCGGTTTACAAAAAAAGTTGTTATAATATTTTAGTTACCTTAAAAAAGCGGAGGATTTTCTGTGGAAACACCATCAAAACACAATAAAATATTAAAAGCTGCGATACCCCATACCATACCTGTTTTTTTCGGGTATATTTTTATGGGTATCGCTTTTGGTATATTATTAACCAGTAAGGGTTATTCCTTTGGCTGGGCTTTTTTTATGGCTTTAACAATGTTTGCAGGCACAGGTCAATTTGTTGCCATTAATATGTTATTGCCCGGATATAGCCTTATACAGGTGTTTATAATGGAACTTATGGTAAATGCCAGACACATTTTTTACGGACTTTCACTTTTGGAAAAGGTTAAGGATATGGGGTGGCAAAAATTTTACATTATCTTTGGCTTAACAGATGAAACCTATGCCCTTTTATCCTCGGCAGTACCACCCCAAGGGATAAACCCCAATAAATTTCGCTTTCTCATTGCTGTTTTAAACCATAGTTATTGGATAATTGGCTGCACTTTAGGTGGGTTGGTTGGCTCTTTAATAAGCATCAACACCACAGGTATAGATTTTGTGATGACGGCACTTTTTACCGTAATTGCCATAGACCAATGGCATGAAGCCACCACTCATTTACCTGCTATTATAGGGGTAAGCACAGCTTTTATCTGCCTTTTGATTTTTGGAGCAAACAATTTTTTAATCCCTGCTTTACTAATTATTATGATTTCCTTAACACTGTGCCGCAAAAAAATTGAAAATAAAAAGGAAACAGACATATCATGCTAAACAATATGGAAATGCTGCTTTTTGTTTTAGTGGCAGCCTCGGCTATTTTAATAACCAGAGTAATACCTTTTGCCGTGTTTCCCCCGGGTAAAAGGACACCAAATTATATTTTATACTTAGGTAAAGTGCTACCCTATGCCATCATTGCTCTATTGGTGGTATATTGTTTGCAAAATACCAAGGTTTTGGCATACCCATATGGAATACCTGAATTAATTGCGGTTGGCGCTGTGATTTTGGTACATCTGTGGAAGAAAAATAACCTTATCAGCATTGCCGGTGGCACGGTACTTTATATGATTTTGGTGCAATTTGTCTTTTGATTTTTACTGTAACTTAGATTTTATGTAAATATACTTTTTGTTTTACTGAAATTGCTTTACTGAAATTGCTTCACTAAAATTGCTTTACTGAAATTTTAGTTCATGTGCACTTTTTTTCAAAAATAGTTTAATTTTGTTCCGCAATTTTGAAAAATATTTTAAACACCACTTTATAATTTTCTTCTTGAAATAGCTTAATGGTGCCATTGTGTTTTTCGATGATTTGTCTGGCCACATAAAGCCCCAAGCCGCTATGCTGCTTGGTACGGGATAAATCACCTTGGTAAAACGGCTCAAATACGGTTTCACGGTCATTTTGGGGAATCCCCACACCGTTATCTTTAATATATATTACATAATAGCCCCACTCCATAGCTGTGGCTATTTCCACATCTGTAGCTTCGAAATTATGGCTGAGGCAATTTTCCAAAAGATTGGCAAAGACTCGGCGCATATTAACCGCATCGAAATCCATAAAATAAGGTTCTTCCATAATATTCACATTGACGTTAAAACCTCTTTGATCAAAAAGCATATAATAATTGGCGGCAATATCCCGTAAAAAGCTATTCATATCTCTATTTTCCAAATTAAGGGAATAATCCTCACATTGAAATTTTACCTGTTCAAATAAAAGGTCTACCATACTACCTAAAGCCGAAGTATTTGTGTTAATATAACCCAAATACTTTTTTTGTTCCTCAGGGCTGATATTTTCCTTCATCAGCACCTCGGAATAGCCTTTTAATGTGGTAATGGGAGATTTTAAATCGTGGGAAAGATTGGAAATAAGGCGATTGCTTTGAGCTACCAATACATCTTTATCCTTGCGTATTGTTTCCATCTCGTCAATCATGGAATTATAGGCTTCTATTACATCCTTTGCCTCTGTGAGAGTGGCTTTTGATACATCGGCTTTGGATTTATCGTAAGGTGTTTTGGCAATGCTGGTTTTAATAAATGTTAAATTATTGTGAATGGGCTTATAAATGGATTTTACAAAAATGAACAAAATAATAAGCAAAATTATCCCACAGCCAAAAAGAAATACTGCGGCATAAAAATACGCCATTTTTTGCAACTTTTCCAATGTGCCCACTAAAATATTTTGGTGCAGCACAATGGTGTAGGCAGCTCCTTGGGCATTGGTTACTTTTTCACTGGATACATGAATTTTAGGGTCGTCATTCAGTAACAATTCCGCTAATTCCACAGGAGTATATTGGTAATCGGTTTTTACCCCCACCCCTTTGGACTCCACTATTTTTAATTCATCATCCAAAACCTCAATCCCCGCACCATTACTTTTTAAATAGTCCTCGGGAATAGTTTCGTATTCATTAAAATCAATTGCAAAATTATATGCCATTTCCACTTTATAACGATGTTCCGAATAGATGTAGCCCCAAAGGCAATCCCAAACGAAAATGGCACAAGCGGCAATTAAAACATATGCACATAATCGAAAAGCAATTAGCCTTCTAAAGCTGACTGTTTTTTTATTTTTTTTCAATTTTATATCCCAGCCCTCTGATTGTTTTAATATATTTTGGTTCCTTGGCATCGTTTTCTATTTTATCACGCAATCTGCTGATATGTACTGCAATGGTGTTTTCATCACCATCTAAATAATTACCGCAAATACCTTCATATAATTGAGATTTAGTAAAAACCCGCTCCGGAGAAGATAGCATCTTCAAAAGCAGCTTATATTCCATGGCGGTTAAGCCGCAATCCACACCATTTTTTTTAACAGTGCACTTTTCTTTATCAATTTGCAAATCACCGTATTGTAATATATTTTCCGATGCGTTCATCAAATAATTTCGCCTTAAATGTGCCTTTACTCTGGAAACCAATTCCAAAGATGAAAAAGGCTTGGCAATATAATCATCTGCACCTAAATCTAAACCCAAAATTTTATCTTGCTCCATATTTTTAGCAGTTAAAACCAAAATTGGCACTGTGGAGAAATCACGAACTTTTTGAATTAAGGTAAAACCGTCCATTTTTGGCATCATTATATCAAAAATGCACAAATCCACACTTTTTTCCAATAGATAATCCAAGGCTGCCATTCCATCACCCACACAAATAACTTCATAGCCTTCTTTTTGCAAAAACATACGCACTAAATTGGCTATTTCTTCATTATCTTCGGCTATTAAAATTTTCATTTTTCACATTTTCCCTTCATAATCATAAATTAAATATTTAATTTATAAAGCCAAATGCCCAATTTTGCTGTTACTGCCTTTTTTTGTTATTACATATTTTTATTCTACATTTTATTTATGTAGGCAATTTTAATCTAAGTTTAAGAAATCTTAATGGGAATTAAAGTTTTCTGTTATTATAATCAGTTAAACTTAATCTGTAAACACAAGGAGGTTGCAGAATGAATATTTTAATATTAACAGGGAAATTCGGCATGGGGCACAATGCTGCCGCACTTGCCATTGCCCAAGAAATAACAGCTAACAACAAAGATGCGGCAATAAACATAGTGGATTTACCGCAATATTTATTTCCTAATCTCAGTAAATATATATATGGTCTTTTTAATATTATAGCAGAAAAATGTCATAGTATATACAATTTAGTTAATAGATTTTCCGAACAGGCAAAAGTGGAAATAGCACCACCCAATAAAATATTTAACAAACTGCAAATGCTAATAGATAAAGAGCAACCAAACCTTATAATTTCCACCTTACCTTTATGCAGCCAGTTTATTTCTGCCTACAAAAAAAAGACAAATTGCAATATACCTTTGGCAACCTGCATAACCGATATAAGCGCCCATAAAGAATGGTTAAGCCCCAATACCGAAATGTATTTTGTGCCAACAAATGATATTAAAGCAGAGTTAATAAAAAGCGGCGTAGGGGAAAACCTTGTATTTGTAACGGGTATACCTGTAAAATTACAGTTTAAAAATCTGAACCCAAGAACCAATAATATCAACAAAAAAAATATACTCATTATGGGTGGCGGCTTAGGTTTATTACCGGATATGGATAAACTAATGACAGGACTGCAAAGCGAAGAAAATTTACACATAACAGTAATAACCGGCAATAACCAAAAGGCTTTTAATCATTTAACTGCTAAGTATAAAGATTTAGAAATAGTGGGATTCACCGATAAAGTAAGCGAATATATGCAAAAAGCCGATATAATTATTACCAAATCCGGTGGTATAACCATGTTTGAAGCACTGCACAGTAAAACCCCTATGGTTATTATAGAACCTTTTTTGGAGCAGGAGCGGCAAAATGCCCTATTTATAGAAGAAAATCACATAGGCAAGGTTTTTTGGAAACTACAAAAAGATACCATTGGAGAAATTGCACAGCTCCTTAATAATAAAGTGGAACAGAAAAAAATGCAAAATAATATGAACGATTTGGCAAACTCCATCGCAAAATATCAAATAAGTGATGTTATAGACCAATATTATTTAAGAAAGATGGCATCATAATGAAAATAATAAGTATTATAGGCATTTTGATATTGCTTATATTAAGTTATAGCCTTATTCCCACGGGGATTTTAAAAATAATCTACTTTGGTAAAGTCTTAAAAAAACAAAACAGAAAAAATATTTATTTAACCTTTGATGATGGTCCCACAGCGGAGTATACCCCTTTGATATTAAGCCTTTTGAAGGAATACAATATTAAAGCTTGCTTTTTTATGGTTAGCAATTTTGCCCAAGAAAACCCTGACATAGTAAGTAGAATAAAAGATGAAGGGCATACCATTGGCTTGCACTCATCAGAGCATAAAAATGCCTTACTGCGTGGGTATGGCTATATGAAAAAGGACTTTAAAACATCTATAAACACCATGGAAAAACTGGGTGTAAAACCCCATTATTATCGCCCACCCTGGGGGGATTTTAACCTTTGTAGTTTATATTTTATAAAAAAGTATAAACTAAAGCTGGTTTTATGGCAAGTGATGGCAGAGGACTGGTCCATAAAAGCCACCCCGGATACTATTAAAGAAAAGCTGCTTAAGCGCACAAAACCCGGGTCTATTATCTGCTTGCATGATGGGCGTGGTGCCGAGGATTCACCTTTAAAAACCTATTGGGCTTTGCAATATGCCATACCTGCTTTATTGGCACAAGGTTACACTTTTAAAAGTTTGGACAAATATTATGAAAAAAGAACTCTCAGCTAAAAAAACCATTTTAAATATTGTAATATTTTTGGCACTGGTTGCTCTAACCATGTATATTTTGCTGCGAGGTCAAGATTTTGGGGCGATATTAAAAGCCATAAAAACCGCCTCACCTTTTTATTTAGTCCTCGGCTCTGTACTGGGCTTTGTTTTTATCCTTTCCGAGGCAATCAATCTCCATACTTTGCTGAAAACTTTGGATTATAGGGTATCTTTTTTTCAATCTTTAAAATATGCCTTTACGGGATTTTTCTTCAGCTCCATTACCCCATCGGCAACAGGCGGACAACCAATGCAGCTTTACGCCATGAAAAAAGATGATATAGAGCTATCCCATTCCTCTTTGATATTGCTTTTGGAATTGGCTTGTTTTCAGGTTGTAACTTTAACCTTTGGGGTAGCTGCTATTATTTGGACTTTCACCACCGCTGCACAATTTCCCACTTATATAAAAATCCTTGGTTTAATTGGCATAGTATTTAATTTTGCAGTGCTTTCTTTTCTGATTTTTGGCATATTCTCCCCCAAATTTGCCAATAAAATTTTAGGCTTTATTACAGTAATAATTAATAAATTACCTATTTTGTCAGACACAAAAAAAGAAAAAGCAATAAAAGGCTTTACGGAACAAATAGCAGAATATCACCGCTGTGCAAAAATGATAAAGGCAAATTTAACGGTGCTACTTAAGGTAATTCCTGTTTTATTTTTGCAGTTTCTTTGCCAATTTAGCGTACCATATATGATATATTTGGCACTGGGTCAAAATACTGCTACTTTTTTTGAGATTATCATGCTCCAAGCTTTGGTATATACAGCCACGGCTTTTGTGCCCCTACCCGGCTCTGTGGGGATAAACGAAGGAATATTTTTGCGAGTATTTAGGGGAATTTATGCCATGGGTTTAACCTCCACCGCCATGGTTTTAAGCCGTGGCATCAGCTTTTATTTATGTTTAATTATCAGTGGTTTGGCTTTGGCGGCTATGGAAATACACACTTTGGTAAAAACATCAAAGGTTACACCGATTTTGCAAACTCGCAAAAACACCAAATAAAAAAATGATTTTACCATATTTAATTGCCAATTATAATGCACACTAAATAGAAAAAATATAGCGTTTGTTAATAAAAGTTTTCAGTACAAATGTATCACAGAACCAAGAACAAAATCACCGACAAAGCCATTAAGGTTTAAAGTCGGTTTTTAATATAAAAATAGCTCCACCGCATCAACTTTACGGTGGAGCTATTTTAATGGTATAAAGCAAGCTTATGGCAAATTATAATCTTATGACAGATTATATTAAAGTTAAAGCACTTTATAAACACCAAGTATTTCTCATAAAACAAATTATTAAAGGGATTTCACAAAGTAGTTTTTAAGAAAATTAAAGCCAAACATTTTATTTACGGCTACCGGGTTTGTAGGGTTCGCCGTCCCCTGCTTTACACATGGGGCAATCTTGGGCTTCGTAACTTAAAACTTCCATAGCCAGCACCGAGCAGAGCTTTACGCCCAAATCCACAGTGCCGTTGCTGCGGTCTACCAAAACAGCAGCACCAACCACATCGCCACCTTGGGCTTTAACGATATCAATAACCTCAGCCACAGAGCCACCGGTGGTTACCACATCTTCAACCACTAAAACTTTTTGTCCTTTTTCAATGGAGAAATTTCTTCTTAAAGTCATTTTACCGTTTTCACGTTCGGCAAATATGTTGGGCACACCTAATTGACGAGCCACTTCATAAGCTACGATAATGCCGCCCATAGCAGGGCCAACCACTATTTCCACGCCTGCATCTTTATATTCCTCAGCAATAACGCTGCAAAGTTTTTCGGTATATTGGGGAAAGCGGAGTACTTGAGCACACTGCATATATTTATCGGAATGGCGACCTGAGGTTAAAAGAAAATGACCTTCTAACAATGCTCCTGATTTTTTAAAAATGTCTAATACTTCATTTTTTTCCATGATTTTTCTCCTTAAATTTTAATTATTACACTTTATATTTTACACTTACTTTAAAATCTTTTAATTATTTTACACTTGCTTCAATATCTGCAACAATGGCTTTTACCGCAGCAGGTCTATTTTCCGCTTTAGTGATGGGGCGACCGATAACTAAATAATCCGCACCGTCCTGCACTGCTTCACCCGGGGTTTTAATGCGTTTTTGGTCGTCTGCTCCTGCATCTCTCGGGCGGATACCGGGGGTAACAATGATGAAATCTTCACCGCAGGCTTCTCTAATCATTTTAATTTCCAAAGGTGAGGCAACAACCCCATCCATACCTGCTTTTTTTGCCAATTTGGCAAGAGCCACCACTTGGGCACCTATCTCACGTTCAACCCCTACTTCGTTTTTCAGTTCATCCTGTCCCATGCTGGTGAGGACCGTAACGGCAATGAGCAATGGCTTTTCCACCCCTAATTTTTTAGCTTCATCATCCAAGGCTTTAACGGCTTCTGCCATCATGGTATAGCCACCGCAAGCGTGTACATTAAACATGAAAACCCCTAAATCCGCAACTACTCTGGATGCAGATGCCACGGTATTGGGAATATCATGAAATTTTAAATCCAAAAAAACTTTGCCGTTTCTGGCGGCAACGTCCTCTATAATAGCAGGGCCGCAAACATTGTAAAGCTGCATACCTATTTTGTATGCTCCCACGGAATCCCCTAATTCTTCCACTATTTCCAAAGCTGCTTCTTTGGTGGGCACATCCAGTGCCACAATTATTTTATTTTTCATTATTTTGCCCCTTTCCAAGCTAAACCAATAATATCATTTACATCATTAAAGCCGTTGTCCATTAAATACTGTTCAATACCCTGTGCCACTTTGATGGTGGCATCGGGTTCTAAGAAATTACCTGTGCCCACAGATACCCCAGTGGCACCTGCCAGCAAAAATTCCACAGCATCTTCCCAAGTGCAGATACCGCCTTGTCCGATAATGGGCAAATCCACCGCTTGGGAAACTTGGTAAACCATGCGTAATGCCACAGGCTTAATGGCAGGGCCTGAAAGTCCACCCATGACATTACCCAAAAACGGCTTTTTATTTTTAATATCTATTTTCATGCCCAATAAGGTATTAATCAGGGAAAGTCCATCTGCCCCTGCATCTTTTGCCACCTTTGCCATTGCCACAATATCCGTTACATTGGGGGATAATTTAGCGATGATGGGTTTTTTGGTATTTTTTCGCACATTATTTATGGCATTAAAGGCAGTTTCAGGGTTGGTGCCAAAAGCCATGCCGCCATTTTTCACATTGGGGCAGGAAATATTGATTTCCAAAGCCGAAACAGCTTCTTCTTTATCCAATATTTCCGTAATTTTACCGTATTCCTCAACGGTACTCCCTGCTATATTCACAATGATGGGGGTGTTAAATTTCGTTATTTTCGGTAAAATATTTTGGATAAAAGAATCCACTCCGGGATTTTCCAAACCGATGGAATTTAAAATTCCAGCAGGGGTTTCCGCAATACGTGGCATGGAATTGCCTGGTCTTGGCTCTAAGGTAGTGCCTTTAACGGTGATAGCACCCAGCTTGGTTAAATCCACATAATCCTGCATTTCCAAACCTGAGCCAAATGTGCCCGAACCTGTGGTAACAGGATTTTTCATAATTAAGCCACCCATATTTATGGCTGTTTTTACATTACTCATATGCCAATTCCCCCAATCTGAATACAGGCCCATCCTGACAGACCTTGCGGTTTTTCCCATCCTTACCCTTGGCGGCACAGGATAGGCAAATCCCCAAACCACAGCCCATATGAGCCTCGGTGGATAATTCCCCAGCTACCTTATATTTAGCACTGAGTTCTTCAATGGCTTTGAGCATGGGAATAGGACCGCAGGTGTAAATATAATCGTATTTGCCACTTGCCAATTCTTTTTCTACAATGGCTGTAACAAAGCCCTGTTCTCCCAAAGAGCCATCCTCAGTGGCTATTGCCACCTCAACTTCAAGTTCTTCATAGAGATAAAGCCCTACTATGCTTTGATCAGTAGCCGCTCCCAGCACTAATTTAGCTTTTTTGCCATTTTTTTTCAATTCTTGTAAAAGGGGATATAATGGTGCAGAACCAATCCCCCCACCGATAACCAAGGCATTTTCACCGAGAAAATCCGTGCTGAAGCCTTTACCCAAAGGCCCCACCAAATTGATACTTTGGCGAGGTTCCATTTTGGTCATCATTTCTGTGCCTTTGCCCACCACTAAGTAGAGAAAAGCAATGGTGCCTCTATCCTTATCTATACCATGCAAACTGATGGGACGGCGTAAAAGCGGTTCTAAGTTATCATGAACACGCACATTTACAAATTGCCCCACTGTGGCTTTGGCGGCGATATTTGGGGATTCTATCACCATGCGCCAAATATCTTTGCCTATTTTTTCGTTGTTTAAAATAATTCCCGATTCTATCACTGTATCACTCCTTAATCATGCCATTTTCCATAACTATTTCACCATTAACCATGGTCAAAATTGGCCATCCTTTTAATTTTTCCCCTTCATAAGGGGTATTTTTGCCTTTTGAGTAAAAGTTTTTACTGCAAACCGCTTTTTCTGTATCGGGGTCTATGATAATAATATCCGCACTTTGGCTCGGTGCTAAAGAGCCGCTTTGCAATTTCATAATTTGGGCAGGGGCACTACTCATGGCATTTATTAATTCTAAGGCTGTTAATTTTTCCGTTGCCACTAAGCGTGTCCACAATAAAGCCAAGGCAGTTTCAAAACCGCTGATACCCATAGCAGCAAAGTGATATTCCACCACTTTATCCTCAATGGTATGGGGAGCGTGATCTGTTGCCACACAATCTATAACCCCTTCTTTTAAACCTGCTATCAAGGCATCCACATCTTCCTGCTCTCTTAAAGGCGGATTTACCTTGGTATTGGTGTTAAAAGTTTTCACCGCTTCATCTGTTAAGGTGAGATGATGGGGAGTAACCTCAGCAGTGACTTTTATGCCCTTTGCTTTGGCTTCTCTAATCATTTCCACCCCGTATTTGGTGCTAACATGGGCAATATGAAGGTGTGCCCCTGTTAATTTTGCCAATATTATGTCACGGGCTATCATGGTTTCTTCTGCGGCTTTGGGTATGCCCCTCAGCCCCAATATTGTGGACATATAGCCTTCATTCATATCCCCTTCATCCACCAAATCCAAATCTTCTTCATGGGCGATAATGGGCAAATCGAAAATCAAACTATATTCCATGGCAAGCCGCATTAAACGGCTGTTTAAAACAGGTTTACCATCATCTGAAAACCCAACGGCTCCTGCATCTGCCATAAAGGACATCTCCGCTAATTCTTTACCTTCACTGGCTTTGGTAATTGCACCGATGGGATAAACCTTTACCAAGCCTTCTTTTTCCGCCCTATCTTTAACATAGGTAATGGCGGCGGGATTATCCGCCACGGGTTTGGTATTGGGCATGGGCAGGATTGCTGTGAACCCACCTGCGGCAGCGGCACGAGTGCCTGTGGCTATGGTTTCTTTTCTTTCGTGTCCGGGTTCTCTTAAATGGCAATGGATATCCACCAAGCCCGGAGCTACTATTTTACCTGTGGCATCTATGATTTTTACACTGTCATCTACATTTATTTTTTCACCAACATTGGCTATAAAACCATCTTCCACCAATATATCGCCGATAAAATCCAAAGAATTTTCGGGGTCTAAAATGCGACCGCCTTTAAATAAATATTTACTCATCTTCGCCACCTCCGGACATGAGATAAAGCAATGCCATGCGGCAAGCTACACCGTTGGTTACCTGTTCCTCCACGGAGCACTGGGGAGAATCCGCCACTGCGGTGGGAATCTCGATGGTTCTGTTCATTGGTCCCGGGTGCAGCACCAAAAGGTCGCTTTTGGCTTTTTTTAATCTTTCTTCGGTCATGGCATAGCATTTGGCATATTCCTCAATGGAAGGGAAAAGACCTTTTTGCTGGCGTTCCAGTTGGATACGCAAAACATTGATAACATCGGAGCCTTCCAAGGCTTCCTCTATATCATAATAAACTTTAACACCCATATTTTCAATATCCTTAGGTATTAAGGTGGGGGGTCCGCAAACACGAACATGGGCACCAAGCTTGGTTAAACCCCAAATATTGGAACGTGCCACACGGCTGTGGAGTATATCCCCAAGTATGGTAACGGTTTGTCCTTTTATTTCGCCTTTTCGCTCTCTGATGGTGAACATATCCAAAAGAGCTTGGGTGGGATGGGCATGGGTGCCGTCCCCTGCATTGATAACTCTGGCTTTTACTCCTTCACCCAAGAGCTTGGGTGCACCTGACATATTATGACGCAGGATAATTATATCTGTGCCCATGGCATCCAAGGTTTTACCCGTATCCTGCAAGCTTTCACCTTTGGCAACGCTGGAGGCAGAGGCGGAAATATTGCAAGTGCCTGCGCTCAAATACTTTGCTGCCAATTCAAAGGATAATCTGGTTCTGGTGCTGTTTTCATAAAACAAGGTAGCTACGGTTTTTCCTCTTAAAGCGGGAACTGTTTTAATTTTGCGGTTTAAAACATCTTTCATAGGTTTGGCGGTATCCAAAATTTCCGTAATTTCCTCAGGGGTTAAATACTCAAGGTCTATTAAATCTTTGGTTGGTAAAGCCATTTTCTACCTCCTGCTATTAATCTAAATATTCTTCTAAAAGAACACTATCTTCATTGTCTTTTTCCATTAAGTGAACTTCCACGGTTTCATTATGAGAAGTGGGAATGTTTTTACCAACATAATCCGCTCGAATGGGTAATTCTCTGTGTCCTCGGTCAAGGAGCACAGCCAAGCGTATAAAAGAAGGCCGCCCCAAATCGAAAACTGCGTCTAACGCTGCTCTAATGGTGCGACCTGTATATAATACATCGTCAATTAAAATAACCTTTTTACCTGTTAAATCAAAGGGCACTTGACTTTCACGAACTATGGGGTTTGCGCCCATGGCGGCAATATCATCACGGTAAAGGGTAATATCCAATATTCCCATTTCTACATCGTGATTTTCAAATTCGCTGATAATTTTTCTTAAACGTTCTGCCAAATAAACACCACGGGTGCGAATGCCCAATAATACCAAATTTTCACTGCCGTCGTTTTTTTCCAAAATTTCATGGGCAATACGGGTCAATGCACGGTTGTTATCAATTTCCGTCATGACTTCAGATTTTATTTGTTTTTCTCTTGTCATTTTTTTGCCTTTCTGTTTCCAATAAAAAATGCCCCATTCCGTAAAGAACAAGGCATGTTAAAATCACATATGTATGGCAAAGCCAATCACATACACACCTTCGTGCCTCACGGGACACTTTTAAAGGAAAATCAATATGTTTTGTCTATTATATAACAAGTTATTAGATATTTCAATGGCTTTTTTCATATTTCAATGGCTTTTTCGCAATTCTTTTAAAACATTTTCCATATCGGCAGGTACAGGCACTTTAAATTCCATATATTGGTTATTTGTGGGGTGGATAAACCCAAGTTCTGCGGCGTGTAATGCTTGTCCTTGAAAATGGAAGGGGTTTTTATCGCCTTTGCCATAAAGGGGGTCGCCCAAAAGAGTATAACCCACATATTTCATGTGCACTCTTATTTGGTGGGTGCGTCCTGTTTCCAACTGAGCTTCTATTAAAGTATAACCGGGAAAGCGTTCCAAAACGCTGTAATGGGTAACGGCATTTTTAGAATTTTTATCCGTAACCGCATATTTTTTTCTATCCGAAGGGTGCCGCCCAATGGGGCAATCCACAATGCCTTTGGGTTCTGCCACCTCACCGATGACAATGCCTTGGTAAACCCTATGTATTGAGTGCTCCTTTAATTGAGCTGCCAAATTTACATGGGCTTTATCGTTTTTTGCTACCAATAATAAGCCTGAGGTATCTTTATCTATACGGTGGACAATTCCCGGACGCAAAACACCATTAATACCCGATAAATCAGTACAGTGGGCTAAAAGAGCATTAACCAAAGTATTATCTTCATTGCCCGGTGCAGGGTGAACCACCATGCCACGGGGTTTATTTACCACCACAATATCGTGATCCTCATATACTATATCCAAAGGAATATCATTGGCAACCACATTTAAAGGTTCATCCTCGGGGATAATAACATCTATCTCATCCCCTATATCCAAGGCATAGCCGGGTTTAACTTTTTTTGCGTTAACGGTAATAATGCCTTCTTTAATTAAAGATGCCAAGCGGCTTCTGGAGATATCCGTAAATCTATTGCGTAAAAACACATCTAAACGACCGCTGTTTTCATCTTCAATTTTTATTTTTTCCATTGTTGTCATTGGTTTCCCCCTCTTTATCAAAAATTATCTGTAATGCCAATAAACCCACACCGCAACATAAGGCAATATCGGCTATATTGAATACAGGAAAATAAGTAAAATTAAAAAAATCCACCACATAACCATGTAATATGCGGTCTATAAAATTGCCCAAAGCACCACCAATAATAATTGCCACGGAAAATTTATAGGTTTTCATAAAAGGTTTATGCCAAAGGTAAACCATAACACCTAAAAAAACCATAGTTAAAATTATCAAAAACAGGGTGCCATTACTAAATAGGCTAAATGCCGCACCTGTATTTTGTACATATGTTAATTTAAAAAAACCAATTAAGGGAATGGATTCCCCTAAACCAAGATTAGCCACAATCAGCCATTTGGTTAATTGGTCTAAAAACAAAATTCCCACTATCATTAAAATGTATATCATTTATATTCCTCTTATGCCTCCATCTCAAGGTTTTAAACCACGGCTTTTTTCCACCATATCCAATATCTGGGCAATAAAATCACTTATGCCGGGCAAATTCCAAGTTACCACTTGCTGCAAAAGGATAATGCCAATGGCACCTAATAGGGTAAAACCAATGGCAATACCTATGCCACGGGCAATGCCGCCCATTAAATTTATTCTGATCCAACGACCGGGTTTTTCTATAAGGGCTATATAATCATTAAGGCGTGAATGCTCTAAATAAGCAGCCACTTTTTCTATTGCCCACCATTGGCGTTCCGAGATATATTCTTCTCGGTTTTGGCTATCTTTTTTTGGTTCGTAGTGTCGCTTTAATTTATACTTAGCCAATTATTACGCCTCTTTTTCTAAATTTTTACAGGTTTTTTTCGTATGCGGTTAATACATTTTGCAGTAAAACAGCGGTGGTAACATTACCTATTCCGCCGGGAACAGGGGAAATAGCACCCACAATTTTTTTAACTGCGGCACAATCCACATCACCACAAAAACCTTCTTCTGTTTTATTTATACCTACATCTATTACTATTTGATTTTCACAAAAATATTCAGCGGTTAAAAAATTTGGCATATTTAATGAAGCAATTACTATATCCGCACCCTGTACCACCCGAGGCATATTTTCAGTTTTAGAGTGACACACAGTTACTGTGGCATTTTCATTAAGCATTAAAAAGGTTAAGGGTTTGCCCACCAATAGCGAACGTCCCACAATTACCACGGATTTACCACTGAGTGCAATATCATAAAACTTTAAAACTTCCATAACAGCTTGGGGCATAGAAGGGGCAAAAACACTATTTTCCCCAACATATAGTGCAGCCACACTCTGAGGAGAAAGACAATCCACATCTTTTCCCATGGGGATAGATTCTTTTATTTCAGCTTCCCATGATTTATAATCAGGCAACGGAAAGGGTAAAAATGGCAGTATGCCGTGGATATCCCCACGTTCACCAATGGATTTTATGCTTAATAATAATTCATCTTTGGTTATATCCCAAGGAAAAATAAATACCTCACACTCCACACCAACATCTGCGGCAAATTTTTTGATGGTTTTTTCGTAATATAGGTCATCACTTTTATTTCCCACTCTTATCATTCCCAATTTGGGAGGATTTTCACCACCATTATTTTTTAAATCTTCACACCGTTGAGCCAATTTTAAAAACATAGACTCCACAACCGGTTTGCCCAATAAAATATTTGCCATAATACTACTCCGTCTTTTATAATAATCAAACCTATAAAAAATATAGCCTAACCTAATTAAAGTTCTACATCGGAATGGAAAATCCCCCTTTTTAGCCATATTTTATTAATTTACCTTGATAAAAAAGCACTTTTTTACCACCGCTATAATAAAACATGGAAATAACATAACATCTTTTTTAGTTTGGACAAGATATTTATTGAATTTATTGTAGAAAAATATACAAATATATTGTAATATATAACTTGGAGGATTATTACCCTATGAGTAATTTTGTACATTTACACAATCACAGTGAATATAGCTTATTAGACGGTTTTGCCCGTATTAAAAATATGGTTGCCAAAGCCAAGGCATCAGGTATGTCTGCCTGCGCCATTACAGACCACGGAGTTATGTACGGCGTGGTTGACTTTTACAAAGAATGCAAAAAACAAGGTATTAAACCAATTTTAGGCTGCGAAGTTTATGTGGCTATGCGGTCACGTTTTGATAAAGACCCGGTTAAAGATAAAAACAGATACCACTTAATTCTGTTGGCAAAAAATGAAACAGGCTATAAAAACCTTTGCACCATTGTTTCAAAGGCTTCCCATGAGGGCTTTTATTATAAACCAAGGGTGGATAAAGAACTGCTCAGAGAATATAGTGAAGGGTTAATTTGCCTTTCTGCTTGTTTGGCAGGGGAAATACCCAAAGCCTTATGCCCCAATCCCGATAGCGGTATGTTAGATGGCGATTTTGAAAAAGCCAAAGCCATAGCTTTGGATTATTTGGATATTTTTGGTGAAGGTAATTACTATTTGGAAATTCAAGACCAAGGCATACCTGTGGAAAAAGGCTTAAACAGAGAAATTGCCGCACTATCCAAAGAACTTAATATACCTTTGGTAGCCACAAACGATGTGCACTTTATAGACCAAGAAGATGCAGCCTACCACGATGTGCTCCTTTGTATTCAAACAGGAAAAACCGTGGATGAAGAAAACAGAATGCGTTTTTCCACAGACCAGTTTTACTTTAAAACCGGGGAAGAAATGGAAGAAGTTTTCAGAGATTATCCCGAAGCCATTGAAAACACCCAATTAATAGCGGATAAATGCGAGGTGGAATTTCACTTTGCACCACCCTACTACCTCCCTGATTTTCCTGTGCCCCAAGGCTATGATGCCATCAGCTACTTAAAAATGCTGTGTAATAAAGGCATTGAAAAGCGTTACAGCGAAATAACCCCGGAAATAACAGAGCGCTTGGAATATGAGCTGGATGTTATTATTAAAATGGATTTTCCCAGTTATTTTTTAATTGTTTGGGATATGATTAATTTTGCCAAAGATAATAATATCATGGTGGGTCCCGGCCGTGGTTCTGCCGCAGGGAGCATTGTTGCTTATGCTTTGGGCATAACCGATATAGACCCCTTAAAATATAATTTACTGTTTGAAAGATTTTTAAACCCCGACCGTGTATCTATGCCTGATATAGACACGGATTTTTGCATTGAACGCCGAGGTGAGGTTTTTAAATATTTAGCCCAAAAATATGGCAACGACAGAGTTGCCCAAATAATCACTTTTGGCACAATGAAAGCAAAATTAGCCGTTAAAGATGTGGGACGTGCCTTTGATATGCCCTATAAAGATGTGGAAAGAGTGGCAAAACAAATTCCAGATGATTTAGGGATGACCATAACCAAGGCATTGGCAGAAAATTCCGATTTAAAAAATATGTACGATAACGAACCACCTGTAAAAAGGCTTATCGACTGTGCCTTAAAATTAGAAGGTATGCCACGACACCACGGTTTACACGCTGCGGCACTGGTTATTGCACCGGATACCATATCCAATTATTTACCCGTAATAAAGGCAGATGGCGATGCTTTGGCAGAATTGGCAACTCAGTACGCCAAAGATACCGTTGAAGAAATGGGTCTGCTGAAAATGGACCTTTTGGGATTGAGAAACCTAACGGTAATCCGTGATGCACTGCAAAATATAAAAGCAAGCCAAGATATAGATTTAGATATTAACACTATACCATTAGATGATAAAAAAACCTATGCTATGCTGAGCCGAGGTGAAGGCAACGGCGTATTCCAGATGGAAAGCGAAGGTATGCAGCAGGTAATGCGCAATCTGCAACCTGAAAACATTGCGGAAATTACCGCATTGGTTGCCCTTTATCGCCCGGGTCCCATAGGCAGTGGCATGGTTAAGGAATTTACCGAAAGAAAACATGGCAGAATGGCCATTTCTTACGATCACCCAATATTAGAACCCCTGCTCAAAGAAACATATGGAGTTATTCTTTATCAGGAGCAGGTTATGCTTATTGCCCAACAAATGGCAGGTTTTACCATGGCACAAGCGGACTATTTGCGTAAAGCCATGGGCAAAAAGAAAATAGATATCATTGCAGGTTACCGCAAAACCTTTGTGGAAGGTGCCCAAGCAAACGGGGTAAAAGCCGCCATAGCCACGAAGATATTTGACCAAATGGAAAAATTTGCCGAATACGGATTTAATAAAAGCCACTCCGTTGCCTATGCGGTGGTAGCCTATCAAACCGCCTATTTAAAGGCAAATTATCCCACGGAATACTCCGCTGCTTTACTCACCAGCTTAATGGATAAAACCGATAAACTTGCAGATTATATCGATGAATGCCGCCGCATGGGAATGAAGGTTTTACCACCCCATATCAACGAAAGCAGAATGAACTTTACTGCGGTAAATGGCAGCATTCGCTTTGGTTTTGCCGCCATTAAAAATGTAGGACAAAAACCATCCGAAGTAATTGTGGCAGAAAGAGAAGCCAACGGAGATTTTACCTCGCTATTGGACTTTTGCAAAAGAGTATCGGTAAACAGCCGTATGCTGGAAAGTTTAATTCAATGTGGAGCATTTGACAATATGGGTATGCACCGTGGCCAGCTATTGGCAATTACAGAAAAATGTATGTCCTTAGCGGAAAAATCCAGAAAGGATGATGCCGCAGGGCTGATGAGCCTTTTTGAATTTGGCTTGGAAGAAGAAAAAGAAGATGAACAATTCCCCGAAGTAGCAAAACTACCTCCCCTATCCAAAGAAGATATGCTAAAAATGGAAAAAAATATGCTGGGTTTGTTTTTAACAGGGCATATTCTCGATGGCTATACCGGATATTGGCGAGATTACCAATTTACCAATATCAGAGAATTAGCATCATTTCCCGATAAAAAAGAAACATACATAGCAGGTATGCTCACCCACCTAAAGATAAAAAGCAATAAAAGCGGTCAACGCTTCGGTCAATTTGACTTTGAAGATTTAACAGGTAAGGTGCACTGTTTTGTTTTTGCCCGTAGTTTTGAATCCGTGCGTAATTACTTGAATGAAGATGCTATTATCTGTATGCGTGGCACTGTACGCAATGACGATGGCAAAATAAACTTTAATGCCAATGATGTTTTGCCCATTAAAATGTCCAGAAATATTGGGGTACTTTCCAATAGCGGCACAATAAATATATGCTCCAATGAAGATGTTAATCCCTATGAAAAAGGTTTAAATGTTTTGGAATGCCCCGAAGATATTTTAAATTATGAAGAAAATATGCCAACCAAAGAAAACATAGATTTTATCCCCACGGTACATGAGGAATTGCACCAAGAAAAACAAATTGTAAAACGCCTGTACCTAAATCTTTTACCCGGCAAAAACAGCAAAGATGAAGAACTGGCAATCAGAAAAATACTGGCTCGTTATCCCGGCCCCCATGCGGCTTTTGGTTACAACAAAGCCAATGGCAAAGCAAAACGCTTTGGCTTTACCGTATCCGCTGAAGATGAAATGATAGTAAAAATGGAGCAATTATTGGGAAAAGAAAACGTGTTTGTAAAAATATTGGAGAATTGAGGAAAAAATCATGAGCATTTGTATTTATCCCGGAACATTTGACCCCATTACCAAAGGACACATTGACGTTATTAAAAGAGCCACTAATCTTTTTGACAAAATAATCATAGGCATTGCAGAGGATAATTACAAAAATGTGCTATTTACCACCGAGGAAAGATTGGAAATAATTAAAGATGTAATTAAAGATATGCCCCAAGTGGAAGTGGAATGCTTCACCGGTTTACTAATGAATTATTGTCGAGATAAAAAGGCAAACGCCGTTATACGGGGATTAAGGGCAGTTTCAGATTTTGAATATGAAATGCAGCTGGCTTTGATGAACAAAAACCTAAACCCCGATGTGGAAACGGTTTTTCTAATGACAGGGCAAAAATATTCCTTTATCAGCTCCTCCATTATTAAAGATGTAGCAAAATTAGGGGGCAATATTTCAGGCATGGTACCTGATTTGGTAGACCAAAAAATCAAAGAAAAATATCACAAGCTGTGAAATATTAAACTTTTTACCTAAGTTTTTATAAACAGTTTCACACAAACCCCATATTTATCACGAGGATAATTTTATGAAAACAAAAATAGTAGCCACCATAGGCCCTGCTTCAGACAGTGAATTAATCCTTAGGGAAATGATTTTAGCAGGAGTAAATGTTGCAAGGCTAAATTTTTCCCACGGCTCCCACCCCGAGCACCAAGAAAGAATAAGAAGAATAAATTTAGCCGCCCAAATAACAGGAAAAACCGTGGCAATTATGCTGGATACCAAGGGGCCGGAAATTAGAGTGCGTGACCTTAACGCTAAAATAAACATCACCGTCGGTGAAAAATATACTATCACAGCCCAAGATACCAAAGGCGAAAACAACACCATACCCATTAATTATAAAGGTATGGAAAACAATGTGGAGTTGGGGAATCGCATTTTAATAGACGATGGCAACATATCCTTAATGGTTTTGGAAATTCAGGGAGAAACCGTTATTTGCCAAGCGGAAAACAGCGGCGAAATTACCTCTCGCAAAGGTGTAAATATACCGGGGAGAGAAGTTGATTTGCCACCTTTAACCCAAAAAGATAAAGAAGATTTACTCTTTGGCATCAAGCATAATGTGGATTTTATAGCGGCATCTTTCATTCGCAATGCTGCCCATGTTATAGAAATTAAAGAGTTTTTAACTAAAAATGGTAAAGATATTCCCGTTATTGCGAAAATAGAAAGCCGTGCGGGGATTGATAATTTAGAAGAAATTATTAAAGTTGCCGATGGCATCATGGTAGCCCGTGGAGATTTGGGAGTGGAAATTCCCTTATATGAAGTGCCCTTGGTACAAAAAAAGATGATAAAGCTTTGCAATCAATATGCAAAGCCCGTAATCACCGCCACCCAAATGCTGGAATCTATGACCAAAAACCCCTGCCCCACCAGAGCCGAAGCAACGGATATTGCCAATGCTATTTTTGATGGCACAGATGCCATTATGCTATCAGGAGAAACAGCAGCGGGGAAATATCCATTAGCAGCAGTAAAAACCATGGGGGAAATTGCCACCGCCGCCGAAACGGAATTGGATTATGAAAAATTTAGGCGTATTAATAATCCAAAAACCACAATTTCCGCAGCCATTGGCTATGCAGCGGTATGTTTAGCAGAAGAATTGCAGGCAAAGGCCATTATCATACCCACATCCTCAGGTGCAACACCGGGGTTAATAGCCCGTTTTAGACCAAGAATACCCATGATAGTAACCACACCCAACCAAAAAGTTTGCAAGGCTTTGGCACTTACTTGGGGGGTTAACCCCTTACCCCAAGATTACGGCAACAGCTATGACAGCACTATTGCCAATGCCATAGCCACCGCCAAGGAAAAATACGGGTTAAAAATTGGAGATCTTGCCATTATCACCGTGGGAACAACCATGGGTTCTTCACAAAAAACCAATTCTGTGATGGCAATAAATATAACCTAAACAATACCTCACTATGGGCACTTGCCTAAATACTGCACCATTGCAGGCACTTAACAATAATATTTTTAAATAAATTAAAGGTAATTACCCAGAAATTTTTTGGGTAATTACCTTTTTCATTTGACAATCTTGATATTATATGTATAAAACCGTAACTCAATGCGTATAATGAAAACAATAAGGAAGCACCAAAGGAGATAGAAATATGAGCCCCGAAGAAAAAGAATACTTCACTTTAAAAGAAGTTGCAGAAAAATCAGGTACCAGCTATGGCATTGTAAAACGTGATATCGATAAGGACAAATTACAGGCATATCGGGTTGGCAGAAAATATTTCATCGCCAAAGATGAAATGGAAAATTATTTAGTGGAATCCCAAGAAAAATGGAGCATGGAAGGATATTCCATCAAAGAAATAATGAGGAAAATACCTCTCAGCTACGCTTTTATTATGGATTTAATTAAAAAAGATAAACTCCATGCCGTAAAAGTGGGTCGTCAATACATTGTACCCAAAGGAGAATTTGAAACATTTATGGCTAAAAAGAAAATGTAAATTAAGCATCTTTAAAAATATTCAGTGCAGAAAACTGCCGTGAATAAAATATATGCAAAATAAATTTGCGGATAAACATAATAATAAAACAAAGATAATTTACAACTTTAACACCAATTAATCCCTAAAATCACAGCAGTTCCTTGACTATGGATTTATCTGTACCATCAAAGGGTTTCTTTTTATTTCCATACATGGCTTCATCTGCTTTTTGCATTAATTTTGTTGCATTTCCACTTTGGGAAAACACCCCATAACCCACGGATATACCAATTTCATAAAATGCCCCATAAAAGAAAATTTTCTGATGAAATGCGTCTTTTATTTGCTTCATTTTATGTTCTATGGCTATATCCTCTTTATAAGGCATAATCATCATAAATTCATCGCCGCCCAATCTTGCCACAAAGTCCCCTTGCTCCAAGCAGTTTCTAAGCTTATTTGCCGCTGCTATCAGCAGCTCATCGCCACCTTTATGACCGTATACATCGTTGGCATGTTTGAAATTATCTAAATCCATAAAGAAAACCGCAAAATCCTCTTGTTTTGTATGATAAAGATTTTCAAAATCGTTTAAGACTTCAAAGAAACGGCGGCGATTAGCCAAACCGGTTAAAGGGTCGTAATAAGCAAGGAGTTGATAATCTTGAGCAAGTTTTTTATATTTTTCCCGTTCAATTTTCAGTTCCTCTTGAATATTTTTTTGTTTTGAAACATCTTGACAGGATACTATAATGCACAAAAAACTATTTTTTTTATCCTTAGCTACCGAGGCTGAAAGTAGTACATCTTTAATAATTCCATTTTTACAACGAAGTTTTCCTTCAATATTTATTAAATCCTCACCTTTATAAAGTGGTGTAAAATCAATTTCATCTACTATCAAAGCTTTAAAATCCCCACCAATAAGCTCAGTTTTATTGTAGCCCAACAAACTACCTATGGCATAATTATACTTTAATATTTCGCTATTTTCATCCATAACAAAAATAGAATTATTACTTGTTTGCAAAATATCATCGGAAGAAATAACTAAATTGATATTAAACACATCATGGCGATAAATTATACTGAAATAACCAATACCAAAAAATGCCGTGGCAACACTGGCCAAAGCAGGGAGAATAGGGCTTGTAAGAGGCAATACCACATCTGTTATTACACCGCACAAAATGGTTAAAGTATCTAATATAATAAACCAAATTGCCATTTCCCGCTTCATTTTATGTTTAGCGGATTTTGACCAATTGTATAACAGATAAAAAGCAAGGCCAAAATACAAAGCAACATAGAGTAAATACACCCAAAGCCAAAATGAAGTAAGTGAATTTTGGTATGTCCAACCCCAACCACTTGTGGACTGAATTATATTTTGTGCCAAAGAAGTTGTTTCACCAAATAAATTTACGCATATCAAAAACACCATGGGCACAAAAAACAAAACCTGTTTCCACCACTGGGGATTTTTTTTATTGGAATTTGTAAGTGCCACAAAATAATACGCTGTAAAAGCCACAAAACCACACCAGCCCATGGCACTAAGCTTATGCCAAAACCATGCTTGTTCCGTGGTTATTGCTGCGAAAAAAAAGGAATTACAAAAAGACCACCAACCTAAGCTAATCAGCACAGCACTGGCAGAAACATTTAAAACACCTTTTCTTTCAGGAGTGAGTACGTGGACTGCTCCTATAAAAAAAGATGTGTAAATTATAATTGAGATAGCAGATAATATATTCATATTTTATTCCTCTACCATTATTTATCAGCAAATATATTATGATACCATTCTAACACATATAAGGTAACTTGGATACACCTTCCTATATAAAGATTTTTTGCACTTTTGCGTAGCTATACAGTTAATATATTCCTACCCATTATCAAAATTTCGCCACAGCCAAAAAGCAGATTTCCTTTGGAGAAATCTGCTCAGATTGTCAAAAAATATAGTTTTTTGGCAAGATGTCAGGCTGTTAAGAAAGCCTTAGATTCGGCAAAACTCCCTGAGCAGCCGCTGTGCAGTGTACATAGATGTACATAAGCAGTGGATGGGAAGGTATTTTGCCGAATATCAGACTTTATCAACCGCCTCAGCAGATTTTCTTTGGAGAAATCTGCTTTTTTGGTAAATCTGCTTGTATTTTATATGGGTTCTCAAGTTGAGTTAGAAACCGATTTCAAATAGTTTAAGTTTTACAATAAAATTACTGCCTTAATTTAATTATCTCCATATTAAAATTGTGTATAAACAAATTCCGGCAGGGTGGATAAATTACCCTGCATTAAATACAGATAAACAGTCATCATCAACACATAAAATATTAAAACCCACAATATTATATTGGCAATTTTATTGGCTTTAATTTTTTTGATAAAAGTCGTAAAGTTTTTCATTTACAGTAACCCATCCCTTTCCGCCCAAATGAACGCCATCCTGAAAAAAGTATTTTGTAAATTCTTCATTGGATAAATCCACCAAAGGGGCATTATATTCTTTTGCTATATTGCGAATATTATTATAATATTGCTTACGCTCAGAGCCGGGAAAAGCCTTAAAATCAAACCAATAGCCATTAACAGGCAAAGCAACCAACATAATATCTATATTTTGCTCCTTGCACACATCCAAAAAGCACTTTAAATCACCATATTCAGGACTGTGGGCATAGCCATTTTTTACACCTTTGTTTATATCCTTCTTTTTATCCATATCCATAGAGATAAATCGGTAACTTTTGGGTGCCATATAAAATGGATTGGTGTTATATTTTTCACCATCTGCCTGGGCTTGGTTCATATAATCTTGCCAATTTATAGGGGTATCTTTTACATTTTTATTTTGATTGGATTTTAAACCTGCCAATGCTGTTTGAGCAGCAAAATCTTGACGGTCTTTTTCTGCCCAAAAAGTTCTGGATATTTTATAATCCACATTCTGCCAAAAATCTCTATTCCCCTCTAAAAGCACACTATTATAGGAATTTATACGCTTAAGGGTTGGCTTATCTACCTTTAATAATTTTTTGGTTCTATTGATAATATAGGATTTTGTTTTAGGGGTAATATCAGTATTTTCCAGCATACCGATATAGTTACTTTGTGAAAATCTCGAGGCAAAAAACTTATCCTTAACACCATCTTTTCTAAACCAACTGGGGGAAATTAAAAGCACAGCTTTTTGATTGGGAATATCTTTAGCTATTGATGCCATGGTAATGGCATGGCTTAAACATTGATAATACCCTGCCCCAATCAACATGGGGTTAAACTCAAAACCTTTAAACATATTTTTGGGATGATACGGTGTTTTAGAGCCATGTTGAAATTCCGATGAGCCAAAAACCACCAAAGAATGTGGGTTGAGGTTATTAACAATGGCTTCTTTACAATTAAATTTTGATTCATTGGACCAAGTGCTAAAGCTGTTATTGTGCAGTGCCATGGATTTACTGCTGTAAATGTGCATACCCCAAACAGTGCCGCAAAACAGCATTAAAGCAATTACAAATGAAATAACTTTTTTCACGATATCAGCCTCTGGATTTTACAATCTCAATGATTTTTTGGGGTGTGGAAAAATCATCTCTGTTCATTTCTGAGGGTGAAAGCACTATGCCAAAATTGGCATCTATTTCCGCTAAAAGTTCCGCAAAGCCCAAGGAATCCAATAAACCACTTTTAAGTAAATCAATATCCAATTTTTCTTTAACAATATCATCTTCACAAATATCCGCTAAAATATCCAATAATTCTTCTTGCATTTTTTCTTCTCCTTATTTTAAGACTGCCAAAAATCTACCTGAAAAGATTAGGAAGCCAAACATAACCAGTTGCAGTGTAATGAACCAAGAAACAATTTTATAGATTTTTTTATCCTTGTTTTTCTTATAAAACTTGGATTTTTTTTGATAAATTTCCGTTAATGCCAATAAAACACCGTGGTATAAACCGTAAAGCAGATAGGAAAAATCCAGCCCATGCCAAGCACCCATAATAAACATATTCACAATAAAACCTGCTGAGGCACGTTGCAACCGTGAATTAAACCATTTCTTTTTTACGCATTTAATAATAAATCTGGAAAAAATAAAATCACGAAACCAGTGAGATAAAGTGATATGCCAGCGATTCCAAAAATCTTTTATATCTATGGATATAAACGGTTTATTGAAATTATCCGGAGTTTTTACACCCAAGATATAGGCAGTACCAATAGCCATAAGGCTATAACCTGCAAAATCAAAAAACAGGTAAAAACCATAGGTGTAGGCATAACCAATTAACCAAGGTATGGTGGTGCCATCTTCCAAATGAGACATAGCTTTATAAAATAAAGCCGCTAAAACTATTTTATAAACCAAGCCCAAACAAATTTTAAAAAGCCCATCACCTACCAAATTCAAATAATCCTTACGATTATAGGTGGTAAGCCAATCTTCATGAAAACGTCGGCTGCGATCTATTGGCCCTGAGCTTAAAGAAGGGAAAAACAGCAGAAAACCGGTAAATTCCACAATGGGTACTTCGGTGATTACCCCATCGTAAATTTCTATCACCATTTGTACTGCCCTAAATGTGAGATAAGAAATACCTAAAAATCCAAAAATATTTACACTTAAAAAAGGTGATATCTTACAAAGTATCAAAGGCAAAATAGCTAAAAACACTAAAAAATAATAGGTTTTTTCTTTTCTCCCATATTTAGTGCGTAAAAACAGATAACCTTTAACAATGCCAAGCTCCAATAAATAAAAAGCAAGGAGATAAATAAGCTGTATTGGTTCTTTACCAAAAACCAAAAAAATAAACAGTAAAGAGGCAAAAAGCGAATAAAACCTTAAAGGCTTTTCTAAAATCCCAATAATTACAGCTATAATTAAAATTGGTATCAAACAGGCAAAAAATATGTAGCCATCATAAAAGCTCACGACGAAAGACCTCCCAAAAATTGTCTGTTTGCCTTGGCGTTATCTGTTAATGGCATACTATCTAAAAATACAATTTTTTTGGGAATCATATATTCCGGCAAAAATTCTCTTAATTCTTCTTTTATTTTTTGAGAAATTAAAAATGAATCCTCAATAGTTTTTTTATAAACAATAAAAGCTGTTAAGCTTTTTACCGCACCATTTTTTACATTGGGAATAACTATGGCATTGGCAACATCAGCTATTTTGCTGATGTTATTTTCAATATCCTCTATTTCGATACGATAGCCATGGAGTTTGATTTGCAAATCTATTCTGCCGCAATAATAAAGATTACCATTTTTTAGATAACCTTTATCCCCGGTGTGATATCCTCTGATTTGGTTTTGGTTATGATTGGGGGTAAAAAAAACTTTTTGGGATATTTCAGCCTGTTTATAATAGCCACAGCTCACCGTATCACCAATTATTACAATTTCACCTTTTTCCCCTTCATTAGCCAAGGAGCCATCAGGTTTTCTGATTTCTATGGTTGTTCCTTTTTTGGGCGTACCCACAGGCAAAGGATTTTCCCTGGCATTAACCTCAGGGGTAATCAATATTTCTGTCATTGCCACAGTGGATTCTGTGGGGCCATAGGTATTCATAATTTTGGCACAGGGAAAACGCTGTTGCAATTTTTCCGCTGTGGCATTGGTTAAAGTTTCACCGCAAAACAAAAACAGTTCCAAATTAGGCATTAAATCACTGTTAAAGCTTTTATCCGTTAAGCAAATATCCACAAAAGATGGTGTAGATACCCAAATGGCAATTTTTGATTCTTTTAGAGAGGTTAAAAGTAATTTATAATCACTTTGCACGGTTTTTGTTAAAGACCACAAAGTGCCACCCGCTGCCAAAGATGTGTAAATATCCATCACGGATAAATCAAAGGAAAACGGTGCTTGGTTTAAAAATACTTTTTTGCTTTTTTCTTGGGGAGCAGTACCTAAACCCAAAGACCAATGAAGAAAATTATTAAGGCAATTTACAGTTATTTCCACCCCTTTGGGTTGACCCGTACTGCCCGAAGTGAATATTATATAAAAAACATCTTCACCTTTTACCCAATTTTCCGTTATTGATATTGGTTCTGTTGTTTCAATAATCTTTTTCATTTGGTTAAGAGAAATAATTTCTTTAAAGTCACAGTTAAGATTTTCAGTTGCTAAAATTATAGGTGAATCCAGTTGTTTCAAAATCATTTGGGTGCGATTATTGGGCACCGATATATCTATGGGGCAATAGCCACGCCCTGATTTTACACAAGCCACCATGGCAATGAGCATAAAAGGTGATTTATGGCCATAAACCGCAATGGGGTATTTATTTTTTCCACAGCGTTTTTCTAAAAAAACACTTAACGAGTCCGATGCCATATCCAATTCCTGATAAGTTATTGTTTGAGTATCTGTTTTCATAGCGATACTCTGTGGTTGAGTTTGTGCGTAATGTTTTAATTTACTTAAAATATCCAATAATTTTGCCTCCTCGCCGCAAATATAGCTTTATACTACTTTTAATTTTAACAGTTAAATATTAAAGTAAATTAAGATTAACATTAACATTTCTTAAATTTCAGTTAAATTTTCACGTATGAGGCAAAAAGATGCGGCAGTTCCCAAAGGGAAACTGCCGCATCATTGCTTCTAAATATTACCTAAATATTTAACATATCTAAAACGGTTTTCGTATATTATTCATTTTTTGCTCCGAAATCCTTTTTTCTTTCTTTATATAAAATAGTTCATATGCAAAGGTAGTTCATGGTATCACATCTAAAAACGCACCAAGTTTCCTAAATTTAATATAGACTAAGTATAACAATAAAATAGTAAGCGGGTAAAATACGTTATTATACAGTGGTTTTTTTACTTAATAGATTTTCAGCTTAAGTATTTTAAGTTTTGCCTTATTATATTAAAAGTATATAAAATATTTATTCTTTTGCCAAAATTTTCCTGGGTGATATATGGGAAAGTAAGATGTTTTTATAAATTTAGCGTTTTCGGCAAATTGTAGCGGTAAGGGAAATTCCTAAAAAACTCCCGAACCAATCTTTGCATAAATCTATTATCTGAAAAGCACGACCATCTACAAAAAAACCTTGGTGACATTCATCAAATATCGCATATAGGATACAGAATAAAAGTGACCAAAGCAAGGTATATTTCAAACCATAGCTACTTATCAGTGCGCAAACACAAATACCCAGTACGAAAAATACAAACATATGTGCCAAGCTGCGAACAACTTCATCTGCGGTTTCAATAAAAGCGGTTTGTTTTTCTCGTTCCATGGACTGATAGAAAGAAAATGTTTGCATTATTTCTTTGGTGAAAGATTTACTTAACCCACCTGATTGAGGGGCGGGCTGTGCCGAAAACATGAATATACCCACCACACAACAGATAGTTAAAATCCACAAAATTATTTTTTTAATCATATACTTCCTTTTAAACATGGTTACCACAAATTTTATAGGGCTATTATACTACACTTTCCTCAAAATTCATAGCCTTTTGGGTTATTCTTTTGCCAATGCCAAGAATCTCTGCACATATCTGCAAGTGTTTTTTTACTACTCCAACCCAAAACCGTTTTTGCTTTTGAAACATCGCCATAGCACTCTCCAATATCACCTGCTCTGGGCTGTGTGATTTCATAAGGAATAGTGCAGTTGTTAACTTTTTGAAAAGTATTTACTAAATCTAAAACGCTATATCCTACACCTGTGCCAAGGTTAAAAACATCACAACCTGTATGATTATTACAATATTCAATGGCGTATTTATGCCCTGCAGCTAAATCCATTACATGAATATAGTCACGAATGCCGGTACCATCTTTAGTGGGGTAATTATCACCAAAAATATTTAATTTTTCTAATTTTCCTGCGGCAACCTGTGAAATATATGGCATCAAATTATTGGGTATGCCTTTGGGACTTTCCCCAATCAATCCACTTTCATGGGCACCTATTGGATTAAAATAGCGCAATAAAACCACTGATAATCCCGTATTGGCTATTACTGCATCTCTTAATATTTGTTCAATCATCCATTTTGTCCAGCCATAAGGATTAATACAGCCAGTTGGCATATCCTCAGCTATGGGTACACTTTCAGTAATTCCATACACCACCGCAGATGAGCTGAATACCAGTTTATTTACCTTATATTTTGCCATGATTTCCAGCAGTGTCAAAGTAGAATCAATATTATTTCGGTAATATTTAATAGGCTGTTCTACTGATTCACCCACCGCCTTAAACCCTGCAAAATGGATAATAGCATCAATATTTTCCTTCTTAAAAAGGAAATCTAAAGAAGTGGAATCAGAGATATTTATATTATAAAATGCAAAATCTCCATTGGTTATTTTTTTTATTCTATTTAATACTTCGGGGCAGCTATTGGAAAAATCATCGGCAATTACCACTTCATAACCGGAAGATAGTAATTCCACCGCAGTATGAGAACCAATATAGCCGGCACCACCGGTTAATAATATTTTCATTTAACTCCCCCGTAAATTAGAAATCTTAATCCTTTAGCCAAACGGTTTTGTTTACTATTTTGGCGTAGCTTTGGATGAGTTTCACTACTTTTACAGAAACATTGGTATCGGTATAATCTTCCGGCATGGCTGTTTTTTCGTTATTTTCGAACATGGAAACTGCAAGTTCCAAGCCTTGTTCAACATCTTTACCTTTAATGCCACCGATAACCACAGTACCTTTATCCAAAACCTCAGGGCGTTCGGTAGAGGTGCGAATTAGCACTCCGGGAAAATGTAGCATAGCGGATTCTTCAGACAATGTTCCACTATCCGAAAGCACACAATAGCTGTTCATCTGCAATTTGTTATAATCCATAAAGCCAAAGGGCTGCATATTTTGTACTAAAGGGTGAAATTTAAAACCTCTTTTTTCAATAAAGCTCTTGGTCCGTGGGTGGGTGGAATATATCACAGGCATTTGATATTTTTCCGCAATATAGTTAATGGAATTCATTAAATCCATAAAATTTTCTTCGTTATCAATGTTTTCTTCACGATGAGCGGAAATAAGAATATATCGCTTTTCTTCCAAGTCCAGTTTAGTTAAAATATCGCTGGCGTTGATTTTTTCTCTATGGTCACCCAACACCTCAGCCATGGGTGAACCTGTTACAAAAATAGTTTTGCCATCCAGCCCTTCGGATAAAAGATAGCGACGGGAATGCTCAGTATAAGGCAAATTAATATCGGAAATATGATCCACTATTTTGCGATTAATCATCTCGGAAACATTCCAATCCCAACAGCGATTGCCGGCTTCCATATGAAATATTGGCACCTTTAATCGCTTAGCGGAAATTGCGGACAATGCGGAATTGGTATCGCCCAAAAGCAAAATCGCATCTGGTTTTACCTCATCAATCAATGTATAGGATTTGGCAATTATATTGCCCATGGTTTCACCGAGGTTACTGCCTACGCTATCTAAATAATAATTGGGTTCACGAAGTTCCAAATCTTCAAAAAATACCTCATTTAATGTATAATCCCAATTCTGCCCTGTATGTACCAGAACATGATCGAAATATTTATCGGCACATTTTATTACCGCCGAAAGCCGAATAATTTCCGGACGTGTGCCCAGGATTGTCATTAATTTTAATTTATCTGCCACAATTATACCTCCTCAAAATAGGTATCAGGTTGGTGAGAATTAAAGCACTCATTGCACCACATAAAGGTCACCATATCAGTTTCGCCTTGGTTAATAATATTGTGGGTGTACCCCGTTGGAATATCCACCACTTCTATTTTATCGCCGCTAACGTGATATTCAATCACTTCAGCGGTGCCTATTTTTCTAAATTGAATCAAACCTTTGCCACTTACCACCACAAATTTTTCGGTTTTGGTGTGATGCCAATGGTTGCCCTTGGTTATATGGGGTTTGGAAATGTTTACAGAGAACTGTCCCCTATCCTCGGTGCGAATTATTTCAGTAAAAGAGCCACGGTTATCTACATTCATTTTTAATGGATAGCTAAATTTATCTTTTGGTAAATAGCTTAAATAAGTGCTGTATAAAGCTTTGGTAAAACCATTATCCATTTGGGGTACGGAAAGATTTTCTCTGCTTTCCTTAAAAGAATTGAGCAAATCTGCAATTTCCCCCAGTCTTACTTTATGCACCGTAGGTACAAAGCAAAAATTGTTTTCACAATGCTCACTGCCTGATAATGCTGCTATAAACTCTCTAATCACATCATCAATATACACTAACTGCATATTAACATTGGGATCATTCACTTTAATTGGCAAATCATTGGCGATATTATGGCAAAAGGTTGCCACGGCTGAGTTGTAATTTGGTTTACACCATTTGCCAAAAACATTGGGCAGGCGATAAACCATTACTTTTACATCATTTTCTTTACCATATTCAAATATGGCATCTTCACCGGCTTTTTTGGATTGACCATAATCATTATTCAGCCCAGCTTGGGTAGAGGAGCTTATAACGATGGGAGCATGGTTTTTGTGCCGTTTTAAAGATGCTAAGAGCTTAGTTGTAAATCCAAAATTACCTGCCATAAATTCATCGGTGGTTTCAGGACGGTTTACCCCGGCTAAGTGAAATACAAAATCGCAATCCGAAGTGTAGGAATCAAGTAAGTTTTCATCTGTATCCACGTCGAATTTATATAGTTCCATAGATGCTGAAATGCCATAGTTGGTAGCTTTTTTTGTTTGAATATTTTCCAATTCCGCTATAAGATTTTTGCCCACAAAGCCCTTGGCTCCGGTAATTAATATCTTCATTTATTTACCCTCCCAAGCAGCTATTTCATCTCTAATATATTGAAGGGACAAAAGTTTAGCCTTAACCCCTGCTACATCAAGAATCTTGGTATTATTGGAATTAAATTCCGTTAATTTCGAGCGTTCATAATCCCCATCTGTGAAGTATTTTTCATAGTTTAAATCCCGTTTATCGGCGGGAACTCGGTAGAAGTCCCCCATATCAATGGCATGGGCACACTCCTCATTGGTGAGTAATGTTTCACACATTTTTTCACCGTGGCGTATGCCGATAACCTTTATTTCTTCTTGAGAATGGAAAAGCTCTTTTACCCCTTGAGCCAAAACTTCAATGGTGCAGGCAGGAGCTTTTTGCACCATAATATCACCGGCTTTAGCATTTTTAAATGCAAATATAACCAGCTCAACGGCTTCTTCCAAACTCATAATAAACCTTGTCATTGTAGGCTCAGTAACGGTTAAAGGCTTGCCTGCTTTTAGTTGTTGGATAAAAAGGGGAATAACGGAACCTCGGGAGCACATAACGTTGCCATAGCGAGTTCCGCAAATCAAAGTTTTATTGGGATCCACGGTACGGGATTTTGCCACAAAGACTTTTTCCATCATGGCCTTGGAGGTTCCCATGGCGTTTACGGGATAGGCCGCCTTATCCGTAGAAAGGCAAATTACCTTTTTAACCCCTTCTTCAATGGCTGCAATTAGGGCATTATTTGTGCCGATAACATTGGTTTTTACAGCTTCCATAGGGAAAAATTCGCAGGATGGCACTTGCTTTAAAGCAGCAGCATGAAACATATAATCCACACCATGAATTGCATTTTTAATAGATTGCAAATCACGAACATCGCCGATATAATATTTTATTTTATCACCATATGGAGTTTGTCCATACTTATGCCGCATATCATCCTGTTTTTTTTCATCACGGGAAAATATACGGATTTCCGCAATATCCGTGGCAAGAAAACCATTTAACACGGCGTTACCAAAGGACCCCGTGCCCCCGGTAATTAATAAGGTTTTATTTTTGAACATTATATTTTTCTCCATTTTTCATAAACAGCTTTACGCATCCACATATTATTTCCACATCTTTTTTTTCCATGTAGGGGTGCATTGGTAAAGATAATACGGTATTGCAAAGTTTTTCTGTTATGGGGCAAGGGATTTGTTGTTCTAAAGCAGCAAAAGCCTGTTGCAGGTGCATAGGTTTGGGGTAATAGACCATGGATGGAATATCATTAGCTTTTAAGAATTTTCCCAAGGAATCTCGTTGGTCTTTACTATCCAAAATTAAGGTATATTGCGCCCAGCTTGAATAAAAGTTTTGTGGTATTATCGGCGTTTTAACAACACCTTGTAACATTTCAGTATATAGTTTTGCGACTTTATTTACATCCCCAAGTTCGTAATCTTTAAATGCTTGAAACTTAACTTGTAAAATAGCAGCTTGGATTGTATCTAAACGTGAATTTATACCAACACGCAGGTTATCATATTTAAAAGAGCCTTTGCCGTGAACCTTGTAAGATTCCAACAGCTCTGAGATTTCATCGTCATTGGTGAATACAGCACCGCCATCACCATAGCAACCTAAGGGTTTTGCCGGAAAAAAAGAGGTAGTTGCGGCATCACCAAAGCTACAAGCTCGCTTTTCACCAATCATACCGCCAAAACCTTGGGCTCCATCTTCCAATACCAATAAGTTATATTTTTTAGCAACTACATTTATTGCATCATAATTTGCGGGCAAACCAAATAAATCCACAGGGATAACTACTTTGGGCTTTAATTTTCCTTCTGCCAAAACCAGTTGAATGCCTTTTTCCAAGCTTTCGGCATCAAGATTAAAGGTGTCCGCATTCACATCAACAAAGATGGGGGTTGCTCCGGCAAAAGATACTATTTCACCCGTGGCAAAAAAAGTAAAATCAGGCACAAAAACCGCATCTCCCACACCTACACCCCATGCCATCATCATTAAAGATAAGGCATCTGTTCCATTACCGCAGGTAACACAATGTTTTACACCTACGTATTCAGCTAAACTTGCTTCCAATTCTTTTACTTGATTACCACCGATAAAATTACATTTGGCAGCAACTGCCAGCATTGCCTCATCTATACGAGGCTTCAATACTTGATATTGCTTTTTTAAATCACGAAATTCCATTTTATTTTCCTTCTTTTAAAGTCAAGTTGTTTTCACCTTGGACATATTCACGGTGGCATTTGCTGCAAATTAAGTCATCATCTAAAATCTCGCCGCATTGGCAAGCCCAGCCAATATGTTTGGCAGGTACGCCTGCCATCAGTGCATAATCAGGCACATCTTTAATCACCACGGCTCCTGCTGCAATTAATGCGTACTTGCCAATGGTGTGCCCACAAACTATGGTTGCATTAGCACCAATGGTGGCATTTTCCTTAACTAATGTTTTTTTGTAACCTGCCGTTCCCTTGGGGTATTGAGAACGGGGTGTTAAATCGTTGGTGAAAACACAGGAAGGACCACAAAAAACGTAGTCCTCTAACTGAACTCCTTCATAAAGAGAAACATTGTTTTGCACTTTAACATTATTGCCAATTATTACGTTATCAGAAACGTTAACATTTTGTCCCAAAGAGCAGTTTTTACCGATTTGTGCACCTTTTTGGATATGACAAAAATGCCATATTTTAGTACCTAAACCTATGGTCACATCATCATCAATATAGCTACTCTCATGTACAAAATATTCTTTCATCTAAAATTCTCCCGCCATATCTGTGCTGGCAAAATCTCTTAAAGGTAATTTTACAGCAGTGCCTTCTTTTTGGCTTTTATAGATTGAAAGCACCAATTCCAAAGCGTTTTTACCGGCTTGGGCATTTACATAGGGTTCTCTATTATCCGTTATAGCCGCTATCACATCACAATACAGGCCGGTATGACCATTGCCATAGATATTACCGGTTTGCTCCGCCATACCTTTGTTCCTTTGATCCACTTCGGTTTCATCGAGAAAATCCCAAACATCAATATTATTGGTGGATGTACCACCCAATTTTACCGTACCTTTTTCACCAAATAGGTAAAGGGTTTCCTCTAAGTTTTTAGGGAAAACATTGGTAGTGCCTTCAATGGTGGCAACTGCACCGTTTTTAAAACGAACAACTGCCATACCGATATCTTCGGCTTCTAAGTAATCATGAAATTGCTGACGGGTTACGCCGTAAACTTCATCAATATCATCACCCATCATCCAACGCAGTAAATCAATACCGTGAATACATTGGTTCATCAAAGCACCGCCATCCTGTGCCCATGTACCACGCCAAGGAGCTTGGGTGTAGTAGCTTTGGTTGCGATTCCAGCGCACATGAACAGAACCGTGGGAGAGCTTACCAAAACGACCTGATTCCACCGCTTTACGCATTTCCTGCACCGCCAAATTAAAGCGATTTTGGTGGCAGGCTGAAACCTTAAGGTTTTTCTCTTGGGAAAGCTGTATAATTTTATCGGCATCAGCAATATTCATCGCCATAGGTTTTTCTATTATTAAATGAATGCCGTGTTCAATACAATAAATCGCAATTTTTGCATGAATACCGCTTTCTGTGGCAATGCCAATCAAATCAATTTCATTTTCCGCAATCATCGTTTTATAATCGGTATATCGTTTAATGGATTGGTCATTATCCAAATCATGCTTGGACAATAACCCTTCCATATGCTCGGGTAAAACATCACATACTGCAACGATTTCCAAATTATTATTGATAGCGGCTTTAAGATGATTAGTAGCAATACGACCACAACCAATTAAAGCATATTTCATTAAAGCACCTCAATATTATCTCTGTTTTCTATATCCTTCATTACGTTTTTCAAATCCAAAATTAATGGGGCATTGGCTTGTACAAATTTATAGTCTACATTGGTGTGGGCTGTGGGAATAACCACCAAATCTGCTTTTTCCAAAGCCTCCGCAGTTAATTCGCTTAATCCCGTTTTTACAATGCCGTATTCTTTATATTCCCTAATCCAAGGGTCAAAGAAAGTTACATTGGCACCACGTTTTTCCAAATGCTCAATCACACGGATTGCAGGGCTTTCACGGTAATCGTCTATATCTTGTTTATAGGCAACACCCAAAACCAAAACATTGGCACCGTTTAAAGCTTTTTTTACACCGTTCAAAGCTCTGGCGGCTCTATCCACGCAATATTCAGGCATTTTATCGTTTACCATCATTGAAGATTCAATCATTGATGTGTGAAAACCATATTCTCTGGCTTTCCACGATAAATAATAGGGATCCAATGGAATACAATGACCACCAAGACCGGGACCGGGATAAAAAGCTTGGAAACCGTAAGGCTTGGTTTTTGCCGCATCCACCACTTCCCACATACTGATACCCATTTCATCGCATAGCATACAAAGCTCATTTACAAGACCAATATTGATATTGCGATAAGTGTTTTCCAAGATTTTTTCCATTTCTGCAACCGCAGGAGAAGAAACCTCTTTAACATCACCTTCCAAAACCGCACGGTAAACTTCGGCGATTACATGGCAGGCATCCTCGCCGATAGCACCCACAACTTTAGGGGTGTTTTTTGTTTTATATATTAAGTTACCCGGATCAACACGTTCCGGTGAAAAGCCAAGATAAAAATCTTCGCCGCATTTCATCCCGGAAACATCTTCAATCAAAGGTTTTAGCAAATCTTGGGTAGTTCCCGGATAAGTGGTGGATTCCAAAACAATCATTGCACCTTTTTTCATATATTTTGCAACTGTTTTCGTGGAGGCTGTTACATAGCTGATATCCGGTTGTTGGTGCTTATCCAAAGGCGTAGGAACACAAATAGCTATGAAATCCGCTTCTTTTAAAGCTGTAAAATCTGTGGATGCCACAATCATTTTATTGGCGGCAATTTGTTTTAATTCATCATCTACCACATCACCGATATAATTTTTCCCGGCATTGACCATATCAACTTTATCCTGCTGCACGTCAAAACCCAAGGTTTTGAAACCAGCCATCGCCTTTTCCACAGCAAGGGGCAAGCCAACATAACCTAAGCCCACAACACCCATTACCAGTTCTTTGTCTTTGATTTTTTTCAAAATTTCTTCGTTGTTCATTTTTGTTCTCCTTTTCAACTATCGTTGTGACTTTTGATATATAACTATCATAATTTACATTTTTAATAATTCTTTAACTATTTTTTCACTTGCATGACCATCACCAAAAGGCTTATAGTCATCATCAAAACAGGGATTTATTGATAATTTTTCTAAAATTTCTGTTGCATTTGCTTTAGATAATATATTGCAATTATTTACCATTGTTTCCGGCCAACCTATATAATCAAAAATTGTAACACTGGGTTTTTTTGCAAAAAAAGCTTCTCTTTGTACACCGCCGGAATCACTAACAACTTTTTTTGCATGTTTTATCAAATATATTGATGTTAAATAACCAACAGGCTGAGCCAGTATTATATTTTTAAAATTATTTTCATAACATAATCGCTCAGCTCGCTCTTTGTTACGAGGGTGAACCGGATAAATAGTTAGAGCGTCAAGAGAATTCATAGCTATAAATATTTCTTTGAGGGCTTCATCATTTTTGGTATTTTCCTCACGATGACAAGTAAGATAATAATACATCTCCGGAATATCTATCTTCTTACCTGAAAAATCAACTAAATCACAAACCGCTCTATTTGCGGATTTTTCTCCATAGTAGATGAAAGCATCATACATGGGATCACCAACTAGTTTAGACCTACTTCCAAGGTTTTCTTTTTTTAGAAAATCCATCCCTGATTGAGTACAACTTAACAGTAAAGTTGCCACATGATCTGTGCAAATTCTGTTAATTTCCTCAGGATTAGAAAAGGTACCCAGTCTATTACCTGCTTCAACATGGCAAACTGGAATTTGTAACTTTACAGCTGCCAATGCCGCTGCCAAGGTAGAATTTGTATCACCATATACCAGCAACACATCTGGTTTTTCAATAATTAAAATATCCTCAATGGCTGACAACATCGCACCGGTCATATGCCCATGAGTACCTCCGGATATTCCCAAATTATAGTTGGGATATGGAATATCTAATTCTTCAAAAAATATATCTGACATATTAGCATCATAATGCTGACCCGTATGAACCAGTACTTCTGTTGCTTTTGTTCTTAAGATGCGAGAAACCGCCGCAACTTTAATAAATTGGGGACGAGCACCCGCCACTGTTAATATTTTCATATTTATACTCCTATTATTGGTAATATTTTCATATTTATCATTAATCTATTAAATTAATCTATTAAATCAATTTATTTAAAAATTTATTGTCAATTTTTTTTATAATAAATGTTAAAACGATAGCAGAACATATTGTCAAAATATAAATAAGCAAACCAAAACATAATGGATTAACTGTTAATATTTTCTTTAAGATATATGTATAAACAAATATGAAACCAAATTGTGAACAGTAAATAATTATACTTGAATTCCTTAAGAACATAAAATTGTTTGATTTATAGTTAATATCAATGCTAATTATTATTTTAAATATGTAATATAATAAAAGTGGTAATGTAAAATACATACTTGCATCATTTGGATTTATATAATTTTTTATTAAAAATGATTCAACGATGTAAAATACTAATAGAGCAAAAGTTATAAGTATAGTTAATATAGGTATTTCTTTGAAATTCTTATATTTTCTTTTGTTTTTACTAAATAGTACGCCCATAAATACAAAAATTGGTGCAAAGAAAAGTCCATTGCGTGTGGTCAAAAATATGTCATAATACAGTGTATAATCAATGCAAAAGTACCCACGATAACTATTACCTAAAGTTCCAATAATATACAATAAAACATAGATTGTAATTTGTATTTTAGAATTAAAATTTCTAAGCAAATATATAATCAATGTCGCAACTATTAATGCAACAATATACCACAAATAAGAAGGAGCCAAAAAGAGAAGTTGTTGCAAATAGGTTATTAATACAGTAACTATACTTTTCCCTGAGAATATTTCAGGGAGAATAATTAATGGAAAATATAATATTGTCCAAAATAAAAAAAGTAATAGTAATCTTTTAATAAACTTATTTATTAATTTATTATTATCCAGTTTTTTTCCCATAAAAAATCCCGAAACAACAAAAAAGAAAGGTACCCCCAAATGAGAAAAACAACGAATAATATCAATAATAGTATTTTCTCCAAAATTAATATGTAAAAAGATTATTAAACACGCAAATGCAAATTTAAATATGTCGATCAGATAATACTGTCTTTTTAATATATCCATATTTATACTCCTATTACTTTAGGCTTTGTTGTTTTACAAACTTTTCTTAGGTGATAAATCATAACTATACCTGATGTAAAATAAACTAAAGTTAATGCTATTGCAGCTCCGTTTAAACCAAATAGTTTTATAGCGATGATATCTACAATTGCATGTAATACAGTAAAAAAGATATTTATTCTCAAGTTAAATTTTTCCTCACCTATTCCTGCTAAAATATTTCCTGTAATCCCTCTAAAAATGGCATGTCCCAAAGAAGCAACAAGTAACATTCTCATTAATGGAACAGCATTAATATAATTTTCACCAAAGATTATAACTATAAATAATTTAGCGGAAAGGAACAAAATAATATGTATAGGAATCATAATAGCTGCGTTTAATAAAAATATTTTTTTAAACTTATTCCAAATCCATTCTTTATCATCAGCATGCTTTACAAAATAGGGAAAAATAAAGATAACAACTGATTGTAATAAAAACAATGAAATTGTTAAAATATAGGAGGCAATCTTGTAATCAGCTAAAGCATTGGCATCTTTTAAAACTTGTCCAATAATAAATGTTTCATTTAATTGCATTAGAAATGATACTGAATTTGCAGCAAGCATTACTATACCAAATTTAAGCATCTGAATAATTTGATTTTTATGAGGTATTATCGCTTTACTTTTCATTAATTTTATATTTTTAATGAGAACATACCCAAAAAAAATACACGCAAATAATGAAATATATCTTGCTATAACGATACCTTTCAGTTGCCATAAAAAAGCCATTGATATTTGCAACACAACCATAATCGCTGCATAAATAAATGATATTGTGGAGTATTTTTTATTTTCTAAACAAGCCCTTAATAGAATTTGAATATCCTCAAATAAAAAAGAAAAAAGCGGTAAAAAAGATGCTGCTAAAAGAAATACCTTTGCACCGGAAAAGGGAAAGGGTATAACAATAAATCCAATAATTGAAACCACAATTAACAATAAATCAAAAGTAATACCAATAATAAGTGAGGCGATAAAATATCCTTTTTTATTTTCGTTAGGCTCATCTTTTGCACAATATTTTAAAGTCGCATTTGAAATGCCAATTGCATTAAATAATAAAACATAGTTTAGTATATTATCCACATATGTAAGCAACCCATAATCAGCCTTGGATAAAAACCTTGGCAAGAACATAACTGATATAAAACTAACTATTTTCACCAGTGAGGAGCTAATAATAATGTGAAAAAAACCTCTTTCAATTAAAGCATTTTTCAACGAATAGATTTGACTAATTATACTTGACATTTATACCTCAACTAAAATATTGCTTTATGATAGACAGCACTGTTAAAACCTGACCTTTACTCAAAACAGAATCTGAATTATACAAATGCTGCATATCTTCCTTTAAACTTTGACTTATTTTAGGATTTGAAATATTATCTTTGTAATATGAATCTAAATAATTTTTCAAATTATTATTTTTTAAATACCAATAATTCATCGGATTCATTCCTGTAGGTTTTGCGTTATCTTTTTTAAAAATTCTTAAAATTTTATTGGGGCCTTTATAGATAACTTTATATAAAAAACTAAGCCATTTTGGTGCAAATAGATTTACCATACTATCACCCCAAATAAATTTTGCAGCCTGTGGGTATTTAGTTTTCACCCATTTAAAATATATTTTATGACCAATTCTCTTTTCTATTGGAATACTAAAACAGAATTCTAAAAATTCAATATTTAAAAAGGGAGATGCAACTTCAACAAAATTTCTTCTAATAAAATGAGATGAAAGAGCTCCCCTAAAACCACGAACATACATCATATATTGTTCATAATCTTCATATTTATCAAGGGGATTATCGGTGATTTTTCCACTTAGCACATCTGAATACATTCCACCAACAACATTTTTTGTATATTCACTTGGAGACTTTAAAAATGTTCCTATAACAACATCTCCTATTTGTCCTGTATGCTCAATACCAAATTTATTTTTATCTAAATTCTCAAGTACTATTCTTCCTCCGGTTATAGTATAATACGCAACGGCTCCACCGGTCATCAACACATTGCCATCAATATCCATGATACATTCAGCATTATCCAATGAATAAAATATGTGTTTAGTATTTAAGGCTTTTGCTATTTGTTTTGGGATATTTTCATCTGCAGAACCTGTTTGTGCATATGTAATATTTGTCATATTATGATATTCCATTTCATGTGCCACCCACACATTCATCCTTGAATCCAAACCGGCACTGAGATCTGATAAATGCTCGTATCCATATTCTAAGTCCTTATCATATTCTAACTTTATAGCATTACGGAAAAGCTCATCTAATCTATTTACTATTTTTTCATCTGACCAGTTTGAAAGATTATACTTATTTTTTGAAAGTCGATAATACTCTCTTATTTCACATAACCCATTGTAATTTAACGTAATTACTGATCCCGGCGCCAATCTTTTTATTTCAGAAACGATAGTTGAATCGTCACCCATGAATGCATAAGTTAATATGTAATATAATGCGTTTTCATCCATGGTATATTTTATATGATTATTTTTAAGATAATTTATTATATAATTAATATCCGAGGCAATAATGGATATGCCATTATTGTTATAATAAAAAATCGCATTATCGCCATAATGATTTGTATATACATTCCATTCATGTTTATTTTTATCATATATAGCACCGGAAAAGCTACCTCTAAAATCCTTATAAAATTCAGTTTTGTTTTTCTGCATTACAATAATAAGTTCAAACAAATTAGAACAATTATATTTTTCAAGAAGTTGTTTTTTATTTAAAATGACTCCCTCTGTAATGATGATATAATTTTCATCTTGCAGAAAAATTTTATCATCAATAAATTTATTCAAAGTATTTCTTTGAATATCCCAATTATCATATTTCATTGAATTATAACAGCATCTTGTGTTATCATAATTAGCAATTTTAAATTCTGTTGATTTATTAACTATAAAAAATCCCGGCATAATGTTACTTCCTTTACAATAGTATAACTACTATTATTTTAATATTTTTTAGTTTATTATGGATTGCTATATCAAATAGGTAAACCACAATACTTAATAAATTCCTCATACCCGTCAAATAATGGTTTGGTATTTAAAAAATCATGCACTATTTCTTCGTAATTATCACCACTCAATCTAATAGTAAGATTGTTTTCATTTACAACATCGATATTTCTTTCCAAGAATAGTGGAAAAAAAGGATCCATTTCTTTTATCGTTGGAATTCTTTTGTTATACTCATAAAATGTTTTAGCGTATTGAATACCTTCTTGCAAAGTTCTTTTTTTTCTAACTTCATAATGTTCTTCAAGAGTTCTAACAATTCTTGCAGGATTACCCGCAATTACTACATTATCCCGAACAATACCGGATACCACGCTTCCTGCACCTATGATAACATTATTCCCAATTTGCGTTCCCATCAAAATAATTGAGTTCATTCCAATGAATACATTATTTCCTATAATAGTTTTTTTTGCTTCTCCTAATATTTCGCCATATACTCTTCTCAATACTGATCTACTATAATCGTGAGTAAGAATAATAACACCAGCCGTTATTTTACAATATTCTCCTATTTCTAACAGACACGGTCTGCCAGCATCAATACAGGTTGTACTGGCATCAAAAAATTTCGTTTCCTTGCCAACTTTAATATTATTTTCTTGTAAATATTTACACATATCATCACTTGTAAATAATCTAGGAAAAATACGTCTTTTAATCCTAAAATAAATATTTTTGATTTTTGATTTAAACCTCATCTTACTCTCCTTAATGTAAATATTTATTTGCTGATTTTGCTTAATAATTCGGTATAATTTTTTTCTGCATCATAGTTTTTTTCCCAAATATTTCTTGCGTTATCTCTATATTTCAAGTATTCATCATTGGGCATAAAAGCAAATTTATTTATGGCTTCAATTAATTGATTATCAGAAAAATCTTTATCAAGTAAAATACCATTTTGGTCATTATAAACAATTTCATTTACCCCACCAACATCAGTTGCAATAACAGGTATTCCAAAAGAAATAGCTTCCATTATTGATACAGGTATACCTTCGGATTCACTAACATTAATAAAAACGTCAAAATCTGTTTTTGCATATTGTTGTTGAAGTTCTTGGTTGCTTAGTGCACCATTTAAATTAAATTTTATATTTTCGTCTAAACATTTTTCTGCATATTTCTTAACATTTTCAAACAATATCCCATTGCCAAAATGAGTCCATTCAATCTTAATATTTTTTATTTTTGATAATGCATCAACAATTTTATCTACTCTTTTTACCGAAACAACATTAGAGCAAGAAACAATCTTAAATGGGTTACGCATTTCAGCGGCTTTTCTTATTCCTCTATCCAAAGTGCCCAATCTGCTTATTTCAATATTTTTTTGAATATTTGGATATTCAGTTTCAAGATAATTTTTTCCATCAGAAGAAATTGAAAACACTATATTTTGATTATTTAATATTAATTTTCTGAGGGGAATATAACTATTTTTATTTTGGTATTCATATAAATCAAATCCATGGCATCTTGTAACTGCTTTACTATTTAGAAATGAATTTTTTAGCAATAAGCCTGTATAAGCATGAAAACTCATCCAATATGAATAAAATATAATATTATCTGTTTTGTTAATACCATTTTTTAATAAATATTTTTTTATCTTTTTATAGGATGTTTGCCCAACAGAAACAAAAGAAAGCAGTTCTTTTAAAGTATACATATTCAATTTTTTATTCTTTTTTAATAATAATATTTCATCAATCGTTATTTTATAAAATATTGATTTGATATACTTGAATAATTTAATTAACCTGCCGGGATTTGGTAATGGATACACCGTAACAAGACTATTATTAATTTTTCTCTTTTGATTAAAATCAACTACACTACATGGACAAATAATTACTTTATCAAATTGTTTGATAAACGGAATCTCATTTTCCATAAATGATTCACCATTGTCAAAAGGATAAGAAGCATTCACAATCACTAAAATTTTTTCATTCATTAAGCATTTCTCGTTTCTTTTTACCTTTTTAGATAAATATATTTATTCAGCCAAACAATCATAAACAGAGGAATAAATCTTCCAAAAAAATTCTGCATTAAAAGGGTATAATTATACATAGGGAACAGCGCAAAATTAAAAGTTAGATAAATAAAAACATATTTATTTGCGACATCATTAAAGGTTTTAGCTTTTCTTTCGGATAAAAATAAAATCACCACGCTTAAAATTGAAAAAATAGGCGAAAACAAAAAGCCAAAATAGATATAACCTTGCCCTATCATTGGAATAATAAATCCCGGATTGTAGCCGTTAGCAGCAAACATATTAAACAGAAAAAATGTAGAATTTACACGATCATTAAGGAATATAGGTAATTGTTGTACAAATGCTACACCACAAAACGAATCGTTTAAAAAAGTTTTAAAACCAATTAAAGCTCCAAAGCAGTCCTTTGTGCCAACTGCACCCGCAACCGAATCCGGACCTGCAAAATAGGATTGCAATGTTTCAGAAATCTTATCAATTTTAAAATAACTACTAAAATCTGATGATATCTCGCCGCCAACTGTGCCATATAATCTATAACTTGATAGTAAAATAACCATAAAAACAGATAAAGATAAAATAGAAATAAAAAATATCTTTCTCTTTTCAGGAAAATAATATAATAATATAGTTAAAGTCGTTCCGGCACCAAGAAATATTGTCATTCTGTTAGCTGTCCACATCAATGTAATATTTAGTAATGCCACTATGAGCAATGCAGCTATACTATATTTACGATTATTATTTTTTTTGTACAAACAATATTTCACAACAATAATAAATAGAAATATTTGAGCAAATTCAGAAAAATATGCTAATATTGATACAAGAGTATTCCTACTGGCAACATTTATATCTTCTTTTACGGATATAAAATTAAAATCTTGCAATATTTGAGGAAAAATAAATAGCGCCGCTATACCAATAATAATTGCAATAACAAGCACAGTGTTGGGATAATCACATGTTTCTTTTTTTGTTGTTATTATTTTCTTATTATTTTGTTTTTGAAAAACCTTAATACATATTTCAATAGCAATAAGTATGCAAACCATTTCATAAAGCATAAGACTTGTACCAAGTTGTTGCTGTCTCAACAACGTTGAAGCCCCATTTGCCATTGCAGAAAAATTATTAGCACATGTCATTACAAAAGGAGTTATTAAATATTTAAAAAACAAAACTATAATAAAAAAGGTTATTGGTATACTATTTAAAAAATATTTTTTTAGATTAGAAAAGAAAAAATATGTACCAAAAATTAAAGGAATTAAAACCATCAATTTAAAACCATCATTATAAACTAAATTCCAATGTATAAAAAATGTTAAGTAAATAGAAAAAAACAAAACAATATATTTTAATATACATATTGAAATAAAGTGTTCATAATTTTGATAGCGTTGAAAAGAATTTTGCATTATATTTTGTACTTGAAACAATTAAAGACTATTTCAAGCCACTCCTTTAATATAGTTTAGTTACCTATAAAATACTCAATTATTGGTTTCATGACAATAGACATATCGCATCTCTCTTTTGCATCACTTCGTATAGTTTGCGCAAGCTTTTCCGCTGTTCCATATTTTTTTATCAAGTTATCATAAAAATCTATTATTTTAGTTACATCAATATTTGATTCATCTTCTGGAAATTTTAAAACATAGTTACACTCATTAACCGGAAAGGCATCAATGGCACAGGATGTTACCATTGGTGCTCCTTTAGCAGCATATTCCCTTGTTTTCAAAGTACTAGCTAAATAGATATTCATTCTGTGCATCCCCAAGCTTGCAATTGCAATATCACATTTATCATACATATCATCTAATTCACTTCCGGATTTAAAGCCATGGAAAAGAACATTGTTTTGCAAATGATATTCTTCAACAAATTTTTTGTATTTTGGTATTTCATCTCCTTCACCTACAAGATGAAATACAACCATTTTTGTGCCACCGTTTCTATAATAATCGTTAATTCCTTCAATTAATCTATCATATCCGTGCCATTTAGCGATTGAGGCAACAGCCAATAAATTTAGCTGTGAAGAATTAATACAATGTTTTATCTTTATACTATCAACATTGATTCCGTTCATAATATTTAGGCATGGGATTGAAAAAATTTCTTTATCTGTGGAAAATGTTGCTATTTTTGATACATATTTTTTAAGTAAATGCCTATATATACAATCAAGATAATACGATATTCTTAATTTGTAATTTGTTTTTGACTCTTGTTTATAAGGGTAAGTAGGGATTTCAATAATAATTTTACAATTGCATTTTTTTATAGCTTTTAATAATTTTATAAATGCTCCATCACAATACATAAATCTTATATAAACATATGAAAAATCACCATATTTTACCAATTTAATTGCTTCCTCAAGTAATCTATAGCGACGATGCTTTTTACTTAAATTTTTTAATATTTTCTCATTTCCGTTATTACAAAATGTTATATCAGACTTTGAATACCCAATAAAATAAGTATTAAAATAATTTTCAAATTCATCAAGCTGATTGGAAATTTTTTTCCAAACGCCATCATTTTTATTTGAAATATCTGTTAATGATATATATAATAATTTTTTCATATGATTACTTCCTTCAATCCACACATTTATTCGGTTAAATAATCTTTAATCTCAAAATGTTTGTTTGCTCAGTAGTTTTGCCAATAATTTTTGCCGGATTACCGATAATTATGCTTTATTAGGAACTCTACCTTACATAACACTACAGGCGCCAATAATAAAATTATCTCCTATAACAGTATTTGGCAATATTGATGTTCTTGCACCCATAAAAACATTATTTCCTATTGTAATATTATTAGAAAAATATATTTCGCCTTCACCACGCTCAATTCTTTTGCCTATGGAAGCAAATACAGTTGTTATTGAATAGTCATGGGTTAATAGCATAACTTCTCGAGAAATTGTTATGTTATCACCTAAAGTTATTTTACTATAATTGTTTCCATCAAAATAAACATCTGATGCAATATATTTTGGCATACCCAATACCTTTATTCCTAAACGCTTAATATACCAAGTGAAATACTGCATATATTTTTTAGTAGAAATAATACTAAAAGCCTTACCTATTACACCAAGCAACGGTATTTTTAATATTTTTCTTGTAAGAATAAACATCTTATTTCACCCCATATATATCAATATATTCATTAAATCTCCGGTTTTTATCAAACATCTTGCTTCTTGCAATACACGCTTCTGATGAAAATGGTTTTTTTTCACAAATTTTAAAAATACTTTCATATAACATATCTATATTTCCTTTTTCAACAGCCAAACCGCAAGTTTCATCTAAGCTTTCCGGACTCCCACCTGTTTTGTATGTAATTACCGGTGTGCCACAAGCAAGTGCTTCCAAGTTAGTTGTTGGAAAATTATCCTCATATGTTGGATTTACAAACACATCTGCCATAGTGTAGATTTCTGCAAGTTCTGTAACATTATTTGTTCTATAGATGCCTAATATTTCTTTAGGTAATGTTTTAAACTGATTTTCTTTTAGTCCAACTAAAATAATTTTATAATTATCATCAAGCATTTTTGATAGTTTTATAAAATCATTAAGCCCTTTTCTTGTACCCCAAACACTCGCAACTCCAAGTATTATTTTCATATTTTCAAGTTTATTTTTTATACGAAAAGCACTATCAGATGGTTTAAATACCGACAAATCTATTCCATTTGGTATAACCTCAACTTCATATTTACTTAAAAAAGACTCGTTAACTAAGTCACCAAGCCATTGTGATGGCGTTACAATCGTCATCTTTTTAATAGATGTAAAAAGTTCCTTTTTCTTTTTAAAGTTTCTTTGTGAATTATCCAAAAATAAACTCTGTGGATAGCTTTTCTTTTGAGGACAATCACAACATACAGTTTTCCATTTATTGCAACCAATATAATCAAAATGAGCACAATGTCCGGTAAATGGCCAACAATCGTGAAGTGTCCAAACAAGAGGTTTATTTGCCTTGACAAGATAGTTAAATAACAATTCTATATTTATATAGTAACCATGAATATTATGTAAATGTATAATATCCGGATCATATTCTATTATTTGTTCAATTAATTTTTGTGTTGCTTTTTTGGAATAGAATCCGGTTTTATCTGTGATTCGAGTCATAAGAGCATGAATATTTACATCATAATCTATTCCAATTTTAATTAAATCTTCAGTTGGAATGTTTTTTGCCATATCTCTACCATAAGCAATTTTACATTCATTACCTTGCTCTTTTAAAATTTCATACAAATCTGTAGCAATACGTCCTGTGCTTCCTATTCCACAAACAGAATTTATTTGCAGTATTTTCACATCAATTCACCATCCATCATGTATCATTTTTTCTACCAACTTTTAAAAAACATCACAACCGGCGTGATTTACATTTTTAAGTATCACTATTTATTGCAACTATAGCCATTAGGATGACTTTTGTGCCACTTCCAAGCTGTTTCTATAATTTGAGATAAATCTTGATATTGAGGATGCCAACTCAATATATTTTGAGCTTTTTGACTCGATGCAATGAGTGATGCAGGATCACCGGAACGACGTGATTTTATTTTCATCGGTACAGGATGACCTGTAACTTTTCTTACACAATCAATTACCTCTTTCACTGAAAAGCCTATGCCATTACCGAGATTAAAAACATCGGTTTTACCACCATTTAATAAATAATCAACAGCTAATATATGGGCTTGAGCCAAATCAGTAACGTGGATATAATCTCTCATACAGGTTCCATCAGGAGTGGGATAATCATTTCCAAAAACATTAATATATTCACGCTGTCCATTGGCAACTTGCAAAACTAAGGGAATCAAATGGCTTTCCGGATGGTGATCTTCGCCGATATTGCCACTAATATCTGCACCCGCAGCATTAAAATATCTCAGAGGTACAAAACTAATATCATGGGCAATTTCTGACCAATGAAACATTCTTTCCATAGTAAGCTTAGTTTCCCCATAGGTATTAGTTGGCAATGTGGTATCATCTTCCACAATAGGCAAAGATTCCGGTTCTCCGTAAACCGCAGCAGAAGATGAGAAAACGATTTTTTTTACTTCATTTTTTATCATTGACTTCAGTAGCTGCATAGTTCCATACACATTATTATCATAATATTTTAGCGGGTCTATCATGCTTTCACCAACTAAAGAATCAGCCGCAAAATGAATTACTGCTTCTATATTTTCTTTTTTAAATATATCCTCGGTAAAGTTTCTTTCACGAATATCACCTCGATAAAACTTTGCGTTTTTATGAATTGCTTCTTTATGACCGGTCTGCAAACTATCGGCAACTATAACTTCTCTACCATGCTCAATAAGCTGATATACAGTATGAGAACCAATATAGCCGGCACCACCAACAACTAAAATAGCCATAGTTTCTTACTCCCTTTCGATAGATAAAATATACTGTCCGTAATCGGTCATTTGCAACTTCTTGCCAATTATCTGTAATAATTCAAAATATATATTCATAATTTTACTTCTAAATTCAGCTTCTTTTATATTTGATAGGGTATATTTTTCACTTGCATTAAATGCTCCTCCTCATAATCAATTTCCATTAAAAGATAAGCATTATTTTCTTTATTTTTTAAGATTTTTTGTTATAATATTATAACTATCCTCCACTGTATAGTGAGCCATTAGATACTCATAACCTATATTTCCCAACGTCTGCAAATCAGCATTACAGGCTAAATCCACGGTTTGTGTGAATCTTTGGGGGTTATTGCTTTGACACCACCAGCCAAAATTACCTTGCGTTATAATATCACCGATATCGGTATTTGGGTCTGTACAGGCAATTATCGGCATTTTGTTTTGCATATATGACAATAAACGAGATGGAAAACTGCGAAAAAAGATTATGTCCATTTTATTGCTACATATCAGCCGTAACCGACGATGTAATGACACTAATGTATTTCGAAACACCAACCGTTTGAGATATATTTTCAGCGATGTACTTTTTACCGCATTTTCCCATTTCAACAATCAATCGTTTATTTTTGCTAAGTATATTTATTGCATCGGCCAATGCCTGTGGATCATCGGATTTTACAAAGACTCCGCATTTGCTATCTATAATAATGCGTTCCATGTCAGTATTTTCGTCAAAACTTGCAATCACAGGAGCGGCACAGGCCATGATACTCCACGTTTTGCTTGGCATCGCAGATGTTCCGCTACCCTTACGGCAAATAACGACAGAGGCGTCGCCAAAACTATAAACTTCTGCAATTCGATTGTTAGGTTGCATTGGATAAAAATGAAGATTACTTAATTTAAAGTTTTTAGCGAGCTCTTTTAGGCTTTTCGCCTCTGTGCCATCACCAATCAGTATAAATTCAATATCTGCTTCACCTTGCAAAATACAAGCTACTTGAAGCAGGACTTCGAGATTCTGTGCTTTTCCAAAGTTTCCTGCATAGGTAACATAGAATTTATTTCGATCAAGACCAAATTCATCGAAAAGTCTATTGTCTTTTCTGGCTACCGGTTTACAAAATTCAAGGTCAACAAAGTTACGTATTACAGTAATTCGTCTTTCTGGTACACCTTTTTTTACTAAATTTTTTTTGAAATCATCTGATATTGCAATAATATGGCTGCACTTTTTATAAATTCTATTCTCTATGAACCTACCTATTCTCCACATCACACCTCGTTGTTCCGTTATCAAACCTGTTGTAACCAAACTATCCGGGAAAATATCCTGCAGGCTATAAATAAATGGAACTCCAAGCTTTTTTGCAAGTTTTCCTGCTACAAATCCCATCGTGGGCGGAGTACTTGCAGCAAAAATGCAGTCTATCTTCCCCAGCTGCGTAGCAATTTTCATGTAGTAAGAAGCACATTTCTTGTACCGCAAAAAGCGTTGAATGGTTTTAGAAGATTCACGTACCATCGGAAATCTATGTATTATCACCCCATTAATCATCTCATCAGAATTGTAATTACAATACTCAGTTGTTGAGACACCCCGAGTTGGTTGGGGGGTGATTACATGAACGGTATTTGTTTTAACTAACTCTTCGAGTATTGCATTATAAATATTGTTACTGGAGTATTTTTCCGGATAAAAGTATGCTGCAAGATAAATAATATTCATTATACCACCGCCTGACTGGTATATCTATATTCATTCATTTTTCGTCCCTCAGCTGTGTAATAACTGCCCACCAGTTGGAAGCCATTGATTACGTAAAAATGATTTACAGCTTCGTTATCAATAGCATCGGTTTCTAATTTAATGTAGGAAAATTTTTGACTATCAAAGGTAGACTGCAAACTATGAAGTAACTTACTTCCGATGTTTCGATTATTCATTTCCGGCAAAACACCAATGGAAGATAGCGCAATGTAACGTTCACTTCGTTTGCTCTCATCTGGCTTTAAAAATGCACGAATGATGCGCATCATCGCAGAAGGGCGGCGAAAAAGTGCACTCAAACTATACCACGCAAACGGAATAAGATTTTTGTGAAGAAGATATTTATAAAAACCACTCAAGTCTTCAGAATACGCCAAAAATCCAACAATCTGATCTTTTTGCAGAGCAACTATCAGACCTGATTCTGAGTGTGTACAGAATCCTCTATACAACTGTTTTAAAAATCCTTTTCCCAAAAAAGTTAGAAAAAATTCTTCGAATGCCTGTAAATGAATATTGGCAACTTGCGTCACAATCGATTTGTCATACGTATTGCATCGCAAAATACTTACATCTTTATTAAGCTCGGTAATAATATCTATCATTTTATTATACCCACTTCATCGACACTTTTCCCACACACAACTAATACGGTCTGCAGCATGAGAGTAATATCGTTCCAGAGCCCAAATTCTTCAATACTTTTTAAATTATAATTCATCTTTTCTGGTAGAACCTTTTCTACATATACCATATCGACATCATCGACACTATCCAATATAGTGCTTTCGTCCTTATAAAAAATGCTTGCTTGCGAAGTAACTCCGGCCGGTAACAATAATGTCGCATACATCTCGTCGGCATACTGGGCTACATACTTTGGCACCTCTGGGCGTGTGCCCACAAAGCTCATATCGCCTGTTATGATATTTAACAGCTGCGGAATTTCATCTACACGATATTTTCGCAAAAAGCGCCCTACCTTAGTCACACGGATATCTTCATTTGTTGTGACTTGACTACCCAAAGCTTCTGCGTTCGACACCATGGTTCTAAATTTATAAATACGAAATTCTTTACCAAACTGCGTCACACGCAGTTGCCGAAATAAGACAGAACCGGGACTATCGACCTTAATCCAAACAGCAAATATCAAAAGCGCAGGAAAAAGCAACAGTAGCAATATTACGGCAACAACAATATCAAGTATCCGTTTTAACAGTAAAGTCACTCTCTTCCGTTGCAAGCAATCATAGTAGGGGCGTACGCTTTCAGTTCGCATTTGCTCAGGAAGCTCATCCCACGTCTGCAATTTCATATGTTCGTCTCCCCTATAACCCGACAAAATTGTGCAATTACGTAGTCAATATGATCATCCGCCAATTTTGTATGCAGAGGCAATGTCACCTCATTTTTAAACATTTCATAGGCATTAGGGTAATCCACTATATTAAATCCTAAATTTTTATAGGCAGTTAACATTGGTAAAGGCTTATAATGAACGTTACAAGATATGCCTTTTTCTGCCATTTTAATAATAACCCTATTTCTAAAATCACTATCTTTTTTTAATAATCTTAAAAAATATAAATGACCACTTGACATATGGTTCTCGCTACTATGGCACAGATATTCAACATTTAAGTCTTTAAATACATGATTATAGATATCTATTATTTCATGTCTGCGTTTAAGCATTTGCGGATAACGTTTTAATTGAGCCAAACCTATGGATGCCGCAATATCAGTCATATTGCATTTATAATTTGGTGCCACTACGTCATATTCCCATGCTCCTAGTTTTGTTTTTGCCAAAGCATCTTTAGACTGACCATGAAGAGTTAACAGCATATATTCATTATATAATTCGTCATTATCAATGCCTTTAATATCCCGCCAAGTGCTGGCTCCACCTTCGGCAGTAGTTAAATTCTTTACTGCATGAAACGAAAAATTAGTAAAATCGGCTATTTCACCACACATTTTTCCGTGCCACAGTGCACCTAACCCATGTGCGGCATCGGTCATAACAATCACACGCCCAATAGCTTCCTGAATTTTATTCTTTGGCTGGAATAAAGATTTTTTATTTTCCACAGCCCCAAAAATTTTATCGTAATCACAAACGATACCTGCTAAATCAACGGGAATAATGCATTTAGTCTTTTCATTGATTGCTGATTCCATTTTATCGTAATCCATCTCAAAACTACCCGGTGCACAGTCAATAATAATTGGTTTTGCACCTACATGACATACAACGCTACACGTAGCAGTATATGTATATGCAGGAACTATAACTTCATCACCTTCTCCTATGCCCAAAACCCGCAAGGTAGTTTCTGCTGCTGCTGTTTGAGAATTTAAACACACGACCTTACCGGTATTACAATAATTAGCAAGTTCTTTTTCAAATAATTTTGTTTTAGGTCCTGTTGTTATCCAGCCGGATTTCAAAGTATCAATAACTTCTTGTATCTCTTCGTCTCCAATATCAGGCGGCGAAAATGGTATTACTCGCATATTATCACCCCTAATTCAGATTCATATCTGATACCAGCATGCCGCCGCCGGAGCTTGTAATCAGTTTGTTACCGTTGAAACTGAAAATGCCTATATTTCCTAAGTTGCCTGTTTGTATATTTTTGTATTTAGCTCCTAATGATTCTGCGGCATCTTCTATTAATGGCACATTATGTTTTTTGCAAATTGCCGCTATTTCATCTAATTTTCCAGGAGTGCCATATAAATTTACTACCACCACAGCTTTGGGATTGGGATATTTTTCAAAAGCTTTTTCTAAAGCTTTGGGATCCATATTCCAAGTATCATATTCGCTATCTATAAAAACCTGTTTGCCATTTTCATAAGAAACGGGATTTACTGTGGCAGAAAAAGTTAAGTCAGAGCAAAAAACAACATCATCTCGTTGCACATTGCAGAGCTTAAGTGCCAAATGGATGGCGGCAGTTCCCGCTGTTAAAGCTGCGGCATAACCAATGCCCACATAATTGGCAATTTCCTTTTCAAATTCATCTACATTTTTACCTAAAGGTGCTATCCAGTTAGATGCAAATGCTTCGTCTATATATTTTTTTTCATGTCCATTCATTGTGGGACTTGAAAGAAAAATTCGCTTTTTCATATTAACTCCCTAAATATTCCATATATCCAAGTGCTTTATTATTAAACAATTTTACCACCCAATACAACATTGCAAAACCATGAAATTTTAAGCTTGTTTCAATATCACCGTTGAAGATTCAGGCAGTGGCAAATCTTCATTTTCTTCACTTGCAGCATAATTTTTCGCTATTTTTTCATCAACTGTTTCAGCTTGTACTTCAGGCTTCACAATATAGTGGTTCTGCTTAAAACTTGGTATAGACCTGCCCATTTCGTAAAAAATTAGATCTTGGTCTTTTGTAGAAATTGCTAAGTCAAATCTATGCAACATTGCATCAATATCACGACGGGAAATTTTCATTTGGTTAGCACAGTAAATCCTTTTGTTTTCCGTGGAATGCACATCCTCTTCATCCAAAAGTAATTCTTCATAAAGTTTTTCACCGGGACGTAAGCCTGTAAATTCTATTTTAATATCTTTATAAGGTCGATATCCTTTATTTTTAATAAGATTTTCAGCCAAATCCAATATTTTCACAGGTTCGCCCATGTTTAATACAAATATTTCGCCACCCTTTGCCATTGAACCGGCTTGGAGAACGAGATTCACCGCTTCGGGGATAGTCATAAAATATCTTTTCATATCTTTATGGGTAACGGTTACAGGGCCACCTGCTTGAATTTGTCTTTCAAACAAGGGAATAACAGAACCGTTGGAGCCTAAAACATTGCCAAAACGCACTGCCACAAATTCTGTGCTACCGCCATTTTTGCTTTGCACTATCATTTCGCAAATACGCTTAGTGGCTCCCATAAAACTACTGGGATGCACGGCTTTATCCGTGGAAATTAAAACAAACCGTTCTACTTTATATTTTTCTGCTAAATTTGCAACATTAAAAGTTCCAAATATATTATTTTTCACTGCTTCTTCAGGGTTGTGCTCCATCAAGGGCACATGCTTATGAGCTGCAGCATGAAATACATAGTTTGGTCTATATTTATCAAAAAGAAAATCCATTTTACGCTTATCGCAAACAGAAGCAATTTCAAGCACCATATTAGTGCGTTTTATGCCATTTCTTAATAATTCTTGTTCCAAATCATAGGCATTATTTTCGTAATTATCCAAAATTATCATTAATTTAGGTTTTAAAGCAATAATTTGACGACATAACTCTGAACCAATAGAACCGCCGCCGCCGGTAATTAAAACAACACGACCCTCAATAAATTTCTGGGATTCCACGCTCTTTTCCATATTAACATCTCTATTTAAGAAGTCCTCCAAAGAAACGGAACGCATTTGCTTATAAAAGCCCACAGGATGAATCATATTGCTTAAAGACTCCGGCATAATTTTTGTGGTACAGGCAGTTTGCGCACAATAATTTAGTATTTTTCGGCGTAGTTCATCCGAGGCAGAAGGAATGCAAATATTAATTTCTTCCACATCGTATTGTTTGCAAACTGTGGAAATATCTTCGATTCTTCCTACAACAGTAATATTTCTTACTTGTTTTCCTTGTTTTTCTGCATCATCATCCACTATTGCAACAGGGAAAATAGGTGAATTTGACGATTTTTTAATTTCCGTTAATAACATTGCGGTGGCATCCCCTGCACCAACAATCAGTGTTCTTGTTTTATCTATGATTCCACATTCATCTTTAGATAAATATGAAACAACTCTTCGGCGATAAACTCTGTATAAAAATCTATAACTTACCAATGCTAAAGAAATCAGAAGAATCGCCAATAAATTATCCGAAAAAGGAATGCTTTTAATAAAAAAGCGATGTAATACACAGTAAAGAATACCCGATGCAAGTGACACATTAATACATAATGCAAATTCTCTAATTTCTGCGAAACGCCACAAGCTACGATATATTTTAAATATTAAAAACGAGAGCAAATAAATTAAAACCAGTAAAGAAGTAGATGTAAAAATATAGTTAATATGAACGCCCGGACGTAAATCTAAAAGTCCAATCACTGTTAAATAAACGCAAGCCACAAGAAATATATCTGTAAACAAAACAATATAATTACGCCATTTAGAAATATAATGAAAAACACCCATAACTTACTTTCCCCCTTAATCATCAAACTACCAAATAAAAAATATAAACCCACCCAAGTTATTTTAATTTTTTATACAATATATCGGCTTCACCTGCTAATTTATTTAGCACAGATTGTGAAAGTTTACTTTCGGCAATTTCATACCCTCGGTCTATACATGGTGCTCTATCCTGAAGATTATGTGTATCACCGGCAATATATTGACAAAAACCATCGGATAAAAGACGCAATGTTCTTTTTTTTGTGGAAAATTTCAATAAAGAACCTGCATTTATCTGACCTTTTATATTACCTCTATCAAAAAGAGCAATAATATTTTTCCAACTATCAAAGCACAAATACCGTTCAACATGGGCAATTATAGGAATATACTGCCCATTTGAAGCAAAACTCTGAATCTCATCAATCATATATTGGGTAAAGGCTGCAAATGGCGGTTCCAATAAAATATAGGAGCTTTTACCTAATGTAAATTTTGATAAAGCATCAGATTTAGTAATTCCTCTGAAATAACGAACTTCCGCACCAATAAAAACCTCGGGCATTGTCAATTCGTCATATTCATTCATCATTTTTTCACGGGCAAATTCTCTTTTTTCCAAAAAGGAAGAAGTAGTATTACAATCTCCATAAAAATGAGGTGTTGCAATTACAGCATCAACCCCTTGGTTTTTCATTATTTTCAACATTTCCACAGACATAGCTACACTTTGTGAACCGTCATCAATATTTGGTAAAATATGGCTGTGTATATCAAGAATCATTTGCAAAACCCCTTAAATTACCCTATTAATTATAACCCTTATAGCCATAATTCTTATAGCCATAACTCTTATATTTACCATAAAATCCGTATTTGCTGTATATAAGGTGTTTTTTATTGGCTGCACTATTCAATACCAAACCAAATATTTTAACACCGGAAAATTCCAGCTGTGCCAATACCTTTTCCAAATCCGGATAAGAAGTGCTTTCTGCCTTTACCATCAAAATAACTCCTGCAGCAAAAGGTGCCAAAGCAATGGCATCGGTAACCACGTTAACAGGAGGTGTATCAATGATTATATAATCGTACTTTTCTTCCAATCTTGACAATAGGTTTTTCATAGCTTCAGAACTTAATAATTCTGAAGGATTAGGCACGGCTGCACCTGCTAAAATCACATCAAACAATTCATAATATGGTTTAATAACTTCATCTTCTTTTTTAAATCCCGCCAAAACATTGCTTAAGCCGTAATCGTTGGCAAGTTTTAAAAATGAATGGATCACAGGTCTGCGTAAATCACCATCTATAAGTAAAGTTTTATTCCCCGCATCAGATAAGGCAATGCTTAAATTTACCGCAGCGGTACTTTTTCCTTCACCGGGATTGGAGCTGGTTATTATTACTGTCTTTTTTTTGTCAACTGCTACAGAAAGGGAAAAAAGCAAATTTGTTCTTAAAGATTTATAAGATTCAACAACAGAAAAGGGTACATGGGGATCGGTAATCAAAATATTGTTTTTAACTACATTAGACTTTTTTTTCTTAAAAATATTACTTATATCCATATTTTGAATCTCCTCCTTTTCTCTCATAAGAATGCACATTGGGCACTATTGCCAAAATGGGCAAATTATACCTTTTAGTTAAATCATCTTCACCCCTTATACGCCTGTCCACAATGGACATGGTTAAAGATAAAAACACACCTAAAACAAGACCAAGCAGTGCACCTATTGCGGTATTTTTAGCTATACCGGGGCTTACCTTTGGTGCCAAAACCGCATAATCAATGGTTTCTACCGAAGCAGCTTTTACTATCCGTATAAGAATACTTGGTGCAGTTTCCAGCAGGGTATTGGCAATTAATATAGATTCCTCCGATGAGGTTGTTGTCACTTTTATTTCCAGTACTTCTGTTTCATTTTTTGCACTCATGGTAATCATGTTTTGCACTTGCGCCACGGTGTATGGTAAATTTAATTTTTCAATCACTGAGGTGATTGCCGTTTCGCTATTGAGAATTTGAATATATGTGCCCACCAATTCTTGAGCCGCCGTTATATCACTTATACTGGTACCTAACCCATCTTGGGGAACAACACCGTTGTTTACATATAAAGAAGCCGTTGCGGTGTATTTTGGTGTAACAAGAAACACCGAAACTAAAAAAGCACCAAGAGCAAAAACCACTGTAAAAATCAATAATAACCATTTATTTCGCATTATAATAGAACCAATATCTATTAAACTTAACTCTTCCACTTCTATTCTCCTTTGAAAAACCTATTATTTAAAACTTTTATGTCAAAATTAAATTTTACGGATTTCAAACAAATAATAATTTGAAACTACAAAATACAAAAGTTATTCCATAAAAAATCAATTATAATCTTCTCAATTAATTTTGTATAATACCAAAATAAAATAATACATTGTGGGTAAATTCCACGTTTTATATAGTCTAAAATAAATTTAAGCATCAATATATTATAGAATATCGAAAAAAATAAGGAGATCGGAGCTGACCAATCTCCTTAAATTCAATAAATCACAGATCCATTTCCGGGAAAAACAAACTTTCCAATGCCTTAAGATCATCAACATTTGCCCAAATAATAATTAGTTCTTTTAGGCTTTTTCTATCTTCAACGGAAAGTTGATTGTATTTCACTTTAGTATTATCAGCAGCAGTTTTATAATCGTAATATGGGTTTACTATATATTTTTGCATACTTGTAATAATATCGTTTAATACTGCTTTTTGTCCTTCATTATTACAACGGGGCAATGCGTATTCACTTAATGTTGCAATGGTTCTGTTCATAGCAGGATTGTTTGTTATCTTTGCCAGCATTAAGCAAACTTCACCTCTGGTAGCATTATGGGTTGCCCTAAAATAGTGACCCGATTCAATACTCCAAAGGTTATTGGCAGCAACACGGGAAACATAAGCCTCTGCCCAAGGGGAAACCATATCCAAAAGTACCACGTTAAGAGGTGCATTAAGCAATATTACATTTCTATCCACCACAGCACAAACTTCTTCTCGTGTAATTTTGCTATCGGCTCTAAAGGATCTATCTTCATAACCCTTAATATATCCTTGCCGTACCGCAGCAATTACCTGATTATAGTACCAATCCCCGGTGCCGATATCCCAAAAAGGGTTTGATCCCACAGCATTGTTATATCCAAAAAAGATATTGACAATTTTCACAAGCTCGGCTCTGGTAATGCTGTCATTTTCTCGAAAGGTGCCATCTGGATAGCCGTTGATACACCCATTATTACATAACTTTTGCACAGACTCATAATACTTTGAATTAGTGTTTAAATCTTTAAAATCAGTATTAGCAGAGGCAATCATCGAAAAAGAGAATACCAAACTAAACGCAATTATAAACAGTAACACCAACCTATATTTCTTTTTCAACAGACCACCCCATTCTTATTTTTTCTTTAATAATCACTTATGAACCGCACATTTTGAAAACTTTAGATTTGATTCAAATAATATGATTTTTCTGCCGCTTTCTCTGTTTCATAAGAAGATTGCAATTGTTTAACAATAGCAGTATCACCGCCAACAGACTCTAATTGAGCTTCTAATGTACCAAGAATGGAGTTAACCCTACTATCGCATTGAGATTCAATGGAGCCAATTTTGGAAATATACTTTGAAAGGATAGCAGCTTTAGATGAACTTGTACGTTCCGAGCTTGGTAAAGCATTAAACTCACTAACTGCAGCATTGGCAATGCCGCCTACTTTACCTAAAAACAACGCTTTAGCACTATATAATTGGGCAGTGGCATTGGTAACGGCTTTGGATATTTTTGCTTCCTTAGCCGCAGCAATATCCTGGGCAGAAGTGCCGTTGGTTAAGCCGCCATCATTACCCCCATTGTTGGGTGCACCACTGTTTATATCATAATTATTTTTTACAGAACCGTTTTCATTAACGTAATCACTAATACCCATTAAATCGTGGGCTTCATCCTGGGATATTTGACCGGAAATTAACATCATTTCCTCATCAGTTGTTAAATCTCGCATTGAATCAGGAATAAAACCTTTTAAGTTTTCCCTTAAAGTAGCTTTTTCCTTTTCAATATTTTTGGACAATTCAGCAGATGTGACATTACGTGAATCCAAATATGCCGCAATATTTTCTCTTTGAATAGAGGTAAATATCCCCAACACCACCAATAATGCCACAAATGCTATTGCCAAACTAATTAGAATCTTCTTTTTTACATTCATTATTGAAATTTCTCCTCAGGCATATCATTAATTTAAAAATGTTAGTTTCCAAATTTCTTGCCGGTCAAATCAGATATTTTGCCCATAAGAAACATAGAGTATTAGGCTAAAAGTCACGTTTAATCTGCAAGAAAATGATATTTAATATGAGGCAGATTATGGCTAAAACACAGTTAATAATGTATGCGGTTTATTTAAAGATTACGGTATAATCATCGCTATACTCAATTTTTGTTGTTTTACCAAACATAATTACATTTACGGTTTTACCGCTTAATTTATCTATGGTTGTATCATTGGTGGGGAGTCCGGCTGCGGAAGCCACAGCAAGCATGATTTCTTTAGTGGAAGCTTTTTTGGTTGTAGCATTAGTTTTATCAATAACAATTTTTTTGCTACCAACTTGAACCTGATAAACTTCATCATAAGCAAACAATGGTGCTAAAAAATCCTTTTCAATAATACTTGAAGCAAGGGTTTTTCCATTTTCAATATTTACGGTCATAGCATTATTTTGCAATGAAAGTGTTGCTATATTTTTAATGGCAGTATTGGTAGTGGGGATTCCGGCAACAACAGCATCATGAAGTTTTTTCTTGGCAACTTCATCTGAGGGTTGTTCGGGAATCACTATGCTACCATCACCTTTATCGTCAACCACAGGAGGATTAACAGGTTTTACTTCGGTTTTAGCAGCGGCAGCGGCTTCAGCGGCGGCTTTTTCAGCGGCAGCGGCTTTTTCAGCGGCTTGGGCAGCGGCTTGAGCTTGGGCAGCGGCGGCTTTTTCAGCATCTGTTTTTGCAGCGGCGGCGGCTTTATCAGCAGCTATTTTTTCAGCAGCGGCTTTTTCAGCGGCAACGGTTGTTACCTTTAAATCTTTTTTATCTGCAGTAACAATATTGGTGAGGGTGGAATCATCACCAACAACCAATTTTGAACCTTTAGCTTCTTCTGATACTAAAAGATTACCTATTTTACCATCATTGGAAACAGTGGTATCGGGACCTGCGGTAACAATACTTGTGGCAGTACCCGTGGCACCAACATTAACTTTAGCACCTGTAGCATCTTTGGTTGCACCAACTCTTGTTACAGTACCTGTAACATTAAGGGTAGTTTCCTTGGATGATGTGGCAACAGTGTTTACTGTGCCTGCAACATCAATTTTAGAGCTTGTGGCTGCACCGGTAACAGTTAAAGTTTTAACTGTGGAATTTTCATCAACGGAAACTTTGGAATCTGCACTATTGGCATTAATAGAAGTTGCGGTGGCACCTGTTAATTGCACAGGCACACCGGAGTTTACATTAACAGCACCAAAAGCACCTTTTAAAACAACTTGGTCGTTACCATCATTAATTTGCAGCATTTCAACTGTGGAGCCATCTTCTGCAAATACTCGCACACCACCTGTGGCGGTTTTTACGATGGAAACACTACCGATGGTGCTATTGCCTTTGATTATAACGGAGTTAATACCGCCACCACGCACCACGACACGACCGGTAACTTTAACATTATCTAAGGTAACAGTACCATTACCTACGCCATCACCAATAATTAAATCACCGTTGATGGTTAAATCTTTAAGTACAACGTCTGCAACATTAACCATTACATTGCCTGCTGGCACAGAAGTAACAGTACCGGCTTGGGTTATATAATGCTTAATACAATTAAACATTACCTGGGCAAATTCCGCACGGGTAATATTATCTTGGGGATTAACTTTGCCATCATAGCCTTTTATAAGTTTAGCTTTAGCCAAAGCCAAAACCTCACCTTTTGCCCAAAAATCAATACTTTGTGCATCATTAAACAACGCATTTTCTTCGGCTTGGGTCAGGGTTACAGGTTTAACATCAAGTGCTCTTGCCAAAACCAAAAAAGCATCTTGACGAGTGATAAAGCATTCAGGATTTAACTTGCAGTTTTCATCACCCATAAAAGTTTTCATTTGTATAGATTTTTGCAGTTCTGCATAGAACCAGTGACCGGTATTTACATCGGTAAAGCCCTCAAGTGAACCGGACTCCGTTGCATTAAATGCACGATTAATCATAATCGCCATTTCCACACGTTTTAGGTTAGATTGAGGTTCTAACTTACCTTTATCTGTTCCCTGCATCAAACCATTGTTTATTGCGGCATTTAATGCCTCGGTTGACCAATCATTGGGCATATCCGGAAATGTTTTTGCGGATACATTACTTGAGTCCTGATTTGGCTCTGCGGCAAAGGCAGCAAAGGAAAATGAGAACACCATAACCAATGCTAATAACAACGCTAAAAATCTTTTTTTCATAAATTGTTTTACCCCTCTTTTCTTTAGTTTTTTTACTGAGTTACCCATTATTCATCTTAAATATTTTAAAAGTTATTTACCATTTAAATTTACCACATCTTTTTTTTATTTTCAAGCATAAAATATGTTTAAATTATTATATAAAAAGCAGGTTTTCTACAAAACCTGCTTCACGTATTTATATATCGTGCAACTGGCTGTCTTATTTTTATAAATAAAAACGTAGACCCTTTAGTTTTGCGTAGTCCGACTTTCGTCAGATTTGCTATTTTTAAAACAATACAAATATTTAATTTTAACTATATAGATAATATAACATAAATTGGAAATTTTTTCAACTGCTTTTTATCCCAAAATGGCACAAATAACGACCAGTTTTGCAGTATTTAAAACATTTTTTTAAATTATAGCTGCTTTAGCCTTACAACAAAAATTTAGCATATTTTTATCTGCTAAAATTCATTTAATAACAGTGCAAGAAAAATACTCCAAACTTTAATTTTAATTTTGAATACTAAAAATCATGTAAGAAATTGCATATTTATAAATAAATACCATCCTATGATTACCAGCATTAAATTGAAGCTTCAAAGTTTTAATTCAATAAATTAAAACTGTAAATTTACCTTATTTTCACTCTTTATGGCTTAATAATATGGGCACAGGTAGTTAAGTTTTCTTAATTAAGCCCATTATTTACACGCAAATATAGGCAATTTTAAAGCAACATATATTTCACAATAACAAGCTTAACCTTGATGCTACATTTAGTTACCGCCCAATAAAGCTGTATCATCAATTAAAAAACCATTACGCCCACTTTCCTTAACGTTGTAAAGTCTTTTATCCGCATTTTGATAAAGTACGTAATAATCGGTGTTTTTACCTGCAATAGCAGCACCTATACTCATTGTTACCTTCATGGGCCATTTTTTAGAATACGCATCCATATTTATTTTCAGCATATGGCATCTATCTTCAATTATGGCTTTATCCGTAACGGCTCTCACAAAAATTACAAATTCATCTCCACCTAATCGTGCAATAATATCGTCTTTACGAAACACCTTCTGTAAAACCTCAGACATTCCCTGTAAAACTTCGTCCCCTGTGTAATGACCAAACCTATCGTTAATAGATTTAAAATTATCCATATCGATAATAAGCATGGTGCCACCGGTATCTTTCAAGGCTTTTTCTATAAGCACCCGTGCTGCACCCACATTGTAAAGACCCGTTAACCCATCGGTATCTGCTCTGGTGGATAGCTCATCTTTTTCTGCTTTTTCTGCTTCTATATCCGCAATTTTGCCAATAAAATAATTGGTTTTTCCCTTTTCATCGGATATTGAAGCAATGGTTATACGCAGCCAAGTTTTGCGCCCATTAGCCAATGCTACTTGGTGTTCCGCAATCATGCTTTTTTTCTTTTCCATATTATTATATACGGTTTTAATCCAATGGCTATTCTCATCTTTTATGCTTACATGATTTTTAAAATAATTATGAAGAATCATATCACTGCCCAAAAGCTTTGCTGTTTTTTCCGTTAATTTTAGGGTATCAGCTGCAAAATCATATTCAAACAAATACTCACCGGACATATCCGCAAGAATTTTATAACGCTCATTTTCAATTTGCACTTCACGGCGGGCACGTTTTTGAAACCAAGCGAAATAAACAAATAAAGCCACAATAACCAAGGTAAATATAATAAAAAATATAACGGTGCCAAAGGGGTGCATTTCAATGAAATTTCTTAAAGTCATTACTTTATTGGGTGGCATACTATTGCTATATACAATAGATTGGAATTCACCTTGGGGAATATTGCAAATACTTTTATTTAAAATTGTAAGGAGCAAAGGATTCCCCGGGCGAGCCATACCTATGCAATATTTGTTTATTTGGGAAGATTGAGGTATCAAAGTTAAGTAGGGATAGTGATAGAGATTACAGTAGTATTCAACGGAATAGCTATTGCCATAACAATAATCTGCTTTACCATCATTAACCGCCTGTAAGCATTCTAAAACAGAATCATAGTAAACTACATCCCCCATATAGCCACCTGTGTAATGCGTACCACGGGGCAAAGCTAATTTTTTGCCTTTAAGCTCATAGGGGTTAATGCCATGCTTTACCGCCATAACCACTTGGGCAGAAAGATATGGTTTAGACATGGAAAAATTGTATTTTTGAGAAGCATTATAGTCGTATGTTACCCCCAAAGATAAATCCACTTTACCTGTTTCTAAACTTTTCAGTAATTCATCAGGAGATTTAATATAAACATATTGAAATTTTAGCCCTGTTTCTTGGGCAATCCTTTCCATTAAGTCCACGGAAATACCCTGAAATGTGCCATTGTGAGATTTATCCTCCAAAGGAAGACGATCGTTGGTAACACCAACTTTTAAAGTGGGGACATTATCAATATATTTTTCCTCTGCATCTGTGAGCCCACGAGTATTTACCTTATGGGAAAAATACTTTTGATATAATGTGGTGGCAAAATAAGGGTCCGCATCATTTATCATTGCCATAGCACTGTTTAACTGGGTAATTATTTTATCATTACCATTTGTGGTGGCAAAATAAAAGGGCTTAGGATTAAAACGGGCAACTATTCTGGTACCTTTAAAAGCAGCGGCATCGTTATATAGCAAGGCATCTGCCTTCTTCTCCTTTAATGCAGCAGTCAATTCTTTATCATTTTCACAATAAACAAAGGTAGGTGAAATATTGTTATTTTCGCAAAATTCATTTAAAGCTGCTATACCATTTTTGGCATGACCCAACACCGCAATTTTAGTATTATTTAAGGATTGGTAGTTACCTTCATTAATTCTTTTATTATCATCAAGAACTTCCAAAGTATTATAAACAGACCCATAGTTAAGTATGGGATAATCGTAAATTTTATCCAGATCTTCGCTATAATTTGTAGAGCCAATTATATCCAAATCGCCTGTTTTTAGCATATCGTACATTTTGGTTAAAACTTCATTTGTACTGCCTGATAATTGCACAAACTCATATTCCCAACCTGTATACTGTGCTATTTCTTGGAGATATTCATAAGTGTAACCTGAATAATTTCCGTTTTTATCCACTTCACTTAAACCGGGATTGATGGGATAACCAACCCTTATAACTTCACGGGGTTTATCGGTTTCCGCCGCCAAGGGTGAAGGGCATAATACAAGACAAAATAAAATAGCAAAAAATAACCCATAAATATAGCGAAAAAAATTAGAACATAAATTATTATATTGATATTGCTTCATTCATATCTCCTTTCCTTTGAAAATGAAAATTATTTCAGATAATATTTCATTTGAATATAAAAATTGTTTTGGATATTGTTTTATTTTACTATCATTTATCCAATAATGCAAGAAATTTACGCAAATATTACTTTTTTTGCATAAATAATTTTATTCCCAAAAGCCTACCTCGCCATTTTATTAAAAGATAAACAACAATCAACAAAGCCAAAGCTTTTATGAATACAAAGCTAAAAATAACAATAAACCGCTTCTGAAAAGGCATCAAATCCTTTTAAGAAACGATTTATTGATTTAAACCAACGCTATTGTTTATACACCCTTAAAATAAT
>JAVXOZ010000003.1:0-49353 GCA_036644995.1 Clostridiales bacterium | reverse complement strand
AGAAACGATTTATTGATTTAAACCAACGCTATTGTTTATACACCCTTAAAATAATAATGTTACACAACTTAGAAACAGGGATTATCTGTTTTCATTATATGGAATAATTATTATTTCTTTTCAATAACACGCTTGGCACTGGTTCTGTTGAGAACTTCACCTACTATTACGGAAATAATTACCCCAATAACAATGGGAATAGTGTATGCCCAATCTATGGGCTGCCCCGGAACCCAGAAGAAAGTAATAATAGTAAATACAAACACTGCCTGACCTAAACGGCACATAAAGAAGGCAAAGCCATCAGGGCCGGGAAATCTAAAGGGACGTACTGTTTCTTTATCGTTTTTACGGAGTTTGATAAAGGAATTGAAATTGAGAATATATGGAATAAAGAAAATAATACTGGTAAAGGAAAATAGTGTCCAGAACAGTTCCGAGCCGGAACCGGATAAAAGACCACCTATGATAGTTAAAACCGAGGCAATCACACCATAAATAATTAATCCGCCCATGGGAGATTGATGCTTAGGATGTAATTTACCAAAACATTGGGGCAATTCCCCATTACGTGCAGCCTCCGCTCCCACGGTGCAGGTGGATACAATCCAAATAGGAACTTGGGAAATTAAAGTTGCTAAGAATATCAAACCTACCACCATAACAATGATTGTGGCAACACCACCGGTACCCCAAGAAAAGATAAAGCAATTTAATAAACCTTGAACAATATCCATTTCTTCAGCAGGCAAAATTACCAGCATAGCCAAATTTGCCAAACAATAAAGCACTGTTAGCAAAAACACAGCGGCAACAATAGCCTTTGGCACATCTTTGCCAGGGTTTTTCATTTGGCTGCCCATAGATGAAATACTTTCAAAACCCATCATATTGAAAACCAAAGCAGGGAAGAAAGCAAATGAAGCACCTAAAGCAGGGGTAAAGCTTTTTAATGAAAGGTCGTTGGCAGGTGTACCGTTTTTCATAAGATAAACAATTGCAGAAGCGAAAATCCCCACAACAATCAAAAGCTTAAATATTGCACCGATATTGGTTATCCATTTGGATTCCTTTAAAGGCCGCATAGCGATGAAAACGAATAACCAAATAGCAATAACCGATAAAATAACAATGTAAGTCATACTAAGATTGGGTAAAAATAACTGGGCAAAAACTTGGATAATAAAAATAGTCATCGAGGAAAGCCATATAGCATTATTAATCCAATAGAACCACGAAACCCTTGCCGCCCATTTTCTGCCCATACCCCGCAATACCCAGCTATAAACCCCACCTTCATCAGGATATGTAGAGCCTAATTCGGCGGTAACCAAAGCCAAGGGAATAAAAAGAATAGCCGCAACAATTAAATACCAACTAATAACCGAAGGCCCCATAGCCGCAGTAGGACCAATGGTATCCAGAAAAAACACTAAGCAAATAATACCTAAAAAGATATCCATTCTGCCTAAACTTTTAGTTTTTTCTACTTTTCCTATTTCCATACTCATAGAGCATTCTCCCTTCTATAATAATTGAAAAAGAGCAAGTATTTTTTACCCCTTAGGTTTTTCTTAAAGTTTTACAGCAGGTTAATCCATAAAAATCCCACAACAATCATGTACATCCCTATACACTGCGTGCATCAGCAGATTATTGCATTAACCTGTTTTAACTTTTGAAAAACCCGTAACCATGCAGGCAAACACCTATTTGTCTGCAATCAGAGGAAAAATCTGCTTGCTCCTTTTTAATGGTTATTCCAAACCGGCTCTTTCCTTAAAGCGATCCACACTGTTAATGGGAATATCTAAAATTTTGGCAATACGCATTTTAGCTTCCATATTTATAGGATCGCCATCTGCGGGCTGTAATAAACCTAAGCCCAGCTTTTGCCTAAGTTCCGTCATCACTGCAACATCACTTAAATCCAAAACGCTAACTCCGAGTTTTTCCGCAACATATTCTTTAGCTTTATCAATTTTCCAGCGTTTTGCTAATTGTACACGTAAAACCATATCTCCGGCAGTACGAATTCCACACATAGCAGCTGAAAGTTCATGGGCACATTCCAAACCGATGGGATCGCCTACGCCTACCTAAAACCCATCAATCTTGGCAACTTCCACCAAGGCTTTATCTATGCGACTTACCGCATCCAAAGCCGGATTATCCGTCATTGGCATGGCACAAACACCCATACCCACATTGGCATGAACAGGAATTTCCGCTACATCGGTACAAGCTTTCAAAAAGGTACAAACTCTACCAAGATTCCAAGCCAAGGAGTAATTGGTATTGGTATTTACAACAGCACCAAAGATGGAGGCTCCTGCTTTTTCACAAACTTTAACTTGTTGATGTGGGTAAAGACCGGCTAAACGAGTACCCTTATATTCCAATTTTCCGTGCATACCCAAAACAAATTCACCTGCCATACCTATTTCTATGGCTAAATTGGGGCATTTTTCTTTCACCGCTTCGGCGGATTTTAAAGCAGCCAGAAAATCTGCATCACCCGAAGCACCACTGGTATCAAAGTTTAAGGCATCTGCACCTACGGCATACATACCTTCGGCTACATAAACTATATCTTTCACCGCATGATCCACGGCTTCTTCCTGAGCTTCCATGGCTTCTTTTATCTTGCCCAAAGGTAGCAATTCTGCCCAGTTCCCCACAGGGCCATCGGGCTTGGTATAAATACCAAGATTGGTCATGGCACCAAAGAAAATTGGCATAACCGATTGGGTAAGACAAAGCTGCATTTGGGAGGCTTCATCGTGCATTACAGCTTTACCTGCTTTATAGCAATAATCTATCATCCCCATATCCACAGAATCGTTGCCAAAGCCACGCTCGTGAACTTGAACCGCTGTTACTCTATCCATGGCAATACTGGCATTATAATTAAGCTTGGTGGAACCCGAATCTGAGGTGGTAACAATTTCATTACCTAATTCCACACCTACCATATTACCTGGCATGGTGATAATATCAAATATTTTTTCCTGATCCTCACTGGAAAGTGGGTCAATATTGCCTCTATCCGCAGCATCGGCAACACCATCGGCTATATCTTGGCGAATTTCCTGTGCGGTCATTTCAATACGAAAACCATCGCCCATTCTTGTAGTATATTTATCCATTATTTTTTCCTCCTTTTATAAAAGTTCCAGAGCTTTATTAACTGCTTCCGCAGCATCTTCCGCATAAGCATCTGCACCTATTCTATCTGCCCAACGTTGGGTGGCAGGTGCTCCGCCCACCATGGTTTTATATTTGTTCTTTAAGCCTGCATCTTTTAATTTTTCTTCCAATTTTTTTTGTTCACCCAAGGTGGTGGTTAAAAGAGCAGATGTACCAATAATATTGGCATTAAATTCTTCAGCTTTGGCAATTATTGTGGAAATTGGCACATCACGGCCTAAGTCTATAACATCAATTCCTTGGGTTTTTATCATGGAAACCACAATGCCTTTGCCTATATCATGAACATCGCCTTCCACTGTTGCCATAACCATAGTGCCTTTTTTATCTGCGGAAATACCACTTTTAGCATTTTCTGCATCCACTATTTCAGATACGGTTTTCATTACATCCGCAGAGAGCATCAGTTCAGGTAAAAATAATTGACCTCTACCGAATAAATCACCCACTTCACGGATACCTGCACTGAATCCATCCGCCAATAATTCCACAGGGTCTATACCTTCGGCAATGCCTCTTTTCATTATATCAATAGCACCTGCTTCATCACATTTAACCATTGCAGTAATTGCTTCTTTTACCAAATTTTCCTTTGTCATAATAATCTCCTCTCTTTTTTTCATGTTGTAATATGTAATGTGTAATTTTTACATTGCCGCCCAACCTATAAGAAAAATAAAATGGCAACTTTTAAAAATTCTCTTTTGCGGCTAATGTTTAATTTATTTACCTATTAAATATATTTAACATTATATATTGCAAGAGTTGTGCCAAAATAAAAAAACAGCGGCTTTTTTTCTTTATTTTCAAAGAAACCGCTGTTTAAACCATATATAATTTTAAAATACTTATTTTTCTATTATTTTAAGCATTGGTAAATTCCGTTTTTACCACCACATAAAGTGTGCCACAGTAGTGCCATATGACACAGTATATAAAACACATACGGCACAGTTATGGCACATATGCAGTTTATATACTATTAATTTTCCATACTTTTAAATTCCCTGATACGGCGATAAAATGTGGAGCGAGATAAGCCCAAATCCCGAGCCGCAGCGCTGACATTACCATTATTAGCATCTAAAGCAGATAATAATTGCCGACGTTCATCTTCCTTTTTTATACCCTTCTTTTTTCCCCGTATTCCCGAAAGAGATATAGACGCATCCCCAAATTCTGTGCCAAAATTTGTATTTTCCCTCACAGGTTTTGCCGCATCTTCGTTATATTCCAAAATATGTTGAGGTAAATATTGGGGTAAAATATCCTCACCATCAGAAAGATAAAGCACTCTTTCCGAAACATTTTGCAACTCCCTTACATTGCCGGGCCAATTATAATTTACCAAATATTGCAGCACTTTGCCATCTATACGCTGTAAAAAATTTTCAGGGGTTTGCCATCTTTTCAAAAAAGTGCTGAAAAGTAAAATAATATCCTCTTTTCTTTTCCTTAAAGGTGGAATATGAAAATTAATTACATTTAAACGGTAATATAAATCCTCCCTAAAATTCTTTTCTGTTACCTCATGGATAAGGTTTTTATTGGTAGCGCAAATTATCCGCACATCTATGGGTATTTCACGATCTCCCCCTACTCTGGTTACGGTTTTTTCCTGCAAAACCCGAAGCAGGGAAATTTGCTGTTCCATAGGCATATCCCCTATTTCATCCAAAAAAAGAGTACCCCCGTTTGCCAATTCAAATTTTCCCGGTTTGCCACCTTTTTTGGCACCGGTGAAGGCACCTTCCATATAGCCAAAAAGCTCACTTGCCACCAATTCTCTGGGTATTGCCCCACAATTTATCGCCACAAAGGGACCATTTTTGCGATTACTGCTACTATGAATAGATTGAGCAAAAAGTTCTTTGCCTGTGCCACTTTCCCCTTCTATTAAAATAGAGCAATCACTGTTTGCTCCTTGTTTTGCTAAAAAAATTGCGTCTTGTAAAACAGAACTATTGGTAACTATATCTGAAAAGGTAAAACGAGATTGAGCTCCGCTCATTTTATTTACCATATTATGAACCTGTTCTATGGGCTTTAAAACTAAAATTCCCTTGCTTTCATTTTTTACATCTTCTTTTAAGGGCATACCCGAAGCCACAAAAGTAATCTCCCCAAATTTACCGGAGCAGTGCATTTCCACATCAATAAAGGTTTGCTTATAATTCATTAAACGGCTCAGAACATTATCTTTTGCTTTGGATACCAGATAATAAAAATATTTTTTCACTTCTTCTTCGGTTCTGCGCCAAAGATTATCCGGGCCATAATTTAAAAATTCACAATTACCATCACTATCAATAACCACTATGCCCTCGCTGATGCCTCTTAAGATATTTTGCAAATAGGTATTAACCCGCATCAATTCATTATTGGTATTGGCTAATTGTTTGGTTCTCTGTTCCACTGTGTTTGTTAATTTTTTTTCTAAATTTTTATAATGAGTAATATCATGTCCCACATCCTGATACTCAATTAAATTACCTTCCTCATCATAAAACCCTGTGCCTAACCCTTCAATCCAGCGCACAGTATTATCACTTTGGGTAACATGGTATTCATAGTGATAAATAGGGTTTTCCACGGTAAGTTCTCTTATAAGCTGCAAAACATTGGGTCTGTCATCTTCTTCCAATAGAGTCATGGTATCCACACCGATAAGATCCTCGGCTTTGCATTCGCATAATTCGCACATAGCCTCATTAACATAAGTAAGAGAAAAATTGGGATCGGAACGTTCCACAAATTCTGTCATATTCTTTAATATGGAATCGTACTGGGCTTTTCTCAATTCCAAGGCGGCAATTTTTTGTTTTTGTTCCTCTATAATTCTTTCCTGTTCTCCCACAAAGCTTGCTATTTCTTCCTGAGATTTAAAAGGCATAGCCTTGATTTTTGTCTTTTCGCCACAATCCATGAACACCCACCTCCTTGATAAATAGAGTATAAAATGATACTAAATATTTGTCAATTTATTCTAAGCACCCAAAAGCAGTTTTTACCCAAAAATCACAAAATCCATGGCAATACACCCCATTCCTTAAACAGTATGATATACCGAAAAGAAACAGGGTGTATGCCACAAAATCGGACATGAGGACTTTTTATGGAAGTATTATGAGGATTTATATGGAAGTATTATATTATGAGCCTTGTAAGTAAATACTTTGCCTACCAATAGTTAGATAAAGTACCTAAAAGCAGTGAATTTTGGCTCTCTTTTTTCGTAATTTAATAATTCGCATTAAGTAGTTTTAATTAAACAAAACCTCGCATTTAATTTAAAGTATTTAATTCAAACTTTTGTATTCTTTTTTTGTGATATGCGAATGAGTATTTCACCGATGATGAGCACAGCCCCTGTACCCCCCAGTAATGCCAAACAAGAATACAGCTCAAGGGGTTTTCCCGGTGTAAATATGATAATAAAAATGGTAAGGCATAAAATAATCTGCTCAATTCTGGCAAATATGGTACCTATAAAATTGGGGCCGGGAACGTGGTAGGAACCTGCCAACGGCGTTTTGGTTTTTCTTAGTTTCAAAAATGCCTGAAAATTTATGATATAAGGCATCAGGAAAATTATGTTGGTAAAGGAAAATAAAGTCCAAAACAAATCTTCCGCAGTGGTTGCCACAAAACCATAAATAATAGCAAGAATAGTACCAATAGTACCGGTAATGAGCAAAGCACCCATAGGGGTATCTGTGGTTTTATGCATTTTGCCAAAAAGCATGGGCAGTTCGTTATCTTGGGCTGCACCTGCTGCCAATCTGCCGGCTGCCACTATCCAAGTAGCTGCCTGAGCAAAAAGAATAGCAAGGAATAAAGTTCCCACAACCAAAACCACTACTTTACCTATTCCCGGGGAAAGACCCGCAAAAAGGAAGCAATCCATAATAGCATCAACAATGGTCATATTATCCAAAGGCACAATAATAATTATGGATAAAACCGCTACAATATATAATGCAGAAATAACAAAGGCATTGGCAATGGTAGCACGGGGCACATCTTTGGCAGGGTTTTTAATTTTATTGCCCATAGAGGACATAACTTCAAACCCCAAATAATTGTAAATTAAAGCTGAGAAAAAAAGAAAACTTTGGTCTAATTTAGGAGTAAAAGCTTTTAAAGATAAATCATTGGCGGGACTATTGCCCTTGAGTAAAAAAAGGATAGCCATTAGCCCCATGGCACCGGTGATAGTTACTTTAAAAATAGCCGCAAAGTTTGTTAATTTAGTAGCGGATTTTAAAGGACGCAAGCCAAAAAGTATAACCCCCCAGATTAAAACTATGGACATAATCAGTTGGTAAAAGAAATCAACCTCTCCCAAAAATATTTGGCAAAAAACACTAACTGTAAATATGGAGGTAGATGATATCCAAATGGCATTGTTAGCCCAGTAAAGCCAAGATATTCTGGCACCCCAACGAGAGCCGTATGCCATTTTTACCCAAGCATACATACCACCTTCCGCAGGATAGGCAGAGCCCATTTCCGCCATAATCAACCCAGAGGGAAAAAAGAAAATAAGGGTGATGATGAGAGACCAAGTTATTGCAGATGCCCCCATGGATGCCACAGGACCTACGGTATCCAGAAAGAACATAACGCAAATCATTCCCAGAAAAATATCTCGTCTTTTTAGTTCTTTTGGTTCTGCTATTATAGGTGTATTGATAGCCAACTCATCACCCCCCCATTTTTTATTTTTTATCTCTATCTCTAAATATGTTTATATAATCTTTAAAATTTTAAAATTTAATTACTTAAGCAAACCTGCTTTTTTCATACTGGTGTGATTTAATATTTCACCCACAACCAAGAAGATGATAACACCAATAATTAAAGGTATGGAATAACCCCAATCTATGGGTTGCCCGGGAACCCAGAAGAAAGCAACTATGGTGAATAACAACACAAATTGTCCTAATCTACAAACAAAGAATGCAAATTTATCACCACCGGGGAAACGGTAAGGACGGGGAGTATCGGGGTCATTTTTACGCAGGCGGATAAAAGCACTAAAATCAATGATATATGGCAAGAAGAAAATTATACTGGTGAAAGAGAATAATGTCCAGAACAAATCTGCGGCATTAGTTGCCATAAATCCATAAACAACGGTTATTATAGTACTGATTATACCAATAAGTACCAAAGAACCAACGGGAGATTGATGTTTTTTATGCAATATACCAAAGGCTTTGGGTAATTCGCCATTTTGGGAAGCTTCAGATGCCATGGTACAGGCAGAAACCATCCAAACAGGACCTTGGGCAATTAATGTGTAAAGGAATAACAAACCAACTATCATCACCACAGCGTTGGCAAGTGCACCATCACCCAGAGCAAATATAAAGCAATTCAAAAGACCTTGTACAATATCCATATCTTCATAAGGCATAATCGCCAGAATTGCCAATGTGCAAAAACAATAAATACCCGTAACCAATAAGGCTGCTGCAATAATGGTTTTTGGAACATCTTTGGCAGGGTTTTTCATTTGGCTACCCATGGAACAAATAGCTTCACAACCATTCATATTGTAAATTAAAGCAGGGAAGAAAAGGAAGGAAGCTCCCAAGGTTGGCACAAAGTTACCAATGGAAAGGTCGTTGGCAGGTACGCCACCATTTTTTACTAAGAAAATTACAGCTGATATGATAATCCCGGCAACGATGGTAAGTTTAAAGCCCGCACCGATATTGGTTACCCATTTTGATTCCTTCATGGGACGCATACCAATGAAAACATAAACCCAAGTTAAGCATATTGCCATAATTATCATGGGAGTTAAGCCCAAATCCGGCATGAAAAGCTGTGCAAAAACTTGGGCAATAAATATTGTTACAGAAGGTACCCACAAGGCATTATTAAGCCAATAATACCAAGATACTCTGGCACCCCAGCGGTTTCCCAAACCTCTTTTTACCCAAGTATACATACCGCCTTCATCGGGGTAAGCCGCACCTAATTCTGCAGCAATTAATGAAGCAGGGATAAAATATACAATGGCAATAATTAAATACCAAGTAATAGCTGTGGGACCCATGGCAGCCGCAGGCGCCACGGTATCCAAAAATAAAATCAAACAAATAATCCCTAAAAATATATCCAGTCTACCCAGACTTTTTTTTCTGGCTATCTTCACAGGCTGAGTTACAGTTTCAGCGGTGTTACTCATATTTTCATCTCCTTTATCCAATTTTTGGAGGTGTATCAAGTTTTATCCGCCAAAACCCCGATAATAGTAACGAGGTTTTGGCAGTAAAACAATTTTTATAATCTTTTTTATCTAAGTAGCAATTAAGAAAATAGAATATGATTTAGCAAATACCCAAATCTTTTTCTTCTTTTTCAATGATTTCACGGATAGTGGCTGCTGCATCATCGGAAATAGGTTCAGGAACATGGGTTTCCAATATATATCTGGCTGCTTCATCACATTTGGTCTTGAGATCCACTGAACCTTCAGCTACCCAAGTATCCATCATGTTTCTATCAATATATTTAGGGGTAGATTGGAAACCTCTAACTCTGGCTACGGTTAAATCTGCGGTGAGATGGTTGCCGCCGGGTCCGATTTCCTTAATCAGATCGCAAGCTAAGCTTTCATCATTGCAGGGGATACCGCTTAAGGCATAGCGAATCATGCCGGCAAATTCATTATCCATAACCATCTGGCCATAGCCCAATGTAATGCCTGATTCCAACATACCTAAACCGTAAATAAGGTTAGCACCTGCCAAAGCAGGAAGTAAAGCTGTTAATGTTTTTTCGTGACCGGCTTGAATATCGGCAATTTTACTATCTGCCTAAGAACCTGCTACGAAACTGGGGATATTATAGAATTGAGCCATTTTGGCAACTGCGGCACTAATCATACCCAATTCAGGACAACCAACGGTGGCAATAGCACGGCGTAAATCTAAAATAGTGGTTGAACTACCATATGTGCAGGGATTGCCGGGATTTACCATTTGAATTAAGACGATATTAGCTAAAATTTCAGCATTGTGAACAACCAAAGTACCAATTAAGGTAACAGGGGTAGAGCCACCTGCCATTGCCATGGAAAGGGGATTACAGGGTAAACCAACTTTAGCATATTCCATAAGCATTTCGGTATTGCCTTTGCCCAAGGTTAAAGGACTAACAGGGCAGCCACCACCGGAAATAATAGGTCTGTCTTTTAATTTATCTTTACCGCCAACAATGGCAGCAGCCATATCAATGGCAAGTAAAGCCTGATGAGCATTATCCGCACCTTGACTTTGATGCTTGGTAGTATTGCTTAAAGTAGCTTCAGCATTGTGGAGCATTGCCACTCTTTCATCTTTATCACGAGCATTCAAGGTTTGTTCGATAACGTCAATATTATCTAAATTATCAACCAATTTGGCTACATCGCCAATATCTTTTTTGGTGGAAGGACGGCGTTCGCCTGTGTAAGGATCTATAACCATAATTCCTTCACCAAAGGTTAAGAAATTAACTCTGGTACCTTCTAAAACAACGTCGTTTTTAGGGTCACGACCTGCCAATAAAACTTTGGGGGGAGCTTTTCTAATAGCATCTTCCACTACATAAGCAGGGAATTTAACTATTTTTTTGTCCCAATCCACACGGCAACCATTGGCTTCAAAAACTTCCATGGCACTTTCGCTTTCCACAAAAACACCAACAGTTTCCAAAATTTCCAAAGTATCAAGGTGAACCTGGTAAAGACTGTCTTCGCTCAAAACATTTAAACTGAATCCATCAAAAGTTGAGCCTCCGGGATGTACATTTCTACGCATAATAAATCTCCTTTTTATTTTAATTTTTTTAAAATTTATCTATTTTTATTTAACTTTATCTAATTTATTTATCCTTTAAAATCGAAGTGGCTTTAGCTGTTATTTGGTCTAATTCTTTAGTTAAGGCATCATCAAATTCAGGACCTTTGTGATTTTTTAAGATATCATTAAGTTTTTCATTGGCAACCTGACGATAATCTTTATCAGGATTTTTAAAGAGGAAAGAATGTGCGGTTTTTTCTGTAAAAATATTTTCTTTAAAATTAACAAAAGTATGTTCATGATCCAAGAAATTACCACGAGGCCCCTGCTCCGCAATGATGTTTAGAGCTAAAGCATTTTCATCTACGGGGAAGTGGCGGTAATATGCTTTGGCATAACGTGCCACCTCTAAATCAAGAACCACATCTATAAGTGAAGATGATAAGCAACTTTCACGGGTACCTATCCAGCATGCCACATCAACTCGGGTCATCAATTTCATAGCTAAGCGATAAATATTTCTTTCAAACCCTGCCAGAGTGGAAAAATCTTTAAATTCCACACTGCACCCCATGGCGCTGGGCATATCGTAAAAACGTGCCATATCACAATTTGCCGCACTGAGCAAAACATATTCGCTATTTTCATAATCGATGCCACCATCAAAAAGATTTGGTGCTCCCGCATCGGAAGAATAGAAAACTCTGGCATTTTCATCTGCACATTTTGCCACCATGTAACAAGCTAAAACCTCAGCATTAACCAAAAGTACATCAGCAGCGAATGTAGCAGGAGATGTGGTAGTCATTTGGGGTAAAGACATGGGCACAATGGGGATACCATTTTTAGCAGAAACTGCAATGGCATCAGCTATGCCACCTTCTATTGCCAAAGGCGTAGTAGGTGCAGATAACAAGGATAATACAGGGTTTTCTCTTAATTCCTTGGCACCACCCGCAACGGTTTTAGCTAATTCCACTTGATATTCAGCCAATACACCCGAAGCTGAGGAGCACTGAATATGTTTACCTATGTTTCTGAGTGAAATTTCTGTGGCTTTAAATTCCTGAAGCTCCCCGTGATATTCCGATGGCATCATCAGCGGCCAAAAACAATCCATTTCCGGAGCATAATCTGCCAAAACGCAAAGGTCTGTTAAATCTTTAGTGGTGGCATAACGGTTTTTACCTGTTTCTTCATCAAAAACAAAGGGCACATAACCAGCAGTGGTACTAAACGGATGGGTAACACTGGGCACGGTTAAACGGTAATCCTTGGTATATGCTCCCAACGGAAATTTGTGAACCATTAAACCAAGCATTTCCTCAACCATTTTTTGGGGAAAGCGTACATTTTCGCCAACAACCTTTGCCCCTTTTTCTGATAGGAGTTTGCGGATATCTTCGCTGCCAACCACAACCCCAACGGTTTCCATGAGCTCAAGGGTTCTTTGGTGGATACATTCCTGCTCCGCACCACTTAATAAAGATAATTGTGAATGCATATTATAACCTCCCTTTGTTTAGAATAATATTTATTGTGTATCATGTAATTGCCTGTTACTATTGCAAGAGCCGTGCCACCAAAAAGTGGAAAATAAAAAACTGCGACAATTTCTTCTAATCATAAAAGAAATAGCCGCAGTAAAAACAGGTTAAAACCCCTTCAATATTTATTTTTTTAAGTATATGTAAAATATATGTCATTGTATAACTATTTTACACACCCGTCTCATTTTATTGATATATAAGACACTTATGAGAATATAATGATACATATACGCAACTAAAATGAGACATTTATATCCATATTTCAATTATCTTCTTCAAAATTTTTCATTTTTCTATAGAAGGTGGCACGGGATATACCAATACTGCGAGCAGCTGATGTAACATTGCCATTGGCAGCATTTAAAGCCGCCAAAAGCTTTTCTCTATCCAGTGCTTGTTTTTGCAATTTATTTTTTTTGCGTATTTCCAACACAGATTCGGTGTTTTCTGACCGCAATATTGTTTTAATCGGGGGAGCATATACAGGCTCAGGCGATTCTCCTTGATAATCCAAAATATGCTGGGGCAAATATTGCGGAGCAATTTCCTTGCCATCGGAAAGATATATCATACGTTCTGCCACATTTTGCAATTCCCGAACATTGCCCGGCCAATCATAACGCACCAATGCCTCTAAAACCTCAGGGTCAATGCGTTCCAATATTTTTTCAGATGGCAGGCTCCTGCTTAAAAAGGTGCTAAACAGCAATAATATATCCTCTTTCCGCTTTCTCAGTGGTGGAATGTGGAAATTGATTACATTTAAGCGATAATATAAATCTTCACGAAAGTTTTTTTCGTTAACTTCGTTAAGCAAATTGCGGTTGGTAGCACAGATAATACGCACATCTATTGCTATTTCCCTTTCACCACCAACACGGGTAACCCTTCTTTCCTGCAACACTCTTAAAAGGGCAATTTGCTGCTCCATTGGCATATCACCTATTTCATCTAAGAAGATAGTGCCACCATTTGCCAATTCAAATTTACCCGGCTTTCCACCTTTTTTGGCACCGGTAAAAGCACCTTCCATATAACCGAAAAGCTCACTTGCCACCAATTCACGTGGTATTGCACCGCAGTTCACAGCCACAAAGGGTCCGTTTTTACGGTTGCTGCTGCTGTGAATAGATTGGGCAAAAAGTTCCTTACCTGTGCCGCTTTCTCCCTCAATAAGAATAGTGCAATCACTGGTTGCGCCTTGCTTTGCCAAGAAGATAGCATCTTGGAGCACCATACTATTGGTAACAATATCCGAAAAATTAAATCGAGATTGCGCACCGCTCATACGGTTAATCATATTGTGTACCTGAGTTATGGGCTTTAAAACCAAAATACCCATGGTGCTTTCGGATTTGGTATTATTAAAAGGCACACCTGATACCACAAAATCCAGCTCCCCCAAACGACTTTGGCAGTGCATTTCCATATCTGTAAAAGATTGTTTATGCTTTAAAAGTTTAATAATAATATTATTATTATTGGCAAAAGTAAGATTGGAAAAATATTCCCCCAAATCTCTTGCAGGCTTTTTCCAAATATTATTAGGTCCATAGTTAAGAAATTCACAGCCGCCATTACTGTCAATAATGGCAATACCTTCGGAAATACCCTTTAGAATGCTCTGAAGATAGGTGTTTACCTTCATCAATTCGTTATTGGTTTGCTGTATTTCATAGGTGCTTTTCTCAATTTTACGCTTTAATTGTTCCTCCATATTTTTAAAGTGAGTAATATCCCTACCAACATCTTGGTATTCAATAATATTACCATCTTCATCATAAAACCCACAGCCTGTGCTTTCTATCCAGAGTATGCTCCCATCTTTTCTTTGTACACGATATTCATATTTATATGTTGGATTATCCACAGAAACATTTTCCGTTAAAGTCATTACATCTTCACGATCTTCCTCCACCAAAAGGTCAACGGTATTTTGACCTATCATTTCCTCAGCAGTGGATTCGTATAGTTCTGCCATGGCATCATTAACATATACAAGGGAGTAATCAGGAGCAGAGCGTTCCACCAATTCTGTCATATTTTCCATGATGGAATCAAACTGAGATTTTCTCAGTTCCAAGTCTTTAATCTGCTGTTTTTGTGCCTGAATAATTTTCAGTGCTTCGGGTAAATGTTTTGGTAACGAGGAATCTTTGTTATATGTTTTTCTGTATTTAGGTATTTTGCACACCCCATTTACTCTATAATATATTTTTATTCTACCCTACTTATATTTTTTTGTCCAGTTAAATTGTAAACTAAAAATAAAGGCTTTATGCTTTTTTCAAATGTATTTTTATATTTTAAAGATTTCAACCCGTGGAGCATTGATTAAAAAAAATATATATCCCAGATTGTCAAAAAAACATAGTTTTTTGGCAAGATGACAGGCTGGTAATAAAGCCTTAGATTCGGTAAAACTCCCTGAGCAGCCACTGTGCAGTGTACTTATATGTACATAAGCAGTGGGTGGGAAGTGATTTTGCTGAATATCAGCTTTTATCAACAGGTCAACAGCCTGATCCTTTTATATTCCCCAATGCTCCTCACCATAAATGTGGCAAGCTATTGCCCTAAAATAGGCAAATACCAATATAGCACATTTACTAAATTTTTCATAAAACTTGACAATAAATAAATAGTGGTGTATTATATATCGAGAAACATCAATGTATTGTTTATTGGCTAAATATATTAATCAAATTACTTAAAATCATAAAATACAATGATTACTCAATTAATATTTATATTGAATTATAGTAATAAATCATCTAAAAAATATACTGTATCCAATAATAATTTAAAATACCAAGGAGGATAAAAATGGACTTATTAAATAAAAAAACTTGTTGTGATGAGGGAGTTACCAAAGAAACACCCAAGGAAAATTTCACTTGCAACTGTAACTGTTCAGGGAAAAATGAAGAAAAATCTTCAAAAAAACCAACGGGTAAAAATTTAAAAGCATACATAGATGTACGCTATTGCGGTGCCAACCAAGATCATTGCCAGCCAATGAAGGATTGCCCCAATGAGGCAATAGAAATAATTTCCGATGAGCATTCCGGGTTTGGCCATCGTTTTGTGGTAAATGAAGAAAAATGCGATGGTTGCGGCATCTGTATAGACATCTGTTGCGGAGATTGCATGGAATTAAAATAATCAAAACCAAGGGTAATATATCAAAAAACACATTGAATCTTATTCAGGATTCAATGTGTTTTTTTATTTTAAATATACTTTTATTTACGGCGTTTTAAAATTTCCGCACCTATTTCATCCCAGGTCAAACCCTGTTCATAGAGTAAAACCGAAAGGTGATAAATCAAATCAGCGGTTTCGTATGTTACTTCTTCGTGAGAGTGATTTTTAGCAGCTATAACAACTTCGGTGCACTCCTCACCCACTTTTTTCAGGATTTTATCCACGCCTTTGTTTAATAAGTAATTGGTATAAGATCCTTCCACAGGGTTTTCCCCACGCTCTTTAACAATGGCATATTCCACTGCCATACCCCGAGCTACCGAAGTGTTTTCCTGAGCATCTACCCATTTACCGTCTTTTAATTCACGATAAAAACAGGATTTATTCCCAGTGTGACAAGCAGCACCCTCTTGTTGAATTTCCAATAAAACAGTATCCCCATCGCAATCCAATTTTATGGATAAAACCTTTTGCAGATGGCCACTGGTTTCGCCTTTTTTCCATAAGCACTCTCTGGAACGGCTAAAATAGTGGGCATAACCTGTTTCCACGGTCTTATTAAATGATTCTTCATTCATATAAGCAAGCATTACAACCTGACCGCTGAGAGTATCATAAGCCACAGCAGGGACAAGTCCATGATGATTCCATTTAATTTCTTTTAATACTTCGTTCATTTTTTACCCCTCTAATACTTTTTTCAAATCCACATCACCTGTGTAGATTGCTTTTCCAATTATCACACCGCCAAGCCCAAGATTTTTTAAATCTACCACATCGCTGTTTTTGGTAACCCCACCTGAGGCAATAACTCTTATAGAAACGGTTTTCGCCATTTTTTCCATAGCAGATAAATTAGGGCCAATCAACATTCCGTCACGAGCAATATCCGTATAAATTATTGTGGATATACCCAAAGATTCCATAATTTTGGCAAAGTCAAAAGCATCCAATGTACTTTTTTCTTCCCAGCCTTCAATGGCAACCATGCCATCTTTGGCATCGATTCCCACGGCAATATTTTCACCGTATTTTTTTGCTGCCTCAACAACTAATTCTTTATTACGCACCGCTGAAGTGCCTAAAATAATACGATTCATACCAGCCGCCACATAATCCTCAATTTGTGCCATGGTACGGATACCACCGCCTATTTCCGAAAAAAGACCTGTTTCTTTGGTGATTGACTTTACTATTGGGTGGTTAACGGGTTTTCCTGCTTTGGCGCCGTCCAAATCCACCAAATGAATATATTTAGCCCCCATAGCTTTAAATTCTTTAGCTTTTTCTAAAGGGTCATTGGCAAACACTGTTTTTTGAGCATAATCCCCTTTAACCAAACGCACACACTGGCCATCAATGATATCAATGGCAGGTAAAATTTGAAAATCACTCATATCAACACACCTTTGGTGGAAAGCACATCAATACCTTCCACTACTTTGGCTTCTTTAAAAGCATGGGCAAAAGCTTTAAAAATTCCCTCTGCCATATGGTGATTATTTTCACCGTAACGCAGGTTAATGTGTAAATTAAATTCACCGTTAAAAGCCACTGCACGGAAAAATTCCTCCACCATTTCCAAAGGAAATTCACCTGCTTTTTCAGCAGTAAAATTGGCATTAAAAACCAAATAACCACGGCCGGATAAGTCCAAAGCCACCTCTGCCAAGGTTTCATCCATGGGAATTAAAGCACTGCCATAACGCTTAAGCCCTGCTTTATCCCCTAAGGCTTCTTTAATGCACTTCCCCAAGGCAATACCTGTATCTTCAATGGTATGGTGGGCATCCACATCTAAATCACCTTTAACATTCATAGTTAAAGAGGTGGAGCTATGCTTGGCAAACAGTGTAAGCATATGATTGAAAAAACCGATACCTGTATCAATTTCACTTTCACCGTTGCCATCTAAATTCATATCAATTTCAATGGCGGTTTCATTGGTTCTTCTTAAAAAAGCGGTTTCTCTCATAAAATCATCTCTTTCCGATAAATTCTTCCACAATATCCAAAAATTTACGCATTTCACTGCGATTTCCAATGGTAACTCGCAAATATTCATCAAGTCGTGGTAAATTAAAATAACGAACCAGTATATTATGCTCCCGCAAATGCCCAAAAAGCTCTTGAGCAGTAACTTTAGGGTGTTTCATCATTATAAAATTAGTTTTTGAGGATAAAACATCACAGCCTATGCCACGCAAAGCCACACTAACACCTTCACGCACTGCCATAATGCGGTTGCAGCGTTTAAAAACATTATCTTCATCTTTAATTGCCGCCATAGCACCTGCTTGTGCCAATCTATCCACGGGATAGGAGTTAAAGGAATTTTTTACCCTATTTAAACCCTCTATCAAATCCTCGTTACCAATGGCAAAGCCCACACGCAAGCCTGCTAAAGAATGAGATTTGGACATAGTTTGTACCACTAAAAGATTTGGATATTTTTCAATGAGTTCCACTGCACTTTTTGCCCCGAATTTAACATATGCCTCATCAATAATTACAGCATATTCTCTATTGTGCTGTAAAATTTCTTCAATGGCGGATAGCCCCATATCCATACCCGTAGGGGCATTGGGATTGGTGATAACCACACCGCCGTTGCTTTTAAAAAATCCTTCAACATCCACAGTAAAGTCCTGTTTTAAAGGCACAGTTTCATAAGCCAAACCATAATATTTACAATATACAGGATAAAAACTATAGGAAATGTCCGGGAATAAAACCGGTTTTCCCTTTTGGAAAAATGTGTCAAAGGCAAATGCCAAAACCTCGTCTGAGCCGTTGCCCACAAAGACGTTTTCTTTTTTTACACCCACATATTTGGCAAAGGTTTCTCTCAAAGCTGTGGCTTCGGGATCGGGATATAAACGCAAATCACCCTTGGTGGCATCGTTTATGGCTTTTAACACATTATCACTGGGGGGATAGGGATTTTCATTGGTATTTAATTTTATTATATTTGGTACTTTTGGCTGTTCTCCCGGGGTATAAGGTGTTAGCCCCGTGGTTTTATCGTTCCAAAATTTACTCATGATTTTCACTATTTTACTTTCTTATTTCCGCTGCACGGGCATGAGCCGTTAAACCTTCAGAGCGAGCAAAACGGCTGATATCGTCCTGAACTCCCATAAAAGCTTCCTTATTATAACAAAGCACTGTGGTTTTCTTCATAAAGTCCATGGTATTTAAGGGTGAAGAAAATCTCGCTGTGCCAATGGTAGGCAAAACATGGTTAGGCCCTGCCATATAGTCACCCAAGGCTTCGGGTGTGTAGTGTCCCAAGAACAAAGCACCTGCTGTTTTGGGTTTGTAAATATAAGCCAAGGGATTTTCAATGGATAATTCCAAATGCTCAGGAGCTATGATATTGGCAATATCAAAGCACTGATCCAAAGTATCACAAAGAATAATTGCACCGTAATCGTCCCAAGATGATTTGGCAATATCATAACGTTCCAAAGATTCGATGGCTTTATCCAATTCTTTTTCAGTTTTTTGGGCAAGATCTGCATCGGTGGTAATCATAATAGCCGCTGCCAAGGTATCATGCTCGGCTTGGGATAATAAATCCGCAGCCAACCACACAGGATTAGCAGAGCTATCCGCAATGATGCTTATTTCGCTGGGGCCTGCCACCATATCTATGCCGCATTGACCAAAAACCAGTTTTTTGGCTGTGGCAACAAAAGCATTGCCCGGCCCTGTAATTTTATCCACCATGGGAATGGTTTCGGTGCCATATGCCAAGGCTGCAATGCTTTGAGCACCACCAACCTTATAAATTTCCTTTACTCCTGCAATTTTAGCCGCCACCAAAGTAACAGCAGGAATGGTACCATCCGCAGAAGGAGGAGTTACCATAACCAAATTTTCAACACCTGCTACCTGCCCGGGAATGGCATTCATTAAAACAGATGAAGGCAAAGGGGTTTTACCGCCTGCTCCACCCGGAACATATATACCCACGGTTTTTAAAGGCTGAATCAGCATACCCAAGGTAGTGCCATCTTCCTTTTGCTCAAACCAAGAGTTTTCCATCTGCTTTTGGTGAAAATAGCGAATATTTTCCGTGGCTTTTTCAATGGAACCCAAAAGGTCTTTATCTATGGCTTTAAAGGCATCTTCAATTTCTGCCTCGGTAACTTTTAAATTTTGTGCTTTACAGCCGTCAAATTTTTCATTGTAAAAACGCAAGGCATCATCACCTTTAGCACGTACTTCGGCAATAATATCCTTAACAATTCCCTCAACATCGCTACTGTTATTTTCTTTGCGTTTATCTAAAAACGCCTCTAATTCACTGTAATCTATTGTATTTTTTAAATTAAATTTACGCATTGGTTTTTTATTTTCCTTTCAATACTTCTTGTTTAAATCCCTCAATTATCGGGATAATTCTTTGAGCCTTGGTTTTCATGCTCACTTTATTAACCACCATACGACCACTTATACCCACAATATCCTCAAAAACCTGCAAACCATTGGCATCCAAGGTTGCACCGCTTTGCACTATATCCACAATAACATCTGCCAAGCCAACCAAAGGGGCAAGTTCAACAGAGCCATTGATTTTAATAACCTCAACACGCTCTTTTCTTTGGTTTTGAAAATATTCCTGAGCAATGTGCGGGTATTTGGTGGCTATACGTTTTCTGGGAATAGATGACCATTTATCAACCATATCAAGAGGCCCTGCCACACTCATTTTACAGGCGGCAATGCCCAAATCCAAAACTTCATACAAATCTCTGTCTTCTTCTAAAAGGGTATCTTTGCCAACTATGCCAATGTCTGCGGCTCCATATTCCACAAAGGTGGGAATATCCGAAGGCTTACCCAAAAAAAAGCGAACAGTTTCGGTTTCATCCATCAATATCAATTTGCGGTGGGGGTTATTAAATTCAGGACATTGTATGCCCTGCTTTTCAAAAAACTCCATGGATAGCTCCGCCAAACGCCCCTTTGCCAGGGCAACATTTAAATATTCCATGGTTTTGCCTCCTTCGCACTGTAAAATCCCGGGATTCCGTCTTTTTTTAAAACTTCCATTAGGTAAGTTATATTAACGGAAAAACCCGTGGCTTTATCGGGTTCGCCAAATTTTTCCACCAGATTATCATAACGACCACCTGTTAAAAGCGGTACACCCATACCGGGAACATAGCCGCAAAAAATTAAGCCTGTGTAATAATGTAAGGAAGATACCAAGCCCATATCTATGGCAATACGGTGGGAACAACCCCTAATGTTAAGCTCCTTAAGAACTTCCCGTAAATTAGAAATAGCTTTGGTGGCAACCGCTCCGATATTTAAACCTTCAATGCGATCCAGTATTTCCACATCTCCATATAAATAGGGCAAATCCACAATGGCTGTTTTTAAATCGCCGGTGATACCCAAAGCTTCAACCTTAGCTTCTAATCCGCAAAAATCTTTTTTATCCACTAAAAGACGAATTATCTCGCTATCATCTTCATTACATTGAGATTCTTCCATTAAGCCTTTGAAATAATTTACTTGACCTAATTCAATGGTAAAATCCTCTAAGCCTGCTTTTTCCAGGGTTTTTACAGCGGTGGCAATTACCTCGCCATCACATGAGGTATCACCGCAGCCGATAAATTCACATCCTGCTTGGGTAAATTCTTTTAAATCCAAATAGCGGTCTTTGGTATTTCTGAAAATGCTTTGGCAATAGCACACTTTCAAGGGGCGGATATCTTTATATTTAGTTGCCGCAACACGAGCTACGGGCACAGTTAAATCAGGTTTAAGCACAAGAATGCGACCTTGAGAATCAAAGGATTTTGCCATATCTTCTTGGGCTAAAATATCCTTTTGTCCACTGAAAGAATCAAAAAATTCCAAAGAAGGCGTTACAATTTCACTGAAGCCACAATGTCGAAATTCTTCAATCATTGTATTTTCCAGTTTGCGTTTCATGTAAGCGTCGTCCATTAAAAGATCTTGTACTCCATCAGGGGTATAGATTTTCCATTTCATGGCATTTTTCCTTTCTCGCAGGTATAGCATCTGCACTGTGTCTTTGATTTTTTCAAAATAATTAAGTATTTTGATTTAAGTAATATTTTTTAATTCGGATTTATATTATTGGTATTCCGAACTAAAACTACATCTACCAGCACTTATTTAAAAATATGGTGGAAAAATCTAAATTATTAACCATTATGATAGATATTAGAAAATTATACCACACTTTTGCACCTGAAATCAATACAATTAAGGGCAATTTCTTTTTCACCTTTGCAGATTTTCTTGCATACTATGAGAAAGGATTTTATGATGGATTGAGGTTTTATTTATGGATTGGTTTTTAGCTCTCCCCACCCCCCTTCAAGGTTTTTTAGCAGGATTTATGGCATGGATACCTGCTTCTTTAGGTGCCGCCATGGTTTTTCCCTTTAAAAATGTTGATACAAAAATAATGAATGGTCTTTTGGGGTTAGCAGGGGGCATTATGATGGCGGCATCTTTTTTCTCACTTTTAAACCCTGCTCTGGGCTATGCAGAGGATTTGGGCATGAACCCACTTTTACCTTTAATGTTTGGCTTTAGTTTGGGAGTTGTATTTTTACTTTTTGCGGATAAAGTTTTCCCCATCAACCAAACAAACAATAAATTGGGGCAAAGATTAAAGCGGCATTTTGGCAAAAGCACATTACTTATATTTGCTATCACCCTCCACAATATTCCCGAGGGTTTAGCCATTGGGGTAGCGGTGGGTGCAGCGGTAAATGGCGATACCTTAGTAGCTGCCTTGGCTTTGGCATTTGGTATTGGTATTCAAAATTTTCCTGAAGGCGCAGCCACATCTTTGCCTTTAAGGAGGGATGGCCTATCCGCAAAAAGAGCCTTTGCCTATGGTCAATTATCCTCTTTTGTGGAAACCATAGCCGCTGTGGTAGGTGCTACCCTCACTGTATTTGTTGCCTCTCTCTTGCCTGTGATGCTATCTTTTGCCGCAGGAGCCATGATTTATGTAGTATTTGCGGAAATAATTCCCGAAGCCAATTCCAATGGCAATAAAAAATTAATTGCGGGACTTTCCATGTTGGGTTTTGGTTTAATGATGTTTTTAGATGTTTGGCTGGGATAAACCACCAATACCCTAAATTTCCTTTTTTTATTTATTCTCCATTAGCAGCATATATATTATTTGTAATGTAGATTAAGGGTTATTGTTTTAAGATAAAAATACCTTATCCAAGCTGCTTATAGCCTAAAAGCCATAGCTAATTATTTTACCTGTATTATATTGACATTTAAAATTGAAGTCATATAATTTAGCTAATGGGGTGGATTGGTAAAAGCTGTGCTTTGGTAAATCCCCAATTTGGTCCAAGGCTACGTTTAGCCACATTGCTAACAGATGCACCACTAAAACCAGATGTGAGTATGAAAAACAAATGCAGAAATTGCACAAAATGTGTGGATGCCTGCCCTGTACACGCCATTACTGATGCACCTGTTGATATACGGGAACCACGAAATTGCCGATTGGATTTTGATAAATGCAATATCTACTTAAAAGCACAGAGTGAAAAATTAGGTGCTTGGATATGTGGTTGCTGTATTGTTGCCTGCCCATGGGGAAATAAAAAGTAAAATTACATTTTTATACATCTTTATGCAATTTATAAAGTATTAAAATTCATGGTAATGCCCCTGATTATGAAATTTATGATAATATTCATCAATATAAAAAGACCTTGATAAAATTTTATTTTTCACAAAAAATTAAAAAAGCACATCACACTGTAATGGCTCAATGCACTAAGCTACAAAGGCAATTACAGGGCGATGTGTTTTTTATTTTTAACCAATATACATTGTGGTTATATTTTTTTCGGAGTACACTTTTTAATTAGCTTTCAATCTTTCTAATTTCTAATTCTATGCTAAAGCTTTAACCAAATTTTGCACCGCTTCACGTAATTTAGCTTCGGAAAATCCCGAAAAACCGGCAATCACGGTTTCGGAGTACCCTTTTGGTTCATAAAAATTATAATACTCAGATAAGCCATAAATTTTAATATCCCCAGCTTCGGCTTTAGCTATTATTTCATTTTCTTTTAAACCTTCCACCTGCAAAAGCAAGTGCATACCTGCATCCTCTTTAAATATTTTAATTTTAGAACTTAGGGAACTTTTTTTCACTTCCTCAAGAAAAATTTCCCTTCTTTTTTTATATATATTTCTCATGCGGTGTAAATGTCGCTCAAAATATCCCCCCTCAATAAAGCGGCTTAAAACGTGCTGCTCAATACTGGGAACTGTGGAAGCATAAAAGGACATTTCCTCATCATAAAGTTTAACCAAACTTTGGGGTAAAACCATATAAGCCATACGCAAAGATGGAGCAAGACTTTTGGCAAAAGTTTTAATATATATAACATTTTCCCCATTATCCAAACCATACATAGCAGGTATGGGGCGGCCGTAAAATCGAAATTCACTATCGTAATCATCTTCAATTATATAACGATTACTCTGAGCATTTGCCCACTGCAAAAGCTCCCTTCTTCTACCTGCCGAGGTTACAATTCCCAAAGGAAAATGGTGAGATGGGGTAACATGGAGCACATCTGCGGTTGATTCCTCTAAATTTTTCATAATTATCCCCTCGCCGTCCAAGGGCAAATATTCCACAGCATCCACCAATCTATCTAAAATTTTGGGAATTTTGGCATAGCAGGGGTCCTCCACACCATAAACTTGATTTTTTCCCAATAATTGGGTAATCAAATTCAGCAAATATTCCCAGCCTGCACCCACAATAATCTGGTTCGGCTCAACATTCATACCCCGATGTTCACTGAGCATTTTACAAATTCCCTGTCTTAAAGAATACAGACCTTTGGGGTGAGTAACAGATAGAATTTCATTTTTATCTTCATTTAGAGTTTCACGGGTCAATTTTGCCCATACGGAAAAGGGAAAACACTCTGTATCTATGGCATTTGTTTGAAAATCGTAAGAATATTTTTTTTCTGCTTGTTTTAAAATTAGACTTTCATCTACTTTTTTTAGGGGTAAACTCACATCACAAAGAGGAAAACCACCATGGTTTTTTAAAATATTTTCTGCGTAATATCCTTTTTTAGGTTCTGCATAAATATACCCTTCTGCTTTTAATTGCCCATATGCCGTTTCAATGGTGGTTTGGCTTACATTTAAATCATTGGCAAGCTTACGTTTAGAGGGCATTTTTTCTTGGGCAGCTATGGCTCCAATTTCAATTTTATGACGCAAGGATTCGTATATTTGCTGATAAATAGGGATTTTACTGTTAGTATTCAAATCTATTGTTATCATTTTTCTCCATCTGGTATCTTCATTTATTTTAAAACTGGCTATTGAGATAATGCCAGTTAGTATTATAATAAAGTCTAAAGATAAAGATGTCAAGAGATATCAAGGAAGGAAAAAACAATGGAAAATACCCAATATGAATTAAATAAAAATTTAGCTCAAATGTTAAAAGGCGGGGTAATAATGGACGTTACCACCCCTGAGCAAGCCAAAATAGCAGAAAAAGCAGGTGCCTGTGCGGTTATGGCTTTAGAACGCATTCCTGCGGATATTCGCAGTGCCGGAGGGGTTTCAAGAATGAGCGACCCCAAAATGATAAAAGGAATACAAGCTGCTGTTTCCATACCTGTAATGGCAAAAGTTCGCATTGGGCATTTTGTGGAAGCTCAAATTTTAGAAGCCTTAGAAATAGACTATATTGACGAAAGCGAAGTCCTATCACCGGCGGATGATATCTACCACATCAATAAAACCAAATTTAAAGTTCCCTTTGTGTGCGGAGCCAGAAATTTAGGTGAGGCTTTAAGGCGGATTCAAGAAGGGGCAACAATGATTCGCACCAAAGGCGAACCCGGCACCGGGGATATTATCCAAGCTGTGCACCATATGCGCCTTATCACCTCGGAAATTCGCAAAATTCAAAATGCCGATATAGATGAGCTTTTTGAAATTGCAAAAACCTTATCGGTATCTTACGATTTAGTGGCATATATCCACAAAAACGGCAAACTCCCCGTGGTAAATTTTGCCGCAGGTGGTGTAGCTACCCCGGCAGATGCAGCCTTAATGATGCAGCTTGGTGCCGAAGGTGTTTTTGTGGGTTCGGGAATATTTAAAGCAGGCGATCCCGAAAAAAGAGCAAATGCCATAGTTAAAGCCGTTACCAATTTCAACGATGCCAAGCTCCTCAGTGAAATTTCCGCAGACTTAGGCGAAGCCATGGTGGGGATTAATGCCGAAGAAATAGAAATCCTCATGGCTGAACGTGGTCAATAAAATGATTATTGGGGTTTTAGCGATTCAAGGTGGTTTTGCAGAGCATATTAATATGCTAAAAAAACACAACATTGCCACTGTGGAAATACGAAAGAAAACAGACTTAGACCATGATTTTCAGGGTTTAATCATACCCGGCGGCGAAAGCACCACCATAACTAAGCTATTGCACGAATTGGATATATATGAGCCATTAGCGGCAAAAATTAAAAATGGTTTACCTGTTTTTGGAACCTGTGCAGGTTTAATTTTATTGGCAAAAAATATTAATAACCAAGAAAACAGCGGTTTAAATGCCATAGATATCACCGTGGAACGCAATGGCTACGGCAGGCAAAGCTCCAGCTTTAGCTCTATGGGCACAATGAAAAATATCGGCAAAATACCCATGGTTTTTATTCGGGCACCATATATTACCAAAACCGCTCCAAATGTGGAAATTTTAAGTGAAGTAGAAGGCAAAATAGTAGCTGCCCAAGAGGGTAATATTTTGGTTACCTCCTTCCACCCTGAATTAACAGATGATTTTTCCACCCATAACTACTTCTTAAATATGGTGGAAAAATCCACAAAAAAAACTTGCAAATTTTTTTAATTTACTCCTTTACAAGGATAAGATATTGTGCTATATTACAAGGTAACATAAACAAATTTAGGAGAAAAACCAATGTCTAACGCACTGAACACAGCAAAATACGGTTATTGCTTTTACTTTACCAACTACTTTGGTAAGGTTTATTCGTGTTTCGCTGCTCAATGAGGTATTAGGTTTTTCATAATTTTAACTATGAAGCCGCAGCAACACGCTGCGGCTTTTTTTGTACGAAAAATTAAAAAGGAGAAAAAAAATGATTTTATTAATTAAAAAAGATACCAATGAACAGCAAATTGAAAATTTGATACAATGGCTAAAAAATAAGGGTTTAGAAACCCATTTAAGTCAAGGTCAATTTCAAACTATTTTAGGCTTAATAGGTGATACCACATCTTTAGATACGGATATGCTCTGCGGTTTGGATATTGTGGAAGATGTGAAACGCATTCAAGAACCATATAAAAATGCCAACCGCAAATTCCACCCCCAAGACACCATAGTATCAGTAGGAGATTGGAAAATAGGCGGCGGTAATTTTCAAATAATAGCAGGCCCCTGTTCCGTGGAATCCGAGGAGCAAATCATTGGCATTGCCAAATCTGTAAAAGCAGCAGGAGCAACCATGCTCCGTGGCGGCGCTTTCAAACCTCGCACTTCGCCCTATGCTTTCCAAGGTTTGGGCACCGAAGGTATTGACCTTTTATTAAAGGCAAAAGCAGCCACAGGAATGCCCATTGTTACAGAAATAATGGATGCCGCCCAGCTCCCCTACTATGAAGATGTGGATGTAATTCAGGTTGGTGCCAGAAATATGCAAAACTTTGAGCTGCTCAAAAAATTAGGCACTTTAAATAAACCTATTTTATTAAAACGTGGCTTATCCAGCACCTTACAAGAACTGTTGATGAGTGCGGAATATATTTTAGCAGGTGGCAATAAAAATGTAATTCTTTGTGAACGTGGTATTCGCACCTTTGAAACCTACACCAGAAACACCTTGGATATTTCCGCTGTGCCGGCGTTAAAGGAACTCACACATTTACCAATTATCATAGACCCCAGCCACGCCGCAGGTATGGCACGGTTGGTAAAACCACTTTCCTTGGCCGCCGTAGCCGCAGGTACCGATGGGCTTATTATAGAAGTGCACAACGACCCTGCAAAAGCACTGTGCGATGGGCCTCAATCTTTAACCCCCCAAGCATTTGAGGAATTAACCAAACAAATTAAGGCACTGTTACCCATTATCCACCCCAAAAACTAATAAGAAAAGGTGTAATTATGAACATTGGCATTGTGGGCTTAGGGCTTATAGGTGGCTCTTTAGCCAAGGCCATCAAAAAATATTCAGAAAATAAAGTATTTGGCTATGATTTAAGTAGCCAAGTTTTGCAAAAAGCTCAAGAAGAAGGCAGTGTAGATATCGAACTTTCCCCTGAAAACATAGGAAAATGCCATTTGATTTTATTGGCAATCTACCCCCAAGCCACGGTAAAATATGTAAAAGATAATAAAAATCATTTTTCCCCAAATACCATAATAATTGACTGCTGTGGTGTGAAAAAATATATTTGCGATGAAATCCAACCAATCGCCGCCAAAAATAATTTTAATTTTATTGGAGGTCACCCCATGGCAGGGCTGGAAGTTGCAGGATATGAAAACTCCTGTGCCGAATTATACAATAACGCTTCGATGATTTTAACACCGAAAAAAGATGAAAAAGAGGAAATTATAAAAACCGCAGCTGAGTTTTTTCTTTCCTTAGGTTTTAACCACATTGAAATAACCACCCCTGAAAATCACGATAAAAATATTGCCTATACCTCACAATTAGCCCATGTGGTATCCAATGCCTATATCAAAAGCCCAGGTTCAGCCGTGCACCAAGGCTTTTCCGCAGGTAGCTACAAGGATTTAACCAGAGTTGCCAAATTAGAGGAAAATATGTGGACAGAGCTTTTTATGGAAAACCGAGATAATCTCTTAAATGAGATAAATCTCCTCACCAAACATCTAAAAGAATATGCCACAGCCTTGGAAAACCAAGATGAAAAATATCTGAAAGAATTACTGAAAACCGGTAGAAAGCTGAAAGAAGAAGTGGATTAACCATGCAAACTTTAAAAATAGAAACCACCAAACCCTATGATGTTATCATCGGAAAAAATATATTAAAAAACATAGGCAAGGAGCTAAAATCACGTTTTAATCAATGCTCCATTGCCTTGGTTACCGATGATATTGTAAATAATCTTTACGGTGAAACAGTAAAAGAACAATTAATAGCAAGTGGTTTTACCGTAAATACTTTTGTTTTTCCCAATGGTGAAAAATCCAAAAACATGGCAACCTTTTCGGAAATTTTAGAATTTTTTGCCACCAACCAGGTCACACGCAGCGATATAGCCATAGCTTTAGGCGGTGGTGTGGTTGGGGATATCACAGGTTTTGCCGCTGCAACTTATTTAAGGGGTATAGACTACATCCAAATACCCACCACCTTTTTAGCCGCCATTGATTCCTCGGTGGGTGGCAAAACAGCTATAAATCTTCACAGCGGCAAAAACTTAGCAGGTGCATTTCACCAACCTTCCTTAGTATATTGCGATTACGAAACCATGAAAACATTACCTTTTGCCAGATTTGGCGATGGTATTGCCGAAGCCTTAAAATATGGCATACTCCAAGATAAAAAATTATTTGATACCATAGCAAAAAATGATATTTGGGAAAATATGGAAGAAATTATTGTTACTTCCTTAAAAATAAAAAGAGATTTAGTTTTAACCGATGAATTTGATAAAGGACAACGGCAGCTTTTAAATTTAGGACACACCATAGGCCATGCCATTGAAAAAGAAAGCGATTTTACCATTACCCACGGTCACGCCATCAGCATTGGCATGGTGCTCATAGCTAAAATTGCCGCTGCCCATAATACACTCCAAGAAGATTGCATAACCACAATTATCAAAGCATTAAATAGGTATGATTTGCCCACAACTTGCCCTTATAAAATGGAAATTTTAATTGAAGCCATAAAACAAGATAAAAAACGCAAAGGTGATACCATCACTTTTATTATGCCGCAAAAAATAGGTCACTGCATTTTACAACCTATAAACATAGATGAACTAAGAACTTTTCTAAATGTAGAGGAGGAAAAATAATGAATATTGAAGTACATCACAGTATATTAAATGGTGAAATAGAAGCAATAGCCTCAAAATCTCAAAGCCACCGCATTTTAATAGCCGCAGCTTTAAGCGATAAGCCCACAACCATTAAAATAAATTCTTGGTCCAAAGATATCGAAGCAACCCTAAACGCCATTACTGAATTAGGTGCAAAAAGTGAATGGGAAGATGATGATGAACTAATAATCACCCCCATTGCAGATTTACCCCCAAAAGCCACCTTAGACTGCAATGAAAGTGGATCTACCTTGCGATTTTTGTTCCCCGTTGTGGGGGCTTTGGATATTTTTGAATGTACATTTATAGGCAGGGGCAAACTACCAAAACGTCCCATGGAACCTATTATTACTGAAATGCGGAACAAAGGTATAAGCATAAAGAATAAAACATTGCCAATTACCATTTTTGGCACATTACAGGGTGGAGAGTATAAATTGCCCGGGAATATCAGCTCCCAATTTGTTTCGGGTTTACTATTTGCCCTGCCACTTTTACCCACAGACAGCACCATAGAAATAACCACTCCCGAAGAATCTCAAAGCTATATTGAAATGACCATAGATGTTTTAAAAACTTTTGGGATTTCCATAAAAAAAGAAAATAATATATATATAATTAAAGGAAATCAAAAATATATTTCCCCCAACAAAATCACCGTTGAAGGAGATTGGTCCAATGCAGCTTTTTGGTTTTCCGGGGCGGCTTTAAATGGCAGCATTACAGTTATGGGGTTAAACCCCAAATCCACACAGGGTGATAAAAAAATATTGGATATTCTCAAAGAAATGGGTGCTGAAGTTTCCATCAATCAAAACTCCATCACCGTAACCCACAAAAACCTCAATGCCATAGAAATAGATGCAGGGGATATACCGGATTTAGTACCTGTTTTAGCCATGGTTGCCACCTTGGCTCAGGGCACAAGCCATATTATTAACGCCAAGCGTCTACGTCTAAAAGAATGCGACCGCCTATTCGCCATGAACCAATGTATAACTATGCTGGGCGGCGATATAAAAGAAACCGAAGATGGTCTGATTATCAAAGGTGGCACCCATTTAATCGGCGGCAAGGTAAAAAGCTTTAAAGACCATCGCATAGCCATGTCCGCTGCCATTGGCTCTGTGGTTGCCAAAAATCCCATTATCATTGAAGATGCAGAAGCTGTAGAGAAAAGCTATCCTCATTTTTTCCATGATTTTCAGGAATTAGGAGGTAAATATAATGTCCTCTACCTTCGGTAAAAATATAAAATACTCGGTTTTTGGTCAATCCCACTCCACCGCCATTGGTATTTTAATTGATGGCTTACCCGTGGGCGAAACCATTGATGAAACTAAAATCAGTGATTTTATGGCTCGACGTGCCCCTAATAATATGCCATGGTCTACCCCAAGAAAAGAGCAAGATGCGGTAGAAATCCTCTCAGGGGTATTTAACGGTAAAACCTGTGGTGCACCACTTTGTGCCATAATTAAAAACACAGACCAAAAGCCTAAGGATTACGAAAAGAATAAAGATATCCCCCGCCCTTCTCACGGAGATTTTCCCGGTCACATTAAATTTAAAGGTTTTGAAGATTTTCGGGGTGGCGGTCACTTTTCAGGTAGGCTCACAGCACCACTGTGCATTGCCGGGGCAATAGCCAAGAATATATTAGCTCAAAGAGGTATATTTATCGGCGCCCACATTGATTCAATATGCGGCGTAAAAGATAAACCTTTTGACCCTGTAAATATAACCAAAGAAGAATTGGATTATGTAAGCCATGCAGAGTTTCCCGTAAACAGATATAATATCGGCGAAACTATGATAGCCAAAATCAACCTTGCCAAGGAAAAAGGTGATGCACTGGGCGGCATTATTGAAGGTTGTGCCATAGGTTTACCCATCGGCTTGGGTGAACCCATGTTTAACGGCATGGAAAATGCTTTGGCACAGGCAGCCTTTGGCATACCCGCAGTGCGTGGCGTGGAATTTGGACTGGGATTTGATGCCTCTTTAAAAAAAGCCTCGGAACATAACGATGAATATATAATAGAAAATAATCAAATAAAAACCAAAACCAACAATCACGGTGGTATAATAGGTGGCATTACCACAGGTATGCCCTTGATAATGCGTATAGCAATAAAGCCCACCCCATCCATTGGTCAAGAGCAGCAATCGGTAAATTTAAAAACCAATACCATGGAAAAATTAATCATAGAAGGCAGGCACGACCCCTGCATAGTGCCAAGGGCTGTACCAATTTTAGAAGCCATAATGGCAATGACCATCCTTGATTTTATTGTTGAAAGGAAATAACATGGACATTAAAGAAACACGTTCAAAAATAGATGTAATAGACGACCAAATTGCTAAACTGTTTGAAGATAGAATGAATTTAGCAGGTAAAATAGGGGAATATAAAGGCAATAACAACCTCCCCTCGGTAAACAGAACCAGAGAAAGAGATATTATAAATCGCATTGCCAATGGGGTTAACAGTGAATATGTGGGTTACAGCAAAACCCTTTTTAACCTGCTTTTTGATTTAAGCCGTGCCTACCAAAATAAATTTTTAGGTGCAAATTCCAATTTGGAAAAGGAAATCACCACTGCCGTGGCGAATACTCCTAAAATGTTTCCTATAAAAGCCACAGTAGCCTGCCAAGGTGCAGAGGGAGCATATTCACAAATAGCTTGCGATAAAATATTCCCCGTGGCAGGCATAATGTATTTTCAGGAATTTGAAGGGGTTTTTCAAGGGGTAGATAAAGGACTTTGCCAATATGGCATTTTACCCATAGAAAACAGCACCGCAGGCTCGGTAAATGAAGTTTACGATCTTATGAAAAAATACAAATTTCACATTGTAAAAAGCTTGAGATTACGGGTAGACCACTCACTTTTGGCAAAAAAAGGTGTTGCCATAGGAGATATAAAGGAAATAATATCCCACGAACAGGCAATATCTCAATGTGCCAACACTATAAAAGCTATGAACGGTGCAAAAATCACCCTCTGTGAAAACACAGCCACCGCCGCTCGAATTGTGGCAGAATCCCCCAGAAATGACATTGCCGCAATTTCCTCGGAATATTGCGGAGATTTATACGGCTTGAATATTTTAGCTGAAAACATTCAAGATTGCGGCAGTAACTACACTCGCTTTATCTGCATAGCCAAAGATTTGGAAATATACCCCGGAGCGGATAAAATAAGTTTAATGCTCTCCATTCCCCACGTTCCCGGCTCTCTTTATAGGATAATAACCAGATTTTCCTCTTTGGGGCTTAACCTAACCAAATTGGAAAGCCGCCCTATCCCCGGGAAAGATTTTGAATTTATGTTTTATTTTGATATAGAAGCCTCTTGTTACTCTGAAGATGTTTTAAAATTACTTTCACAATTAGATACAGAATTGCCTCAATTTTCCTATTTGGGCAGTTACTCTGAAATTATTTAATATAAGGAGTACCTATGAAATATGGCTTAATAGGGGAAACATTGGGTCACAGTGTTTCCCCTTATATCCACAAGCTTTACGGCAACGATGATTACGTGCTCAAAAATATTCCCCACAATGAAGTGGTGGATTTTATTAAAAGCAAAAATTATTTAGGTTTAAATGTTACCATACCTTACAAGGAAACCGTATTGCCTCTTTGTGATGAAATATCCCCGGGGGCTAAAAAAATTGGCAGTGTAAATACACTGATATTGAGAAGTGATAATACCCTTTATGGTGAAAATACCGATTTATTTGGATTTATATACATGGCAAAAAAAGCCAATATTAGTTTTCAAGATAAAAAAGTTATCATTATGGGCACAGGTGGCACAGGAAAAATGGCAAAAGTAGCCGCCGCAGAAATGGAAGCCCGAGAAATTGTACAAATATCACGTAACGGCGATATTACTTATGAAGATAAGGAAAAATACCTTGATGGTGACATTTTGGTAAACACCACACCGGTGGGAATGTACCCCAATAACGGCAAGCAATTAGTGGATTTACAAGAATTCAGCAACCTTAAAGGTGTTTTAGATGTGGTATACAACCCTTTACGCACCGCCTTGGTTTTACAGGCAGAAGATTTAAAAATACCCCATACCGGGGGCTTAACCATGCTCACAGAGCAAGCACGTTATGCAGGTGAATTATTTCTCCACAAAAAAATACCCCAAGCCATGGGAGATGAAGCCTGTAAAAAAATGCGTCAAAAATTAGCCAATATTATTATTGTAAACAGCGAAAGAATTGCTGCATCTTTAGGAAAAGAATTAAACCGTGAGGTTATAACCCAAGGTAATTGGGAGGAAATAGCCAAAGAAAAAAGTCTCATTTTATCGGTTTCCAAAAAAGATGCAGAAATATATTATAATACATTCAGACAAAATGGTGTGCTATTCCCTGCGGGGACTATAAAGCGTGACACAGCAGCCACTGTTGAAGCAATTTTAAGGAGCTTATAATGAAATTTTACGTCATTCACGGACCCAATATCAATTTATTGGGCAAAAGAGAACCAAGTATTTACGGTGAAAAAACCTATGATGATTTATTGGATTACATTGAAGAATGCTGTAACGAAAAAGATGTGGCAGTAGAATTTTTTCAATCCAACCATGAAGGCGATTTGGTAGATTATATACAGCAGGCAATGGATAAAGCAGATGGGATAATTTTAAACCCTGCTGCCTATTCCCATACCAGCATAGCTATGTTAGATGCCATAAAGGCAGTGGCTTTACCCACAGTCGAGGTGCACCTTTCGGATATCTATGCCAGAGAAGAATTTCGCAAGTTTTCCTATATTAGCCAAGGGGCAATAAAAACCATAAGCGGCAAAGGATTTGAAGGCTACAAAGAAGCCGTGGAAAGCCTTATTGAGCATATTAAACAATAAAATTTGCTACTTAATCCATTAAACCATATAACTGAACGCAGAATATATTTTGATATATAAAGCGGTCGGTTTTTTGTAGTACCTTTAAAATAAACCTTATTAATATAAAAAATTGCAGCAAGCACTTTAATAGGTGATTGCTGCAATTTTATGTAATTTTATCGTTAAAGAAAAACTCCTGTTTTATATAATTTTACCGTTAAGAAAACAGATGTTAGCTGAAAATTCAGGCTCTTTTTTTACCTTTGCAAAGTTTATATTCTACACCGCAACATTTAGCATAAACTTCATAAAACCTCATAGAATCTCATAGAACCAAAAGATGCTCCACTGCCAAATAGCTGTGAAGCATCTTTTTTTATTTGTAATTAATTTGTGAATTATTTGATTAAAACTGCTGTGCCGCTCGCAGAAACCATTATCATGCCGTTATCTGAACCTAACATCTCATAGTCCATATCAATGCCAACAATGGCATTTGCCCCTAATTCTGAGGCTCTTTGTTCCATCTCTGCCAAGGCTTGATCTCTGGCTTTAGTCAGCTCGTTTTCATAGGAGCCACTTCTGCCTCCAAAAAAATTGCGAACTCCGGCGGTGAAATCTTTAATAACATTAATGCCGGTGATTACTTCACCAAAAACTATGCCTTTGTATTCAGCTACTTCTTTGCCTTCCACATTTTGAGTTGTTGTTAAAATCATATCTCCATCTCCTTATATATTGGTTTTTCAGGGCTTACAAATAATGTTGTTTGTTCAAAATATATAACCATGCCGGGTTTTGCACCATTTGGTTTTTTTACCTGTTTTACTTCGGTGTAATCCACCGGCACCTTATCAGAATTTTTTGCCTTACTGTGATATGCGGCATATTGTGCTGCTTTGGCAATAACCTCATCGGGTATTGTTTTATTATCCTGTTTTCTGATGATAACATGGCTGCCGGGGATATCTTTGGTGTGGAACCAAACATCATCTTTATTGGCAATTTTTAAGGTTAATTTATCATTTTGTTTGTTATTTCTGCCAATGAAAATTGTGTAGTCGTTAAATTCTACTTCGTACGGGGGTAAGGTTGGAGTCTTTTTTAATTTTTTTGTTTTCTGCTTATCTTTTAAATAACCGGCTGCCACAGCTTCTTCTCTTACCAAAGCTAATTCTCCATCATTTTCAGTATTTTCTATGGAGTAGCATAAATTTTCTAAATAGGCAAGTTCTTCAGTATTGATTTTTAAATGCTCCACAATGGCATTGTTAGCGGTTTTTGCTTTGTTGTAGCGTCTAAAATATTTGGCTGCATTTTCTGATGGTGTTAATTCCTGCCATAATTTAATGGTAAGCTCTTTTTCATTATCGTAAAAATTGGGAAGCACCACTTCTTTGCCGTGGTCGGGAACTTGGTAAAGATAGGCGCTGATAAGCTCACCGTAAAGTTTGTATTTATCACCATCGGTGGCAGTTGCCAGCTCCTTTTTTTGCTTTTGAATTTTTTTTGCCAATTTAGTTTTGGCTTGTTCCACAATTTTACTGATGGCGAATTTTCGAGAGGCAAAAGCAGCATCTACTTCTTTTTTTTCGTAAAACATATCTAAAGTTTCACTTAAAGTATCAAAGCTATAAGATTCCATGGCATAATGATTCATGGGGAAAAAGTAAAAATCTTTAGCTATATTATTGTTTAAAATCACAGTGCCACATCTTGGCTGTTCTGTGGTTTTTTTTATTTCCTCAAAAACTTTATGTAAATCATATGCTCCCATTTCTTCAATGGCGGATGATTCCAAATTGCAATTAAAAATTATCTCCTCGGCAGTTTGGGGGCTTATACCCTCAATAATTTGGAACACGCCCTTTTGTATGGGTAAGGCAATATCTAATTCTAAAAGTGCATGGCTAAACTCATCTTCCGTGATTAAAAATGGGTTTAATTTATTTTGAGGCGGCGGTGCTACATAAGTAATATGGGGCAAAACCTGACGATAGCGGGACACATTGGAATTATATTGTTTCACTGCACCTATTATTTCAAAATCTTCGGTGGTTAAAATCAAATTGCTGTGTTTGCCCATTATCTCTAAAATAAGCTTCTTTTTTTCCACTTCCCCAATTTCATTTCTACCTTCAATGGTGATAATAGCTACCCTATCCAATCCTTGTTGCTCAAGGTTTATTATTTTGCCGCCTTCAAGATGTTTGCGTAAAACCATGGCAAATAGTGGTGGACTTTTGGGGTTTTCCTTGGTAGCCGTGGTTATATTAATGCGAGCATTTTGAGGGTGAGTGCTAAAAACTAAGGTAAAATTTCCACGTGTTGCTTGATTTAGCTTCATGGTAACGGTATTCTTATCCGGCTGATGGATTCGATTTATTTTTGCGTTTTCCAAGTCTAAAGCTAATTCGGTAAGTAGTTTATTAAAAAATAGTCCATCTAATGGCATACCGTTTCCGCCTTTCAAAAAGTATTTTTAAGATATTATATCATGTTTTGGCGTTAAAGTCATTAGGTTTTCATTTTGGGCATAGAATAGCATACTGAAATAAAATAGGTAGGAGAGTGATGGTTTTGTCCAAAAAACAGTGGTATGCCATGGATGCTAAAGAAGTGGCAAATGCCCTCAATGTAGATAGGGAAATTGGCTTATCTAATAAAGAGGCAGCAACAAGGTTGCAAGCAAATGGTAAAAACAAACTAATTGCCAAGAAAAAGGATAATATTATCTTTGTTTTTTTACGGCAATTTTGCGATTTTATGGTTATGGTTTTATTGGGAGCAGCAATAATTTCTGCTGCATTTGGGGAAATAATAGATGCTGCTATGATTATGGCAATAATTATTTTAAATGGAATTTTAGGCTTTGTGCAAGAATATAAAGCGGAAAAATCCTTAGAATCTTTAAAGGAATTATACACAGATGAGGCTACGGTGTTGCGAGATGGGAAAAAGCAGATAATTCCTGCGGAAAATTTGGTCAGCGGTGATGTGGTAGTTTTAAATCAAGGCTGTAAAATACCTGCAGATTTAAGACTATTACAGTGCTTTAATATGGAAGTAGAGGAATCCTTGCTTACCGGAGAATCTCGCCATGTTACCAAAGAAATTTATGCTGTGGATAAGGCTGCTTCGCTTTCTGAACAAAAAAGTATGGCTTTTAGTGGTACAACCATAGTCAGAGGGCGTGGTCTTGGTGTGGTTGTTGCCACAGGTATGGCTACGGAAATGGGTAAAATTGCAGATTTATTAACAAAAGCTACTGTGGAAATTACACCCTTGCAGCTGAAGCTAAAAAAGCTGGGTAAATACCTCATTGCCATTTGCGTTGCGGTTTGTGCCTTAGTTTCTGTGGTGGGGATTATCATGGGTGGGGATATTTATACCATGATATTAACAGGAGTGAGCTTAGGGGTGGCATCAATACCCGAAGGGCTACCTGCCATTGTTACTATTTGTTTGGCTTTGGGAGTTTGGCGTTTAGCTAAATGCAATGCCATTGTAAAAAAACTGCCGGCTGTGGAAACCTTAGGCTCAACCACGGTTATTTGCTCGGATAAAACAGGCACTCTTACGGAAAATTCCATGGAGGCAATAGCCTTATATTTAGATGGCAGCTGGGAGAAGGTAAAGGGCTTTAGCAGTAAATCTGCGGCGGCTAAAAATGCTTTGAAAGTAATGGTAAATTGTAATTCTATTTTGGAAAATGGCGAAAAAATCAGCGGCGACCCCACTGAAGTGGCTTTATTTAACGGAGCTTTAAATATTGATGATACTATCAAAAAAGAAAAAATAGACGAGGAAATTCCCTTTGATTCCAAAAGGCGATTGATGAGCGTTCTAATCGGGAGCAAATCCTTGGTAAAAGGTGCTCCCAATACGGTTTTGCAATGCTGTAACAAAATACAGCAGGGAAACAGAAGCCTTGATTTGGATATTAAAACCAAAGATATAATAAGGCGAGAGTTTGCAAATTACAGTCAAAATGGCTATCGGGTATTAGCCTTGGCATATAAAGAAAAAGTAAACAAAGTTGCAGAAATGGAATCTGCTTTAACCTTTTTAGCATTGGTTGCCATTGCCGACCCCATTAGAAAGGACGTTTATAATGCACTTTTTAAGGCAAATACCGCAGGGATAAAAACCGTGATGATAACCGGTGATGATAAAGGTACAGCCTTATCCGTGGCGAAAGAATTGGGCATTGCCAAAGATGAAAACCAAGTGATGCTGGGCAGTGAATTACAGGAGGTTAATGAAAAATCTCCAAAAAAGGCACTGGATAATAAGCGTGTTTTTGCCCGAGTAAATCCTGAAGATAAAATGAAAATAGTTCGCTATTATAAAAGTCAAGGCGAAGTGGTGGCAATGACCGGTGATGGGGTAAACGATGCTCCTGCCTTAAAAGAAGCGGATATAGGTATAGCCATGGGACTTGGGGGCACAGATGTTACCAAAGAGGCGGCGGATTTTATACTGACCGATGATAATTTTGCCAATATAGTGGAGGCTGTTTTTCAGGGACGAGGAATTTATGATAATATCAGAAAATTTATCCGCTATTTGCTTTCCTCTAATTTAGGTGAGGTTTTAACCATGTTTATAGCTGTTATATTCGGTTTTCCCCTACCGCTTTTGCCTTTGCAAATTTTGTGGATAAATTTAGTTACCGATGGTTTACCGGCTTTGGCTTTGGGCTTGGATAAACCTTCACCATCTTTAATGAAGGCTCAACCACGTAAAAAAGATGAAGGCATTTTTGCCGATGGTTTGGGTTTGAAAATTGCATTACGAGGCATTCTTATAGGTGTAACCACCATTTTTGTATTTTTATATGCTATAATTACCTATAATGATATTAATATAAGCCGCACCATGGCATTTACCGCCCTTGTTTTTTGTCAGTTATTTTACGTTTTTGATTGTCGCTCAGAGTATGAAAGTACCTTTGCTTTAGGAATTTTTTCAAATATTTATTTGCTCTTGGCAGTTGGTATATCCGTTATTATGCAATATGTTGTTTTGTATATACCTTGGTTACAGCAGGTTTTTCATACCGTACCTTTAACTTGGGAACAATGGGGTATTATTCTTTTTGTAACGGCACTGCCCACAATTATTTCGGGAATTGGTTATGAAATTAAAAAAATAGTAAATAATAGTATAATAAAGAAGGAAAAATACATTTAATGCAGAAGTTATAAGATAGAATATTATTATTGTGAGGTAGCATTTTGATTAATAGTATGACAGGATTTGGGCGTAGCACCGCAGAAACAGCCCAATGGAAAACAACCATAGAGCTAAAAAGTGTTAATAACAGATATTTGGATATTTCGGTCAAAATGCCCAAACAGTTTATTTCCTTGGAAGAAAATATAAAAAAAACCGTTTCTGCTTTTGTTAACCGTGGCCATGTAGATGTTTTTTTAACCGTGGAAGAAATAGGTGAAAAAAAACAAAACCTTATTTTAGATGAAGAATTAGCCTTGGCATATTATAAAGCAGTTGAGGGTATTAAAAAAATTACAGGCTTGGATGATACCATAAAAATTTCGGATATTGCAACCTATTACGGTGTTTTAACTTTAGAAAAAGAAGAATCCGATTTGGATTCCCTTTGGGAATCTGTGGAACTTGCCTTAAAAGGTGCGTTAGAACGCCTTTGCGAAATGCGAAAAATTGAAGGCGAAAAATTATCCGCAGATATCAACACTCGGTTACAGGCTGTGAAAAACTTTAAAGACCAAATAGAAGCCAGAAGTCCCGGTGTGCTTAAAGATTACCGTGAAAAACTACAAGGTAAAATGTCAGAAATATTGGCAGATGTAAATGTGGATGAGGAACGTCTTTTAAATGAAGTAGCTTTTTTTGCAGATAAGGCAGATATTGCCGAAGAAATGGCAAGATTAGATAGCCATATTGCGCAATTCACGGAAAATATGTTTAAAGATGAACCCGTTGGCAGAAAACTTGATTTTATTTTGCAAGAAATTAACAGAGAAATAAATACCACAGGGTCTAAAGCAAATGATGTAACAATTAGTCATTTGGTTATTGAAGCCAAAAGCGAATTGGAAAAAATCCGAGAACAGGTCCAAAATTTTGAATAAACAATTATGTTTAATGTATTAATATAAAATGTTTGTAATTTTTTGGAGGTAATAAAAACATGGCAATTCCTACGTTAACTTTAACACAAAGAGCTGAGGCTTTAAATAAAGCCAGAGAAATGCGTTCTAAACGTACAGCACTGCGTAAAGAGCTAAAGGGTGGTAATTTAACCATCGGTGAAATTTTAGAAACCACAGATGATGAAGTTGTAAGCCGCATGAAGGTGAAATATTTACTGGAATCTTTGCCCAATGTGGGAAAAATTACAGCTAATACTTTAATGGAAGAAATAGGTATTCAGGATTCAAGGAGAGTGCGTGGTTTAGGAAAACACCAAAAGGAAATGCTGTTAAATATTTTGGCATGAAAGGGTATGTGAATAGTGATTTTAAAACTAATAAATATAGGTTTTGGCAATATTGTTATGGCTAATAGGGTTATATCCATTGTCAGCCCGGATTCCGCACCTATAAAAAGGTTGGTTCAGGAAAGTAAGGCATCAAATAGAGTTATTGATGCTACTTATGGTCGGCGTTGCCGTGCGGTGATTATCACCGATGATGACCGCTTGATTTTATCATCATTGCAGCCGGAAACCTTGGCAAATCGCATTACAGAAACAAGCAGCCAACAAGAAGATGGAGAATAAACAATGAACAAAGAAGGTTTGTTGGTAGTAATTTCCGGCCCTTCCGGGGTGGGCAAAGGTACTGTTTGCTCTAAATTATTGGCAGAGCAAAAAGATATGGTGCTTTCCATATCCCACACCACCAGAGAGCCAAGAAAAGGCGAAATTGAAGGTAAAAACTACTTTTTTATAGATAAAGAAAAATTTGAAACCAACATTAAAAATGAAGCCTATTTGGAATGGGCAAAAGTGTTTGATAATTATTATGGTACACCCCAAGATTTTATTGACTATAATATAAATAATGGCGTGGATACGCTCCTTGAGATTGATACTCAAGGAGCTATACTTGTAAAAGAGAAATACCCCGATGGTATCTATATTTTCTTGTTACCCCCAAGTTTTAAGGCATTAAAACAAAGGCTGGAAGGAAGAAAAACAGAAACCAAGGAAAAAATAAAAAAACGACTTGGCGAATTTAGAAATGAAGTGAAAAGAAGCCCAATGTATGATTATTTGGTGGTTAACGACGATGTTGAAGCTGCCACTGAAACCATAAAATCTATTTTACGGGCAGAACATCACAAATTTGAACACAGCACAAAATATGCGGAATTGCTCATGGAGGATATTGAAATATGTTAGTAAAGCCTGTTTTAGATGAATTAATGACCAAGGTGGATTCTAAATACACATTAGTAACCATTAGTGCACGAAGAGCCAGAAAAATTATGGAACAAGAAAACAATCTTATAGAAAACCCTGTAACTATGGCATTGGACGAAATAGATGAAGGCAGTGTTACCTGGGAACGCTGTGACTGTATCGAGGAGGATGTAAGGTAAATGTCTAAACCAAAGACGATTCTTATAGGCATTTGCGGTGGTATTGCTGCTTATAAGATTACAGAATTAGTTAGTCGTCTAAAGAAAAAGGGCTTTGAAATTGAAATTATTATGACTGAGTCGGCACGGCATTTAGTCGTGCCGCTTACATTTAGCACCCTTTCGGGTCGACCTGTGCGCACTGAAATGTTTCACGAAATCAGTGGTGAAAATGTAGAGGTTGAGCACATTTCTTTAGCCGATAAGGCAGATTTAATGGTGATTGTGCCTGCCACTGCCAATATTATTGGCAAAGCTGCCAACGGCATTGCCGATGATCTATTATCAACGGTGATTATGGCAGCCTCGTGCCCTGTGATGTATTTTCCGGCGATGAATACCAGAATGTGGGAGCATCCGGTACAGCAAGAAAATATAGCCAAATTAAAGGCTCTGGGCAACGAAATCATAGAACCCGATGAGGGATTTTTAGCCTGCGGAACATCGGGGAAGGGCCGTTTGGGTTCCATTGATATGATAGAAGAAACTATTTTAACCTTTTTAAAGACAACAGATAAACCACAAGATTTAGCGGGTAAATCATTTTTAATCAGTGCAGGTCCCACCATTGAGCCAATAGACCCTGTGCGTTATATTACCAATCGCAGCAGTGGCAAAATGGGCTATGCTTTGGCAAAAGCTGCTATTAGCCGTGGGGCAAAGGTTACTTTGGTTAGCGGTACTGTAAATATTCAACCCCCACCCAAAGTTAAGGTAGTAAATGTTATATCTGCCCAAGAAATGGCAAAGGCTATGGCGGAAAATTATGAGGCTGCGGATATCGTTATCATGGCAGCCGCTGTGGCAGATTATCGTGTGGCGGCAGTTGCCACGGAAAAAATTAAAAAATCCGAGACTGAAATGACCCTGAAATTGGTGAAAAATGATGACATTTTAGCTAATTTAGGAGCAAAAAAACAACATCAATATTTAGTGGGTTTTGCCGCAGAAACCAGTGATATAAAGGAAAATGCTCTAAATAAATTAAAAAAGAAAAATCTTAATATGATTGTGGCAAACGATGTTACCCAAAAAGGGGCAGGATTTGATGTTGACACCAACATCGTTACCATTTATACTAATGACAATAAAGTTCTAAATGTTGATTTAACAACCAAAGAGAATTTGGCTAACATCATATTAGAAGAAATATTAAATAAATTGTGAAGGAAGGATAGTAAATGAGAAAATTAATTACATCGGAATCTGTTACTGAAGGTCATCCCGATAAAATGGCAGATAAGATTTCCGATAGCATTTTAGATGCTATTTTAGCCCAAGACCCATATGCTCGTGTTGCCTGTGAAACCATGTGTAGTACAGGTTTAGTTTTGGTTGCCGGCGAAATAAGTACCGATTGTTATGTTGATATTCCCAAAATCGCCAGAGAAACCATTAGCGAAATTGGCTATACCAGAGCAAAATTTGGCTTTGATGCCGCAACCTGTTCGGTTTTAACCGCCATAGATGAGCAAAGTCCGGATATTGCCCAAGGTGTTGATAAATCCCGTGACGATGCCAGTACAGGTGCGGGTGACCAAGGCATGATGTATGGCTTTGCCACAGATGAAACACCGGAACTAATGCCCATGCCCATTAGCTTGGCACACAAATTAACCAAGCGTTTAACTAAAGTGCGTCAAGATGGTATTTTAACCTATTTACGCCCTGATGGTAAATCCCAAGTTACAATAGAATATGAAGATGATAAGGTAAAACGTATTGATTCTGTGGTTGTTTCCAGCCAACATGATGATGCGGTTTCCCATGAAGAATTAGAAAAAGGTATTATCGAAGAAGTTATCAAAAAAACTTTACCCGAAGAATATCTTGATGCAGATACAAAATACTATGTAAACCCCACAGGCCGCTTTGTTATTGGTGGACCTCAAGGTGATTGCGGTCTTACAGGTCGGAAAATCATAGTGGATACTTACGGTGGTGTGGGTCGTCATGGCGGCGGTGCATTTTCCGGTAAAGATCCCACAAAGGTGGATCGCTCTGCTTGCTATGCAGCCCGGTATGTTGCAAAAAACATTGTAGCCGCAGGCTTGGCAAAAACTTGTGAGCTGCAACTTGCCTATGCCATAGGGGTTGCCCACCCTGTTTCCATCATGGTGGATACATTTGGCACCGGTAAATTATCCGATGATAAAATTGTGGAAATTGTGGAAAAACATTTCGATTTACGTCCTGCTGCTATTATTAAAGATTTGGACTTACGTCGCCCCATCTACAAGGAAATTGCAGCTTACGGTCATTTTGGCAGAACAGATTTGGACTTGCCTTGGGAAAAACTTGATAAAGTTGAAATTTTAAAAAAGTACCTTTAATTTAAAGCAAATAGAATATGAAATTTAAAAATCCGCTTTGTTTTTTAACAATGCGGATTTTTCTATGGAATTTTCTATGGAATTTTATTCAGCAAGTAAACCTCTTTTCCTATCTCAAATATATAAGCTAACAATCAAGGAGCAATAATATATTTCATGTTTTAATTATAATATTAAAATATAGCCTTAAAATACGTATTATTCCCTTGACAATTTCAGCATTCAAAGTTATAATGAAATCGTAAACAGAAGGTGTCCATAGGACTAAGAGGGAAACAGGTTCAAAACCTGTGCGGGCCCGCCACTGTAAGGGGGAGTTTTCATCATAACCACCCGTAAATTTTAATTTATGGGGAAGGGATGAAAAACGATGAATCCGAGCCAGGAAACCTGCCTAAAGTTTATTAATGAGAACAATGGTAAAAGTTCGCATCTTATTAGATGTGGGCTTTTTTTATTTACATAAAAGGAGGATGCAAAAAATGAAAGCTTTAAAGCTCACAAATCAAGAAACCTTGGAGAACATAGAATCCCCCATCCCCCAACCAAAAAACGGTGAAATACTAATAAAAACCGCATATGTAGGCATCTGCCGCACCGATAGAAAATGCTACCACATGGGGCAGCAGGATTTACATATGCCACGTATTTTAGGCCACGAAATAACAGGCACAATAGCTGCTATGGGCACAGGAGTAGAGGGCTATGGCATTGGCAACCAAGTGCAAATACACCCTGGTATAGGCTGTGGCATTTGCCCCGATTGCAAAAGCGGCAATGATCAAATTTGCAGAGATATGCAGATTTTTGGTTTCCATATAGATGGTGGATTTGCAGAATATTGTTTAATACCAGCCACAGGAGTTAGCCGTGGAATTGTGCAAAAAGTACCAAAAAAATTAAATTTGGAAACCGCAGCACTCTGCGAACCTTTGGCGTGTGCCATAAATATGGAAGAACGCTTAAAATTTCAAAAAACAGATTCTCTGATCATTATCGGCGGTGGGGTTTTAGGATTATTAACCGCTGCCTTAGCCCAAATAAAGGGATTGACCCACATCGCAATATTAGAAAAAAATCTCTATAAAATAAAAGTGGCTCAAGATTTGGGCTTCAAATGTTATACACACACTATAAGCAGAGAAGAATTGGCAAAAGATTTCCCCCAAGGCTTTGATATTGCTATTCCATGTTGCCCAGATAATCAAGGGTTTACCACAGCCATAGACTTTTTAAACAAAAGAGGCAGATTTGGCTTTTTCAGCGGTCTTACATCGGATACTCCCATAAACGGAAAATTACTAAATAAAATACATTATAAAGAATTGGCACTTTTCGGTTCTTATGGCTGCGGACTAAACCATGGCAAAAAAGCACTGAAAATTTTAGCTCAAAACCCGGAAAAATTCAAATTCCCCACCAATATTATAAAACTTGAAGAAGCAAGTGCCGTAATTAAGAATTTAGAAATAGAAAATACAATTTTTACCACAATAAAATTTTAGGAGGAAATTATTATGACCGATACATTTACAGCAAAAAACTTTGGTGATGCCGTAACACGTTTATTAAAAAAAGAAAATTTTAACAGAGAAGAAATGCGTTTTCTCTTTGACCGCATATTAAATAATCAAGAAACAGAAATGCACCAAGGAGCTTTTTTAGCTGCTTTATCCGCAAAAGGAGAAACAGCAGATGAAATAGCAGCGGCTTGGGAAGCCATATATGAACTGGATACCGTGAAGGTTAAACCCCAAGTGGATTGTGATTTATTGGAAAACAGCGGCACAGGTATGGATGCCATAAAAACTTTTAATATCAGTACCGCAGCATCCATTGCCGCCTCTGCCAGTGGTGTGCACATGGCAAGACACGGTGCCCGTGCCATTACCTCAAAATGCGGCACTGTGGATATAGTTGAAGCCTTGGGTGTAGATGTGGAGGTTGCCCCTTCCATAACCAAAGAAAGCATAGAGAAATGCGGTATAGGCGTATTTAACGGCATGAGCCCCTTGGTTCACCCCATGGCTTTAGGGCGAATTTTAAGCCAAATTTCCTTTGGCACAATTTTAAATACCGCAGCTTCCTTAGCCAATCCAGCCATGCCAACTTTGGGAGTGCGTGGAGTATATAACCCTGAGATGATTGTACCTGTGGCAGAAATAATGCGGGAAATAGGCTACAAACGTGGTATGGTCATCCATGGCTTACAAAATGACGGCAGCCCCGGCATTGATGAAGCAGGCACCTTGGGAGAAACCGTATATGCGGAATTAAAAGAAGACGGCACCATTGAAAAAAACAGTTTTTTCCCTGAAGATTTCGGTTTTCAAAGAGCTTCTGCCCAAGATATTGCATCCACAGGTGATAAAGAACAGGAATCTTTACGCTTGGTATCCATGTTTAAAGGAGAACGAGAAGGTAAAGATTTTGATATTGTAGCATTAAACACAGGTATTATTTTATATGTGGGTGGTAAAGCCAAATCCATAAATCAAGGTATTGAAACAGCAAAAGAATTATTTGCCTGTAAAAAACCCTTGGATAAATTGGAACAGTGGATTTCCATACAAAATAAAAATACAGATATTGGCTACGAACGTTTTGACTCTTTGGTAGCGAGGGCATAAAATGGTACTATACGCCGTAAAATATCAAGATAAATATTTAAGAGATAAAAAAGAGAATGGAGTAGAGCTTTTGGCAATAGACCATTGTTCTGTTTATACTGACTATGAAGGTGCAAAAAAACTATCGGATAAATTTGCCAAACCCGGCACAATTTTAATTGAATTTGCACTCCAAGAAAATGAAATACCTTGGCGCAGTTAATGTGGGCATAAAGTCACTTTCTCAATGTTTCCGGTATCCTAAAATAAATAACAGAATATATTTGGGTACCCCTACCCCTCTTGGGAGCGTCTGGTCAACCAAGGCTCCAACCGCATATTGCGCAGATTTATACCCAAAGGAGTTTCCCTTCAAAATTACACAGATGACCAAGTATTGATGTTTGCTGATGAAATCAATACCATGCCAAGAAAACCATTGGCTTATCTCACTCCTGAGAAACTTTTTGCAGAACACCTTAACCTCATTTATCAACTTTGAGCATAAATTCCTTTATTCTAACAATCCATGAAAATTGTTATTGTAATTTTTAAGCAAGTTCCATTTTATTCCGTGAAAAAAGTGCTTTGACATCACCGTGAACATATGATATTGTGTCAATAGAACCCGAATGGTTCGTCAATAACGGCAATTGTAGTCCAGCAAGACGCAACCATTCTCGGGTTCTATTTTTATTTGGCTCAACTTTACAATATTAACTTCTTTATTTTCGGAAATAGAATAATATCTTTGATTTTTTTCTATTATTATTGAGTACATTGTTAACAGAATACTTCTCGGGCTCAAGCATTGAAAATTCCATGAGAGAATTTTGTGACTTAGACGTGCCGGGAAGTATTTTTTTTATTTAGTTCATATAACAATCTGTGGTTAATAAAATTAGCAATATTGAGTAATTTTATCCCCAACCTTAATGCTATCTATTACTTCTCCTGTTGTCTTATCAACGATAAGATTTACAACCTCAACATTACTGCCCACCCAATCACCACCTCTACTTTAAATTATCGCTATTTCTACTTTTTCTTCTTACCTTTACAAGCCATAAATCTCACCACCCCTTGTATCATTTTTGATACAGATTTGGCTATATTTGTATCATTTCTGATACAACCAAAAACGCTAAAAAACAAGGATTATACAGGCACTAAGACCACTTCTTGTGAAATAATGCCCTCTTAATACTCTATACAACCTTATCTTACTTTATATTTATATTTAGACATAAAAATAGAGCAGCCCAAAGGACTACTCATGTACATTATTTTACAAATACATTACAACATATATAATAGTGTCAAAAAGTGTCTTTTTTGATATAGGTTACACAAATACTAAATATAAACACTGCTAACAATCTATTTAAAAATTTTTTAGCGGTGTTATGCAGGCATTATATCAAGTAATACAAAATAGTTTAAAAAAAGTGATTGACAAAATATAACCATGGTAGTATATTATAAACAAGCCAAGGGAAACGGCAAACGGTCAAGCCTTCGGAACTCCAATACTTTGGGGGAAAGGAGGTGTTGCTTATGGAAAATCTAATAATAGTATTATTTTTAATGATTATACTATTAAAAGAATTACATAACAAAAATGACCGCTAAGCCTGCAAGCACAAACGGTCATTTCATCATATAAGGCTTGATGCCTTTTCCTTGGCTACATTATAACATATCAACATGGAGGTGTCAATGATTATAACAGATGCACAAAAAAGAGCAAACAAAAAGTATAAACAAACGTACAAAATTAAAAACTGGCAAGTAGATTTAAAAGAGAGTGACTTTATAAAAATCGAGGAAGAACGAAAAAAACAAGGACTAACAAGAGTGGCACTTTTAAAAAAAATCATAGAAAACGAATAAACAATTTAATACAATTAAATAAACCCCCAACCCGTAAGCCAACTAAAGTTTAACAGGTTGGGAGCACACAACACAACCCAATCAAGGGAGATGTCTATAACATTATA
>JAVXOZ010000002.1:133475-144690 GCA_036644995.1 Clostridiales bacterium | reverse complement strand
TTATTCTATTACCCCACAGCACCTCACCCATGCCATAACCTGCCGGGGCGGCACCAATATTAATTCTGGCATCAGAGGGATTAGTTCCGCCGGTGCCACCGTTAGCCAAAGGCAATGCTCCCAAACCATTACCCAAGCCCATAGCATTACGGGCATCTTGAGCACTTTGGCTAATTAACCCGGCGGTACCATTACCTTTTAAAAATCCACCTTGAGTTAAAGAGCTTTTACCTGTGCCACCATGGGTTACCCCAATAATGCCCCCGGTAATATCTTCAGATGTATGATTATGGCTGCCATTAGCTTTGCCATTCCACGTAGCTTTATCACTTGCCAAAACATGGATATCACCATTGTTACTATGGGTTATAGGTGCATAAAGTGCATCATGCTTATGGTTGCCATCTGCTTTTGCGTTCCAAGCAACTCTTTCCCCTGCTCCCAAATGCACATTTGCATCTGTACGATGTCCCTCTTGGAGAATATCTGCATCACTGCATATTTTTAATTTAGAATCCAAGGTATCCCAATTTTTATTTAAAACAGTAATGTCAGGGGGAGCATCCGCAAGTTCTATTTTGTTTAAATTATAATTAGTTGTATGTAACATTTTTCTCTCCTTATTTTAAATCCTGTTTTTCAGCTCAGCCCAACTACTATATCCTGTACTAATTCCAGACCAACTCAAAGTAGCATTCACAATATCCTGCCATGTCCTATAATATCTATCCACAGATAAGGATAAATGAGCGGGAATCCGAGGCAATAAAGCATTTCTAATCTCACTGAAAAGATATATTTCACCCCAGGCAGGGGGCAATATTCTAATGCGAATATTGCTGTCTGTCAAATCCACAATGGCACTATCAACAGCACCGGTAAAGGAATTAACAATATTTTTAATTTTCACTTCATCAATATCACCAATTCCACGGAGCATAGCAATGAGGAACATTTTTCTTTGCTGCAAATTTCCCAAAGCATCTATTCCCAAAAGTTTTTCCCAAATGGCAATAATGTTTTCACTTGCTTTTAAAATTGTGTTTTCCAAAGGAAAATTTTTAATAACCCCTTTGGCATCATCAAAGCACACCTCCTCACAGCAAAGTAACGCTGTCATTTCACTGATATTTCGGTAATAATCCGGCAAATAATCAATTAATTTCACGGCAATACCTCCATGGTAAAGGTGCCCAAGGAAGGACGCTGTTCAGCACCTAAAGGAATATCCGTAACCCCATTATTAAGTTTCAAAAGAGAGATAGATAAAACCCCATCCACGGATAAAATCGCAGCACCAACCTCCATATAATGAACCTTGCTTTTCTTATAGGATATTTCATCAAAATATTTTTTAATGGCAGCAGTAACCAAATTTTTAACCTGCTCTCTGTTCCTACCCGATGCAATTTCCACGGATACCCCCACATTTACGGTGCATAAAGCCACAGTGCTCACGGTTACCTTGGCGCCCACAGGTGCCACACCATTACCCAAACCACCAACATCGGGGTCCAAATATTTCTGAAAAGCCGCCACAACCCCAGGGGAGCATGGCATATCATCAGTGCCTAAAATACTTACCTTCACAGTATTCACGCCATTCCACAGCGGAAAAACTTTAGCTTTGCCAATACCCGGATATTCCAAAGCCCATTGTAAATATTGTGAAACATTGCCATTTCCCGGCTCATTTTTTATCTGATAAAAATAGCGTTCTCTAAATTCCTCATCACTTTCAACATCAGCCCCTAAAACCACAGGCTCACCTGTTATCTCCGCATAAACCAAGCCCTCCACATATTGAATGGGTAAAAGTTGCCCCACATATTCGTTACACAATCCACCGCCGTTTTCTGCTTCCAAATGGAAAATTCCATCGCTTACCTTTTCAAAAACCCGAAAATTTTGACTCTTTTCACCATCTAAAGTAGAAAAGCGATCCCCAATTCCCACATTAAAAAAAGCATTTCCCACACCATAAAATTTTCCTGTGCGTATGGCCTTAACGCTCCCACGCCTTACCATGCCAATCTCTGCTCCCCGCATATCCAGTGCTTCATTTGATGCTGTGGCAATAAAACTATCATCAAATGCCTGCAATATACTTAAATAAAGAGAAGAAAATTCATAAGCAGCAGGAGCAAGTGCATCGTAAATGATGCTCCCTTCACGCTTATCCAAATAATCAGGAATGCGAGATAGCATACCACTCAAAATAGATTCCGCAGTATAATTTCCCAAATCTATCATAGTCCCTCAAACCTCCAATCAATATCCAAAACCTTTTCTTTTGTTTCCACGGTAAACTTCACATAAAGCCTATCTTTTTCAGATTGAAAGCAAAAATCATTCACCTCAAAAATTCGTTTATCCTTGGTTAAAGCTTCTCTAATGCGGCGTTTTAGCTCACTTTGCACAATAGCGTGATTAACCCCAACCAAATCATCAACCCCTAAGCCATAATCATCGCTATAAATTAAAAAAGCACCCTTTTCGGTGCCTAAAATTTTATAAATAGCTTGGACAATACTATCCAAGCCATCTACAAAACCACGAATCTGCCCTTTTTGCCACAATAACCCATAGCTTTTATCCGCAAAAAACTCATTTACCCCAAGGATAGTGCCATTTTCCGGCAATAACGTATCAAAATGCAATAAATTCATTTTTCCACCACCTTAGAAAGCAAAATATATTTTTGCCCCCGCAAAACACGGAGCATAGTCAATTTATCATTTTCAGCCAATGCTCCCAAACCTTGGGTTAAAATCAAATTATCTTTAAATAGCAATAAACCATCACCTATCTTAACTTGCAAAGGGCTAACCGATGTTACCAAACCCACAGTATAATCCGTTAACCCCCAATGATTTAAAGTATTCTGTACAAGTTCTTTCATAGCTTCTATCATTTTTTCCTCCTCACTTATGGGTGTCAATATAAACATGGGGATTAATGCGGGGATTAGGCGGATACTTATAAGCAGATTTATGCAGCTCCAAATGCAAATGGGAGCCACGGGCATTTCCTGTTTGCCCTTCCTTACCCAGCCGTGTAGAGGTGCTTACAGATTGACCTCTTTTCACAGATAAGCTGCTTAAATGAGCATATAGGCTCACATAGCCATCAACATGGTCAACAATAACACATTTACCATAGGAAGATTTAGTCCCGGCAAAAGAAACACGTCCGGAGCAAATAGCGTAAACATCTTTGCTGTTAATACCCACATAATCCGTACCGGTATGCCACCCGCAAGACCAAGACCGCCCTTTTTTCCCAAACACAGTGCTAACACGGTAATTGCCATGAAAAGGATAATTATAGCTCTTAGAATCGGAATCTCCATCCTTATGGCCTTTAGAGGGTTTTTTCTTTTTAACACGGATCGCCTTAGGTTCCTTCTTCACCACATCAATATACTCGGAAAATCCAGACATTTCATAGGCAAAATCAGTATCAGCCTCCCGAAAAACAGTAAAAAACAAATCCATGGTATAGCCGTTTTCGTCCCAGTTATGAACAGCGTTTTCCACGGTTAAAAAATTATCCGCCGCAATATCCCCCATCTTGGCTATTTGAATCTTTACAGATTGCCCTCCACGTATCTGGGGAATGCCCAAACAATGCAAAGTCAAATTGCGTTGGAGTCTGTTATCCTTTAAAAGCAAGGTTTTGGTCATCTCCCTAATTTCCGCCTCGTTTAAATCCATATCAACCCGCTCATAATGTTGCAGCATCCCCCATTTATTGATAGAAGCAGGAGATTTAGCCACATAGGCATCTCCGCTTCCTGTCATATCGTTAGGTCGCACCAGTTTAATATAATTGTAAACACCTTCATTTATAGATGTAACATAGGAGTACCCACGGGTAAAACTTTCATCACCCAAAATATAGGGGCTAACCAAGGCTGTGGCAGCAGTTAAACGCAAATACCCTCCTGAATCATAAAAATAATAGCTTCGCCCGGTAGCCTTTGCCGTGGCTATCAAAGCACTGTAAATAGCATCCAAACAAGTTTGGTTATCCATTATTAAAGATGGAATAACATAGCCGGTCCCATCTAAATCCCCACATCTCAACCCAAAATCAGCACTGATTTTGCGGATTATTCCATCTGCACTCAACCCTGTAAAATTATAGCTTTGCCGTGCTTTTAAATAACGTAATTGGTCAAAACAAATAGCAGTGATTTCCTCTTTGTCATTTTTTGTTTTTTCAAAAATATAACCCACAAAAAGCACTTTTCCATCGGCTAAAAGCTTAACCATATCCCCTTCCCAAAACCCCATACCCTCAGTTTTCAGCAGTGAGAATTTTAGTTTTGCACCGCCACCCACTCTTTTGGTTTCCCAGGAAATTTTTTTCACAGATTGAGAAAGGTCATGCTCCTTAGATTCAGCCCTATTTCCCACCAAAAGTTCAATATTGTACTTGGGAGCACCATAATTATAAATAATATTTTCTGCCATTATTTAATTACCTTCAAGGAAAAACTGCGATATTCTTTAAATATTACATCATAAAAAATACCACCTGGTTCTCCGCCTTTCTCGGTAAATTTCAGCTTATCAAACACCACAGGCAAATTAATTTCAAACCTATCCCCACCGGTGAGAGATGCTCCCACAATAATCAAACGCAAAACCTTACGTTCTTTCATGTGCCTCTCCCAAATATCCATTATGTTACGTGGTTGGGCAGTAACGGGAAACCACCCGGAAAAAGCAATGGTTTTACATTTTGCATAACCGGGGTTAACTATTTCCCCTATGGATATTAAATAATCCTGTTCATGGTTGGCACCTACCGAAACTTTTAAAGCATCGGAATTCAAGGGAAGCGTTTGGGTTAAGCCACTTTTCTCGTCTTTTAAAACAAATAAATACATAATCCCTCCACTCAATGATTTTCTTTCAGCATGGCAATTTTATAGTCTATCATAGCCATCACCGCAGCTCTCTCTTTTCTGTCTAAGCTCAAAAAAACCCGTGGTTGCCAGTGAAAGTAATGGAGGGCGAACATTGCATAAAAAGTTTCACCATCGCCCTCCTCTATCAGTTTTTTACCGTATCCTTCAAATCCTTCATAGTTTGGTCATAGCCGCTCAATCGGTAAATAGCCTTGGCTAAAGCCCCTATTTCCCCTGCTTTCAAGGTTTTATTCACCAAAGCTTCAGGCGTTGTGCACCCTGCTTTTTCCAAAGCCTTGGCATCCCTAAAATCAGGTTCAACACAGTGATTTAAAATAAGAAGAAGATTAAATTTCTCCCCATCAAAAACATTTTGCCTATCGCTTTTTTTCGTGCAGCTACGGCTATACCCATGGATTTCTTTGGCAGTTACCCCTTTTATAGAAAAGGGATAATCCGCCAATCTGGGGGAAACAATAACGTTCTCCTGTAAATCCTCCACAGAGTTTTCCAACAAAAAATCAAATAATAAAGACATTAATTTTCCCTCCCAATGGCAGTAGGTGCACTAAAGTCCTCAATAATTTGAAATTCATCATACTTAAATTTAACATCAATGGTCAAAGCATCATCAATGGAACTATCCAAAGTTGCTAAAGGCACATCGCCATAAAGGGTACAATTAGTAAAAGATGCAGAGCGTCGCCCCAAACCCGTACCCTTATCATAGTTAATTATCAACATATCAAAAGGTTTAAATTCTCCTGTTTTGCGATAATGGTCAATCATGCGCCCAAAAGTAGCCACGGCATAATAGTGAATAGTCATAGAGCCTGAGCCTTCAACTCCTGCAACCGCAGTTTGGGTTTTCACAGTCCCCACTGTTTTCATGCTCCGTTCCTTTACGCTATCGTGGGCTTCAATTTTTTGAATCCCCGGTATTTCATAGCGTCGCCCTTCAATGGTAAAATAAACACTCCCCAATTTGCCGTCAACGGCATCTTGTATCTTCAAAAAAACGCTCATGCTGCCACCTCCACGGTAATATAAAGTTTTTCCATGGCATCAACGGGGCAAACAGCCAAATTAACCTGCACACTTTCTGCCCCTGTACCCTTCACCACAAAAATATCCTCGGCACCATCGAATTTTTCCACAGCCCCAACACCCTGTAATTCATAGAAAAAAGCAATAATATCCTGTTTAAAAAGATCCCTGCCTTCGGCATTATTGTTAATGCTCCCAATATAATTAGCTTCAAATATGTGGGATATACCATTGGCAATCTTATCCAAAGTACGCACCACCCTATTCTTGGAAAAAACACCACTCTTATTAACATTAAAAGATGTTAAGGTATTAATGTCCTGTTCCACCACGATTGTACCATCGGTTCTTCGGGCAATCATAAAAAAGCCCCGTTGCAATTTAGCTTCAATTTCGTCAATGGCAACCTCACCCACAATCACATCGGCATCATCAATTACCTTATAAGTATTACTTTCATAAATTTCTGCTCCGGCAGATGCTCCCGCAACCCAAGCCACAAAATTATGGGGTGCCACAGTGATTCCATTTCTAATATAGCCTTGATCCACAGTAATAATACCTTCATAATCCGCTGCATAGTTAAAAGCAACACCCTGAACTTTTTTTCCGCAGTTTTCCCTTAAATCCATAATATATGCCTTTAACAGTGGCGGCAAATAAGTTTCTTCCGAGGGCAAAGCCATAATCTGCCAGCTTTTATTTTTCATTACCTGAAAATAATCACCATAATCTGCAGATGTGGCATTGCCGTCGGTACCACCCACTAATTTAGTGGCAACAGCAGCAGTTAAAGCTCCCGTGGCAGTAAATACCACCCAATCATTATCCAAAGGCACAGCATTGTTAAGCACTTTTTGAGATTCCACAAGGGTTCCATCCACGTAAGTATTTACCAAAAACCCACTATCCCCAGATACCACAGAAACGCTGATGTCATTACCTCGCACCCCTGTGTATTTAGCGGTAGCAACCAATGCTCCCAAATTTATTGCCGCTTTATTGCCATGGCAATTAACTCGATAAGCCAAAACCTTGTGACATTGGGATAAGCATTCTTTAAAAGCCATGGCTTTTAAATGTCCACCGGGGTAACCAATCAAAGCTTCGCCATTGCCGTTAATCATATCCGTGGCAAATACCTCAAAAACTGTTTTTTCCGGACCCCAGCTCATTTTCAGCCCCATGGTCACAACACCATTTCCCGGGGAAACCTCACTAAAAGCTCGGTCCGCAGAAAAATTCACATAAGCACCGGGTCGCACCTTATCTTGGAAAGTCCAAGTACCTCCTGGCATAAAAATCACTCCATTTCTAATTTTAAATTAACCATTTTATCAGGTTTCACTGTACCGTCATTTTTCTTAGCATAAAATTTATGCTTTAAAGAAAAAATCAAAATATCATCATCAATCTTATGCTGCATATTTTGCACCAAATATCCATCCATATATAAAACATCATAAAGCTGCAAAGCAACGTCGTTCAAGGTCTTATACAGGGTATTTACATCACCTGCGGCTAAATATTGGGGATAAAAACATATCTCCCAATCCACGGTAAACAAATAACAATTTCCCAATTCACGCTCACAACCAACGCTTTTTATCTGCAAAAAAAAGCAAGGCCGCTTAAATCCCTTTTTCACAAACTCCTCGTATATTTTACACTGAGGAAATTCCACCTTTAAATTACTGCGTATTTGTGCCATAATTTTTTTAAACATCAAAGCCTCCTCAAGCGTCTAAAATACTATAAACCAGCATTTCCTGATAGCAAGGATACCTATACGGCTCCCCTGCAATAAACTCAAATACTTCACCACAGTGGTTTACTCGGAGCATATCCCCGGCTTTAATCAAATGCTCCCTATCACAAAACAAGGCAAATACTCTTTCAATGGGCTTTCTGTCCTCTCTGGTTGTTTGTGGTCTATCCAATCTAAAATTGCTTCCCAGTGCATTTTTAAAAATAGATAAATAACAAGGCACACCCATCAAAGTGGGGGTAGTATGCAGTTTTTGGTAAGAGCTCCCATCAACATCCTCCACCCAATCATAGGAGTATAAAGCAAAGGAATCATTATACATCAGCTCTCTGTTCCATTCCATTAAAGTAGTCATCTAAATAATCCTTTCCTTGCCTTATTCAGCCTTTGTTTATAATCACCCAATAATGCCTCGGCAACATCTTTGCCATTTTTACCACGATTAAACCCATAGGAAACATCCCCCATTGAAATAGAGGATAATCCGGTAAAAGCCCCACTTTCACCGGTTCCCTCTTTGAAGATGAGATCATAGACCATATCCGCCCACAAAGGAAATAAAGATTCGGGTATTACGCAAAGGCAGCAATATTCTTTAATTAAATCCCCAACTCTGGTTATACCACGATTTATTTCCACTGTTTCCACCGTAGTGTTTAAGCGTTTTAAAACCACCTCTAAAATCTGCATCATACTCTCCTTAGCCTAAAATACGCAAAGCAAGCTGGGGGTAAATAGTTTTAAACCCATAAAGCGTATCAATGGATAACATCTGTTTTTTTGTTAAAGCATCGTAGCTAAAAGTAACCCTCAAAGTAATACCTTCAAAATTAGTAACATAGCTTTCCGCACCACGGGCAATTTCCAAAGGTCTGGTCACAAAGGCAAAGGCATTTTTATGAAAAGCCAAATTCGCAGTGTGAGAACCAACCAAGGTAATCGGGGTATTAGCAGGTAATTGGGGCAACATAGGCATAACTTCAACAGCAGCTATTTTATTGGCCGATGCCACAGCGCTGTCCGCAGTAACCACATATTGCTCCTTGTTAATCACCAAAATATCACCTTTAACCAATTTACCGGTCAAGGTAGTACCAATCAGATTTAAGCTGGTGCTCCCTGCATTAACCCCAGTTTCCAGTTTCAAGGCAGTTCCGTTAGCCTCAACCATATGTCGGCAAATACTTTGAGACATATAATTGTCCAAACCTTGAATACGACCAATAGCTCCTTCATGCAAAGCCATGGTGCTTCCGGATTTTTCAGCATTAACAATAGCAGGTATAATGCTAAAATTGGTGTCAGCCTCGGGGTCCCAAACACCAAATCTGGGCGCAATAGGTGCTCTGTTAATATTTAAAACCTTTCTGGCGGCGGCCAAATCGTCTAAAGCGGCAGGTGTAGTACCTGCAATACCGCAAAAAGAGGGAATATCTTTATAAAGAGCCAACCCATCTCGGTTTATTTTTTCAGCAATGGCAATAGCCGCAGGTTCAATAACCTGTTTAGCAAAATTATCCATTTCCAAAGCCATTTCCTTAGCGGTAACTTCCACGGAAACATCGGCAATTTTATCCATGGTAACCAAAACTTTATCTTCCACAATATCTTGGGGCACCACGGTATTAATAAATTCTTTTGCTTCGTAAACCGGGGGCTTTTTAATCTGAATGGTATCCCCCACATTGGCAAAATCATCGGCATAATCGTTGTATGTCAACATGGGAAATACAAGATTATCTCTTAAAACAGGCAATGCCTGTCTGGCAATTTCCTGGGCAGTTAAAAAATTATTAGTCATTAATTTATTCATCCTTTCTTATTCAAAAACCGGTAATAGTCCGCATCACTCATTTGGGCATAATCAGGGGCAGGGTGTGAGCCTTTGGGCTGATAGGTAAAACCTTGGGTTTTACTGTTAAATAAATAGGGAGCTTCTTCTTTAACCACCTCTAATTGTTGGTTAACACCTAAAAGCTCTCCATCTTTAAAATCAATTTTTTCCCAATCCAATAAAGCCTCCACAGCTCGGTTATTTTTAGCACCATAACCATTTAAAACTTTTTCCAAACTATTTTTCTTGGCAATTTCGGCAATTTCGCCTTGATAACGAGCAATAATAGTTTCATTTTCTTTTTGGGCAATGCCCAAAGCTTCTTCCATTTCCAAAGCTTTAATTTTTGTAGCTTCGGCACCCATCAATTCCGCATCCATACCATTCACCCGTTCCTTCATCCCTTGGTATTCCTTGTTTAAAGCATCAAATTTAGCCTTGGGTAAAAAGCTGCCATCATTGGCAACAGCCAGTTCCAAATCTTTGCCCTCTTTACCTTTGGCCTTAAGCTGCTCCGCAACTTCACCGTAAAGTTTTTCACCAAGTAATTCCTTTAATTTTTCCATAGTATCCTCCACTTAGTTTTTAAAATATAAAACAGCAAAAGCCCAAATAAAAAAGGCAAATCCCAAAGTGTAATCACTTTAAAATCGCCTTTTTAATTTTTCGGGTTTTGGTATCCATATTAGGTGTAACCCACCACCCTTGGGCAGATTTTAGTTAAACTCCAAAATCCCAAAGAGCAATATTTAAACCGTGCTATTAAATTTATTTCATGGCTAATATTTAAGCCCTTAAAAGCACCGGATCAAAAGCAATAGTTCATACTATTAGTTTACACATTATTTGCGGGCACAACCGGGCAACTTTAAATTAAAAATTAAATTTACAATAAACCGCAGTTAAATACCTATAAACCCCTATTAAATTTTGTTTTTTTCAACCTACAACCTTGCAAAATTTAATAAATTCTGCTATACTGATTTCATTATGAAAATTGAAAATGTATTTAAAAAAATAGAACAATACCTTAATGGCAAAATCAGTGCCGAGGATTTTTCCTACGATTTCCCCGTCACTTATTCTCTCCATGCCAAAACTTTGGATGCAGAAAATCCAGAGCTTTCTTTATTATTAGAAAATGAACTAAAAGCACTTTGTAAACGTTTTGACCCCAACGATTTTTACAATATTGCAGAAGAAAAATGTTTTTCGGAATCGGATTTTAAAAAAGAGGTCACCTCAATTTACCAAAGGGCAAAAGCTCTACTTTAAAATCCACCCCTAAAAAATCTGAATTTTTCTAAGTTAATTTCCTAAATAAAAATTTGTCCATTTAAAAACTCCGGTTTTACTAATGCGGTTAGATAACCAACATTAGCAATCACAGGAGTTTTTTTGCGTGTCATAAATAAATATATCCATAACCCCATTCCACCACAAACGCATACCCTCACAACATCCACCTCTCCACCTCTCCACCTCGCAACCTCTCCACCTCTCCACCTCGCAACCTCTCCACCTCTCCGCCTCTCCACCTCTCCACCTCTCCGCCTCTCCACCTCTCCGCCTCTCCTCCCCACAACCTCACAAGCTCATGCCACCACAAACACATCACATCAACCACACCCAAACCCACGCAAAAGCT
>JAVXOZ010000002.1:116778-133375 GCA_036644995.1 Clostridiales bacterium | reverse complement strand
CACGCCACCACAAACTCATCGCATCAACCACACCCAAACCCACGCAAAAGCTCACGCCACCACAAACTCATCGCATCAACCACACCCAAACCCACGCAAAAGCTCACCCAAACCCACCCAAACTCACCCATTCCAAGCAAACTCACCCATTCCACCACAAACGCATACTAACCTCAACCTCGCACCAAATTTCTTCTGTTAACCTCTTTTACTCCACATCCTCAACAACTATATGTTCCTTTTCTTTATGCAGCAGCATCATTTCCTGCTCTGCATCTTCAACCCAAGGGTGATTCCTCACAATGGTTTTTTGGCTAACAATCCCTTGGCTTTTAGCGGCTATTTCGGCATCTTCCATCTCGTTTTCAATGGAATTTCGTGAGTATATTTGCAAAACGGGCATATTCTCGTCCAATCCCAAAAAATGTAAAAGAATTTCTAAAAATCCTTTAAACCCAGATCTAAATTCCGTTTCCAATAAGCCTGCTTTTATCTCCAACAAACTATATAAGTACTTCAAAGCAACTCCGGAGCTGTTACCAAAACTTTCAGGGTCAGGATTAATCCCTTGTCCTGATATGAAAATCTGTTTTTTCAACAAATCCAAAAACTTAACTCTGGCTTCCACGGGTATTTCTATCTTCATGGTTTCCACACCGCCATCGCTGCCATTATCGCCTTCAACCTTAATTGCCTTATATCGTTTCAAATCCGATAAAAATGTATTTAAGTCCTCGCCTCCATAATTTCGCAGCACAAAAATAACCTCTTGAATATCCGCCAAATCATTGGCAAACCCGGAAACCACCAAATCATATTGGTCAATCAAGTCTTTAACCATTGCCAAATCACCAATTTTACTTCTGTTATTGTAAAAGGGCACAAATGGTATGTTGCCCATGCCATGAAAAACGCAGTTATCAGCCATACCATTGGCTAAATCTTTAGCAATACCGCTTTTTTGAGATTTAATAAAAAACCGCACACTTTCCTTATCCCAAACTTCAATTTTTTCCACAACCTTACCCTCATGGTCCAAAGCATCATAAACCCGTAAAACATATTGTGGCTTGCCGCCTAAAACATCGCCGTAAATAGGATATATTTCTTCCTTGGCAATGGTGGTATAAGCAAATCTTCCTTCTGCATCTTTCCACATATGCAGCCAACCAACACCGCAATTAGCAGCATCAATAGCAAGGTTTTTTACAATTCTGGAAAAATCTTCTCCTAAAGCAGCGGCTATTTTAGCATTATAAACCGCAGAACCACAATCAAAACTTGGGGGATAAGAAAATAAATAAGCCACTTTTTGATTAACTAAAAGCTGGTGCCAATTATGGGATATCTTAAAATCTCCGCTCCGCAAGGGGTTCTTATCCATCTTGGCTTTGCCCATCATCTCGTCAATGGGTCGGCGGCGGCGAATAGCATTTTCATTTTCGTAATATAATCGCCCTTCTTTGGCAAAATTATTTTCTTTGAGATGCTCCGCCATAAGATCCCCCAAATAGCTCTCCAGTGCCTTAAAATCATTAGTTTCTAAAATTTTTGGTAAATTTTTCATTTTTCCTCCTTATTTTAAAACAGTAAAACCTGTTTTCAACCCTTCCATACCGTAACGCAAAGCGTCCATTAAATGGTTATCCCTATCTTGTGGCACATTTTGAAAAGTTCCTTCCACTGCTGATGCCCAAATGTAGTTAGATAATTCATCTTTAGTGTGAACACATTGGGGATGCACAAAAATGCGATAATTGCATAATTTCTGTATGCCATGGCGCAAGCTATCCGGGCCTTTTTTCGCCCCCACAATTCTCCCCAAACCCAACCTTCTTAATTCTGCAATGGATTTAGGTTCGGCACTATCCGCAATTATCCGTTCCTTTTGAAATCCTCTCTCAGTTATCATTGCTGCAATATCAGAATTTAGCATTCCTCGGCGATAAAATTCGCAAAATATATAAAGCTCTCTTTTCCCTTCATCCACCAAAAAACCAATAAAGGCAGTAGGGTCATGGGTAAAACCAAAATCCAATCCAAACAAAACCTTCAAATGTTCACGTTCTTGCAATAATTGTCGATAATCAAATTCCAAAACAGACCAATTTTCATAAATCAGCCCTTGGGCTATGCCCCAGTTTCCCAAGCCTTCAACATCATAGCGGCGTGGAAAATTCTTTTGCATATCCTTAAAAACCCCAAGGTCTTTTTCATCTAAAAATTCATTATCCAAATAGGTTCTGGTTAAAGCCAAAGTTTCCGCAGATTTCCCTTTAAAAAACCTTCGTTTCAACCAATGCTGTCCGGACCATGGGTTAAATGTTAAAGTAAGCTGTTTAAAATACCCCGGTTCCATAGTCCCTCGGATAGACATATCCAGTTTATTAAAAGCACTTTCACTTTCAACCTGAAAAGCCTCCTCCAGCCAAACCCAACATAAATACCCTTCATCCACAGTTACAGAGTGAATACTTTCAGGGTCGTCCATGCCTCTAAAAATAATTTTTTGTCCCGTAGGTATAAACACCATTTCCAAAGGACTGCGAGTAAATTTCCAAAGGTGCCCAACTTCCAATTTTTTCACCGCCCACTGTAACTGTGCAAAAGTGCTATCCCTATGTCCATTGGCATACCTTCGCACCACCAATAAATTGGCTAAGGGATATTTCATTAAATTGTAGATAAACCAAAGGGAAGTCGTAGCACTTTTTTTAGCACCACGACCCCCTTTAATCACTCTATAACGTCCTTTAAAGTTCCAAAACTCTCCATACCCCTTTCCCACCAAAGCGTTAATATCTTTTTTTATCATCCTCTAAATACACACCTTCCCTAAAACAAAATAAAACCGCACTTCTCAGTTACGGTTTTATCACACTACTATTATATAACATTTTTTCGGGCACAACCGGGCAACTATAAAAAACAGTAAAACAAAACACATTGTGTCCAACTTAAAAATAAAAAATAACTTTTACCAAAATACTTCCAAATTGCAGAAAAAATAATTTACTAACCCCAAACATAAATAACCTTAAATCCCACCGCATTACACTTTATTTCATCTACCTTGTGGCTACCAACATTATAATAAAACATCAAAAAAGTTAACAATCCAACTGTATCTTTTTTGACTTTCATATGATAAAATGATTATAATGAGATATTGTTGCACAAAAGTTTTATAAAAAGACAACAATGTAAAATACAGTTTGAACAGTGTATTTATATATGAGGTATTATTTATGAGCAATACAATGTTGTCTACATCAATACCAATGGCAAAAATTGAAACTGCAAATCATGCTAATGTACAATGGATTAACATTTTAAAATGTATAGGCATTTTCACTATTTATTTAGGTCATTATGGGGATAGTGCTGGGTATTTTTATCATTTCGTTTTTTCTTTTCATGTTCCGTTATTTTTCTTTATTTCAGGATACTTGGAAAACTTTAATAAAAATGGTTTTACCAAAACCATTTTTAAAAAGATTCAAACCATACTAATCCCTTTTTATTTTTTTGGATTATTTAGCATTATTATTTTCAGTATCAATGGTAATTATAATCAACATTTTATTTTGCAACTAATTATCGGCTTGGCACAAGGTTCCATTCGAAATCAATATTTTGCAGGATCTTTATGGTTTCTTACATCATTGTTTTGCATTATATTAATATTTCAAATCATTAAACTGGTAAAATATAAAAGCTTAATGCTAATAATCTCTTTTATTTTATATTTTACAGCTCAAAACCTTTTGCCTAACAATCCACTTATAACGCCTTCATGGTGTTACAACTTGGATTCAGCTCTTGTTTATTTAATATTTTATACATTCGGATATCTTATCTTTCCTTACATTAATAAAATGCTAAATTTAAATAACTTTATAAAAAAAATATTATTTGTTTGTTTGTTTGTGGTAACATTTATCTATACAGTAGAAATGTATTTCGGCAACGATTTATTTAACTTAATACCATATATGCAAAATCAATATGTATCACAAATTACCTTTATCATTTCAACGCTGATAATTATTTTGTTTTGGATTTTTGTTTCATATATGCTGCAAGATGCAAAACTACTTGGTGAAATTGGTATGAATACTTTATATCTGTGCGGAAATGAAAATGTAATAAAATTACTAATTCCCACATTATTATCAATGTTTGGTTTAAACTTAACAATATCAACTCCTTTAATGGCATGTATAATGTCTATGCTCTTGCTTCTTATAGTTTATAAATTCATAGTTCCCTTTCAAAAATGTATTCTCAACGGCATAAATAATCATTTAAAATTTCCAAAATAATGGGCATTATCTACACTATTCATTAAACATCCATTTTTATATCTAAAAATCGGGAATACATACCTATCTATTTTTTCGGAACGACTCTTCTTTTTAAACACAACATAAACCTCCATTTATATTTATATTTTATGCCAATTTATATATTTACAAAAACTTTCAAAGAAAGTCAACGTGTTTATACATTAAACATTTTTACATACCTAAATATATCAAAAAACCGCAATCTCAGCATTAAAAAATTTGGTATTACCCACCACTCAACTAACTAAACTACTCACTAACCAAACTGCCAAAAAGCTCAATTATTAAACTTCACCAACAACTTAATAAATAAACAAAAAAACAGCGAGGAACTAAGTCCTCGCTGTTTATATTATTATTCAATATTTCATTTTTGATATACAAAACTATACATAAATAATTTAATTTAACAAATCACTTAAAATCAATAGCCTTGTTTTTTACGCCAAATTAATACACCCGCAGCAGTGCCAACCCCAATAAATGCTATTCCAAAAATAATAAAATAAGCAATGGGTATACCTTCATCACCGGCCTTAGGATTATTATTTGCAGATGTGGCAACCGCAGCCCCGGTCTCCGCATTCCATTTTGCATAAAGTGTAGTATTCCCAGTTACTGTGCTTTTATCAAATTCCCAAGCGGTGGCAAACTTGTTATCGGTGTACCAACCCCCAAATGTGTATCCCTTTTTGGTGGGATCCGTAGGTTTGTTTATTTTAGAACCGGAAACAACGCCGGTAATATCCGCAACCGCAGAACCGCCATTGGTATTAAATGTCACCGTAAAAGTTGTGGCAGCCCAACTAACATAAAATCTATTATATTCATTGTCAATGGTTTTGGTTTTATAATCAAATTCCGTTTTCATAGCTTCATCGGTAAATAATTTTGCTTCTTTACTGTCTTTAGAAGCTATGGTAAGCTTTTGTCCTTTATTTAAAAAGTTTTCCGAACCATTTTTAGAATCTACCTTATCAACTATTTCCACCTTGCAAACTCTGTTTTTTTCGTTAGCAGTTAAAGAAGGAACAGTAGCAGGGGTTTTACCTGTAATATTTTGTCCCCAAATCAAAGCTACATTTTCGCCATTGCCGGTTTGCAGCAAATAGCACACTTCACCACTTTGAAAATCAGCAGGCGCCTTAGCCCCAACCTTTTCAACTGTGGAACCTTGGGCAGCGGTACCACTAAATTCTTTATCCGCAGAATTGGTGGATTTAAAATAGCAATGCTTTACTTCACCGCCATTTAAAGTACCAACAATATAACCTACCTTGGCAACTGTGGCAGTACCATTAAAATAGCTGTGCAACAATTTACCGTGTTCCATTTTACCAATCAAACCACCAATGGTAGAATTAGCCGAACCAAGCAACACACCGGTGGAATAGCAATTTCTCACTTCAGCTTTGGCGGATTTCACAACCCCAACCAAACCACCAATAAAAGCGCCTTCTTTATCTGCAGAAACAGCACAAGAAGATGAGCTTTGGGCAATAAAGCCGCCATCTGCAGCCATCATTCCCACCAAGCCCCCAACAAAACCGTCAGCGCCGTTAGCAGTAATATTCCCTGTGGCAGAACAGCCCGATATTTTAGCATTATCATTTAAGCTACCCACAACAGCACCAACATTGCCACTACCGGTAACACTGCACCCTACTATATTTAAGTTATAAATTTTAGCATTTCCACCCACATAACCAAAAAGACCTTGGTCTGCAGCATACTGCGGATCCTTGGGGTTAACGGTAAGGTTGGTTATTTTTTTATCGTTACCATTAAAATCACCTGCAAATTTTTTATCATTCGCAGAGCCAATAGTGGTAAAATCAATGCCCTTCATGTCAATATCCACGGCTAATTTATAGTAAGCATCGCCAAACTTAGGATTATCGGCACTGATGCTTTGTTGCATAGCCACCAAATCCTCAGCTGAATTAATCATTATAGGATTTACGGCAGATTCTCCGGGTGCACCGCTAATTGCAGCGAAAACCTCCGAGGAGCCTCCCAGCATAAAACCAAACACCATAGATAGGCTAAGTATTGAAACAATCAATTTTTTCTTCATAATAATCCCCTCTTTTTAATTAGTCATAGAGATATATCTGCATTTTACCATTTTTCGCCAATAATATCAACTGTTTTTTACAAAACATTAAAAAAGCCCAGCACAAATGTGTTGGGCTTAGATTGTCAAAAAACATAGTTTTTTGACAAGATGCCGGGCTGTTAAAAAAGCCTTAGATTCGACAAAACTCCCTAAGCAGCGGCTACTTATATACATAGATGTACATAAGCAGTGGGTGAGAAGGGATTGTACCAAATACCAAACTTTATCCACAGCCTAAGCCCAGCACAAATATGCTCGGCTCAAAATTTATACAAAATGCACTTTTGGCGGCAAATTTCAACTTAAAATAATAATCACAGCATTAAAACTAAAATTCTAAATAGTCATAGCATTAAAACTTAAAACTGCAAATCCTTAATTAATTGGGGTATCCCTCTTTCAAAATCCACCCCATATTTCACATCGGAGCCGATATTTTTAGTTCGCAAAATACTGCCAACAGTATAGTCCACAGCCACCTTAGTGCTGGATTTTAAGGAAAGCCCATTCAGCAAACCTCCCAATAAAGCAGAACCAAAAACATCCCCGGTGCCGTGATAATACCCTTCAACTCTGGGTGCAAATATATAGTCCACAGTTTGGGTTTCCCCATCAAAAGCCGCAGCTCCAACCTGTTTATCATCAAAAGCAACCCCGGTTAAAACCACCTGGGATGGGCCTAAATCATGTAATTTATTTAATAAATTTTCAATATACTTAGGGTCATAAGGCGGTTCTTTATATTCTTCACCCACCATAAAGCAGGCTTCGGTAATATTGGGCACAATAATATCTGCCTTGCTGCACAGCGATGCCATACCTCGGGCAAAATCCGAAGAAAAACTCGCATACATCACGCCGTTATCCGCCATAACAGGGTCAACAAAAATCAAATTATCCGTATTTTTAAAAGTTTTAAAAATTTGTTTCATCAAATCAATTTGCTCAAAAGAACCCAAAAAACCGGTATAAACCGCATCTACCTGTAAATCCAAAGTTTGCCAATGGTTAACAATGGGCATTATATCCTCGGTCAAATCTCTATAAGTATAACCTTCAAACCCACCGGTGTGGGTAGATAAAACCGCAGTGGGTATAATACTGGTTTCCACTCCCATAGCGGATAATATAGGCAATGCCACAGTTAATGAACACTTCCCCACGCAGGAAATATCGTGGATTGCCACCACTCTTTTTTGTCTTTCCATAAATAAACACCTCTATAAAATACGTTTCAGTATATTATACACCTTATATTAAGTGTATACAAGGCAAATTTTGTGACACAATAACAGAAACCTTGTACTTTACATAAATCACACCGAGGCATATAATGAAGATATTAGCTTACCGTAAAGTTTTTAAAAGCAGTTATTAAATTGGGAGGAAATTATTATGACAAAACCTGAAAATTGTGACGATACAAAATGTAAAACTTGTAAAGAAGATTGCGATAGCAGAAAAACAGATTTTTCAGCACCGGCAAATGCCATGAGCAAAATCAAAAAAGTCATAGGTATAGTCAGCGGCAAAGGCGGAGTTGGCAAATCTATGGTAACATCTCTCTTGGCATTGGATATGAAAAATCGTGGTTACAACACCGCCATTTTAGATGCAGACCTCACAGGGCCATCTATCCCCCAAGCCTTTGGAGTTCATGCCCGTGCGGAAACTTCAGAAATGGGTATAATTCCCCTCACTTCTGATAGTGGCGTGAAAATAATGTCCATCAATTTTTTATTGGAAGATGAAAAATCCCCGGTTATTTGGCGTGGTCCCATGATTGGTGGAGTAGTAAAACAATTTTGGACCGATGTTTTTTGGGGCGATGTGGATTTTATGTTTGTGGATATGCCTCCGGGCACAGGTGATGTACCATTAACGGTTTTCCAGTCCCTCCCTGTGGATGGTCTTGTAATCGTAACTTCACCTCAAGAATTGGTATCGATGATAGTTTCCAAAGCCGTAAACATGGCACAACATATGAATATTCCAATTTTGGGCATTGTGGAAAATATGTCCTATATGGAATGCCCTGATTGCCATAAAAAAGTAGAAATTTTTGGCAAAAGCCATGTGGAAGAAACCGCCAAAGAATTTAATTTAGAAGTATTGGGCAAACTCCCCATCTGTCCGGAACTGGCAAGCTCTGCAGATAATGGCGGAATTAAAATCTTCCCCAACCACTGGGATAATAACATAGGCAACAAAGTGGAATCCCTAATCAAATAAAACATTCAAAAAAAGAACAAAATGAACCGACCCCCAAAAGTTAGACCTAAAACATCTAACTAAGGAGGTCGGTATTTTTATGTCAAAATATAGTTATGAGTTCAAGATAAAAGTAGTAAAAGAAAATTTGATAGAAAAGGGATGATATAAGTATTTAGCAAAAATATAAACTATTTTAAGCGAGTGTCAGTGTCATTTTTCAAAGCTTAATTATAGCCCCAAAGCTTCATGTACTTCACGCATTCCCATAATTGTTTCTTCAATAATTTCATCAAGAGCCATACCCAATTTATCTGCCCCTTGGCTTATTACATCACGGTTTACTCCTGCTGCAAATTTTTTATCTTTAAATTTCTTTTTCACGGATTTAAGCTCCATATCCATTACGCTTTTTGAAGGCCGCATCAAAGCCGCAGCGGTAATCAATCCCGTTAATTCATCAATGGTATAAAGTACAATTTCCATTGTTTCCTTGGGTTCAACATCGGTGCACATCCCAAAGCCATGGCATTCAATGGCATGAATATAGTATTCGTCGATATCCAAACCTGTCATTATTTCTCTGGTTTTAGCACAATGTTCATCTGGATATTTTTCATAATCCAAATCGTGAAGCAGCCCAATAATGCCCCACTTATCTTCATCTTCACCATTTATCTTGGCAAAATGCCGCATAACACCTTCTACCGCAAGACCGTGTTTTTGCAAAGATTCAGTTTCATTATATTCGCATAGCAAGTTCCAAGCTTCTTCTCTTGTGGGTATCATATTTAATCCCTCCAATAAAATTTACGTTAAATTCCCTACTTTAGTTTAATAATTTAAACCCCTGAAAAATTTACTTTAATCAGATTGTCAAAAAACATAGTTGTTTGACAAGATGCCAGACTGTTAAGAAAGCCTTAGATTCGGTAAAACTCCCTGAGCAACGGCTGTGCAGTGTACATAGATATACATAAGCAGTGGATGGGAAGGGATTTTGCCGAATATCAGACTTTATCCAAAGCCTGTCACTTTAATTTAGGTAATTTACTTAAAAATATAATATTTAATAAAACACTGCCCACAACAATGGCGGGTAAAAACCAAACCCCCAAAGGGTCGTTATGCACAGTGCAAACGCTTACATAAACAAACATTCCGGCTATCCCCATATTTATGGTGCAAAGCAAAGAACGGCAAACTCTGTATATATTTATTTGTTTATCGGGATTATGGTGGTATTTTGGTACTTTCCACATTCGTGGAATAAACAATAATACAGTTAAACAAATATAAATCAACCAGCCTAAAATAGGCAGTAAAATAGATGATGTTTTTTTGCTCCAGGCATCTGCTGTGCCATCAATAGCATAATGAGAAGGGACAATATCGGAAAAAGTAGGCCACAAAAAACACAAATAAACAGTAAAGCCCAGCAAAAGCAAACCGCCGATTATTTCTGTAAATAACTGATATTTAGTTAAACGAAATTGTTTTTCCATACCCATTAATCACCTCAAGCCAAATCTGTTTTTACACACTACTGTGATTATTATTTTAACACTTATATTAGTTATTGTCTATTTTTATAAACAATATCCGATAAAATATCTCGCTTTAAACGTTAAATACCCACAAAATAAAAATTCCGCAAAATTCTACTTAAAAAAGTCAAAAACACAAAAACACGTCAACTTTACACTTGCAATGTACTTAAATATACATAACCCATGGTAAAGTGGCGTGTTTATCTATTTTCAAACAAAATGAAACCTCTCAGAAAAATTTTCAAGTTATCTTGGATTTTAATTACAAATCACCAAGGATAACTTTGCCTTTTGCAAGATTCCATCACGGGACAACCGTCAAAATAATTGCAATCTTCATCATAATCACAATTATTTTCGATGGGCACTGCCAAATCACCTTGGCGTTCAAATTTAATTTCAATATCTCGCCTTGCCATTAAAAAAGGGCATTGCCCCACATAAGATGCAATTCTATGCTCACTCATTTTTAAATACTCCTAATTTTCAGTTCCATGCAAAAGTTGCTATGGTATTTTTTTTGAGATGGGGCTAAATTAATTTTTCCAAAACCCCAAATAAACTACATTAAAAAATATAGTTCACCTTTCATTATATCAAAAAGAGAGAAATTTTCAATTTCTCTCCCTCCATTTTCATGCTCAATTTTGTTTAAATTCATATGGTCTTATTTTTCTTGGTTTTGACAATTATCACAACTTTGTTATGATCAGATTGTCAAAAAACATAGTTTTTTGGCAAGATGTCAGGCTGTTAAGAAAGCCTTAGATTCGGCAAAACTCCCTAAGCAACGGCTGTGCAGTGTACATAGATGTACATAAGCAGTGGATGGGAAGGGATTTTACCGAATATCAGACTTTATCAACAGCCTTATCACAACTTTGTTGTGATGATTTAATCTTTTCCCCATATTTTATTTGTGTTTTGGCACAATGAGAACAACACCCCGCACATTGCGAAGAATTCTTATTATCTTTTATCATTTTACGAACAGCAAAAACTACCAAAACCACACAAATCACAAGCACAATCATGGTGGAAGTATAGGTAAAAAACTGCATATTTGTTTAACCTCCAATCGCATTTTTCACTTTAAATTGTTCTAAACTAAATTTTTAGCTATGGTTTTCCACAAAATTAGCCATGGTTTCCCACAAAAATTAAAAATAGTTCACGGCAATTTACAACAACCAATTATGTTCTTTTAGAAAGGCGGTTATTCACAACTAACTCTTTCTATAAATACCTTACCACAAAGTAATTAGCCTGTCAATAAAAATATATATTTCATTATATTTACCCTTTAAAATCCCCACCACAGTTCATGGGAGATTTCCCCATATTCACAGCTTATCCCCATCCCTTGCCACCCCAATAACTATAAATTAATTTCTATACCAATAATTTTCAATTAGGATATGGGATAAAGGAAAAAATGTTCTATACTAAATATTGCGGTATAAAATATAATATTGCGTTGTAAAATATAAACTTTGCAAAAAAGTTCAAAAACAGTGGCGGATATTCCAAAAATCCTGCAAAATAGAATTGACTAAACACCAATTTTAAAGGAGAACAAACAAGCTCTATACTGAGTTTACCCCAATGTATTAATGTAGATGTAATTATCACGCAAATATTTTTCGTTTTCAGAAAACCACAATCATTAATAAAGGGCACAAAAGGAAAAAAGCACCGAAATAATCGGTGCTTTTAAAATACGTAAAATACGCAATATTAACGTTTTGAAAACTGACTTGCTTTACGGGCTTTTTTAAGACCGTATTTGCGTCTTTCTTTCATTCTTGGGTCACGGGTCATAAAACCTGCGGCCTTCAATGCGGGGCGAAATTCAGGATCAGCTTCAACCAATGCACGAGATAAGCCGTGACGAAGGGCGCCTGCCTGACCTGTGGTACCGCCACCTTGAACCCTGGCAATAATATCAAATTTAGCTTCTGTGGAGGTAGTTTTCAGCGGTTGTTTAACAACCATAACCAAAGTTTTTTTGCCGAAATAATCTTCAACAGATTGTTTGTTAACTACAATATTACCATCGCCGGGTTTAATCCAAACCTTGGCAATAGCATTTTTGCGACGGCCGGTGCCGTAGAATTTAGTTTCTGCCATTTCTCTTCCTCCTTAAAAAGTCCATGCTTCGGGCATTTGAGCCTGTTGGCTATGGTCTGCGCCTTTATAAATACGCAATTTCTTCATAATTTGACGGCCCAAACGGTTGTGAGGAACCATGCCTTTAATAGCCAGTTCCAACGCCAATTCAGGTTTGGTTTCCATCAATTTGCGGTAAGAGATGGACTTAATGCCACCGGGAAAACCGGAGTGATGGTAATAAAATTTCTGATCCAATTTGTTGCCGGTGAGAATAGCTTTTTCTGCATTGATAACAATAATATTGTCACCAGTATCTATATGAGGTGTAAAAGTAGGTTTATGTTTTCCGCGCAATAAACGAGCGGCTTCAGTTGCTACACGGCCAATGGGTTTGCCTGCTGCATCCAAAACATACCATTTCTTTTCCACTTCACTGGGTTTTGCCATATAAGTGGTTTGCATTTCTTTCCCTCCTAAGAGTATTCGGTATTTTGTCCACGAAAACTCACGGGGCTGAGAGTTCTCACAGAGCGACACTATAATAGTTTAACCGATGTTCTTGTCTTTGTCAATAACATAATTGCCATCAAAGTAAATTTTTATTAAATTTAATCCCAATGCCGGGGCGGTATACCCCAATAATTCCCTATTTCCGGTTTCTAAAATTTCTTGGGCAAACTCCGGCTCAAATCTCCCACGCCCAATATCCACCAATAATCCCACAATACTGCGAACCATTTTATATAAAAAACCCGGACCCCAAACATCAAAAATAAAAGTTTTTTCATGCTGTTCTATGGTTATTTTATCCACTTGTCGTAAAAAATTATCCTTACCGCTGTGCTTGGCGGTAAAAGCTCTAAAATCGTGGTCACCTTCTAAAAAGATAGCACCTTTACACATTTTTTCAATATCCAAAACAGAAGGATAATACCACACATAACGGTGGTCAAAAGGTGAAGGAACTTGGGCTGTATCCACAATATAGCGATAATGCTTCCCCACAGCCTCTTTGCGGCAGTTGAATCCCAGTGGTACTTCAATAGCCTTTACCACCACAATATCTCGGGGTAAATGACCGCTCACGGCTTTTGGTATATTAGCTATGGGAATACTGCCCTCCAAAAAAAAGCTGGCAACCTGTCCTTGGGCATGGACTCCGCCATCGGTACGGCTAACACCCATAATTCTCACGGGGTGCCCTGCAATTTTGCTCAAAGCTTTATCTAAAACCTCACTTACAGATACACCATTTTTCTGCCATTGAAACCCACAATAATCCGTACCATCATAAGCAATGGTCAATAAAACCTGCTTTTTACTCATATCAACCACCCATATCCATTTAGATTAGGGCAAGTCACCCTAACTCTACCCAAACTTCTTTTCAAATAATTTGGTAAGATGTAATCCACAATTTTCTTATGCCAACTTAATTCCATACCATCCAGTAAGATGTAATTCACTATTTTCTTATGCCAACTTAATTCCATACCATTTAGCACACCAAAATTTACATTTGTCCTACCCAAACTTGGTTTCAAACAATTTGGTAAGATGTAATTCACAATTTTCTTATGCCAACTTAATTCTATACCTTTTACTGCACCAAAATTCACTCTCACCCTATACCAACTTCTTTTCACTTTAACCACCCATATAATATATAAGCCACATTTAAGAGCACAAATATCGTCATAACAATAATATCTGTATATCTCAGCTTTAATTCCCTAAACATAGTTCGCCCTTCGCCTCCCACATAGCCACGGGCTTCCATGGCAAGGGCCAAATCCTCAGAGCGTCTGAAAGCACTTACAAAAAGGGGAACTACCATAGATATCATATTTTGCAGCCACAAACCCGGACGGTGTAAATTAAATTCCGCACCACGGCTTTGCTGTGCCTTTTTTATGGTTTCCACTTCATCCATGATAGTAGGAATAAACCGCAAAGCAATGGACATCACCATGGCAATATCATGTATAGGCACCTTAATTCGAGCTAAAGGAGCACCCATTTTTTCCAAAGCATCGGTCACCGCCATAGGGGTGGTGGTATAGGTTAAAACAAAAGCCGAAACAATCAATAAAACCAAACGAACCGCCATAAATACAGCAGAATAAATTCCTTCAACGGTCAATTTTAACATCCCCCAAGCCCAAATAACCTCACCCGGGGTAAAAAACATATTAAATAAAGCAGCTATCACCGCAAAAAATATAATAAACCGAGAACCCCGCCAGTATACCCTTAAAGGCACAGCGGAAAAAACCATCATCCCAATACCCAAAACAGTGGCTAAAACATAACCCGGCACATCTTTAATAATAAATAAAAATATAAAATATAAAAACAAAGCGGTAATTTTGGCACGAGGGTCCATTTTATGCAAAAATGAATTTCCCGGATAATACTGTCCCAAAGTCAGATTTTTCATTTAGCACCATCCTTTGAAAAGCCATTAATAAAAAACCGCAAAACAGCCTCACCCTCTGCACCCTTTGAAGATAAATTAAATTTTTCTTCCAAATCCTCAACCAAGGAACTTTTTTGGGGCAAAGTTATACCGCAATTTGCCAAAAGAGCCTCCTCTTTCAACACATCTTCAACCTTACCATCCAAAACAATTTCCCCATGAGATAAAACAATAAGCCTTTTAACACAGGTTATAATTTCCGCTAAATCGTGTCCCACCCACAAAATCGTCTTAGCCTCTACGCTGTTGAGGTTTTTAATTACAGAAGTAAGCTCTCTTTTTCCCCGAATATCCAAGCCAACCGTGGGTTCATCCAAAAGCAAAATAGGTGTATCCATCGCAAAAATAGATGCCAAAACAACTCTGCGTTTTTCGCCACCGGATAATTCAAAAGGGCTTCGCAGCAAATAGCTTTCATCCAGCCCCACTTTATTTAGATATTCATAGGTTAATTTGTGGATTTTTTTCTCATCAAAGCCCAAATTGTGGCAGCCAAAAGCCAATTCTTCACCAACGGTATCACAAAAAATTTGGTGCTCGGGATATTGAAAAGCCAGCCCCACCAGAGCCGCAATATCCAAAGACCCAACGCCTTTATCCCCCAAAGAAACGCCGTTAACCCTTACCGCATTTTTAGAGGGAATTACACCATTTATATGTTGCATCAAGGTGGATTTTCCCGAGCCCGAAGCTCCTAAAATACCCACAAACTCACCATCATCAATTTTAAGATTGATATTTTTTAAAGCATCACGCTGAAATATAGTTTTTTCCTGATAAGTGAAGGTCAAATTTTTTATTTCTATTGACATATATAAGCCTCCACTCCCCCATCTCCCAATATAATAATCCCTGTACCCAGCAGTGCTTCTTCGGGAAAATGGCTGATACTGATTATGGTTATACCCAATTCTTTATGCAGCTTTGCAACGGCATTCCACAAGCTTTCCCTGGTTTTGGGGTCCAGCATAGAGCAAGCCTCATCTAAAACCAAATATTTGGGTTCCATTGCCAAAGCCCCCGCCAAGGCAACTTTTTGCTTTTGCCCTCCGGATAGCATATGGGGTGCATGATTTCGATAATCTTCTAACCCTAAAATTGCTAAGCTTCTGTCCACTCTGGCAATTATTTCTTCTCTGGGCAAGCCCAAATTACAGGGGCCAAAAGCAACATCTTCCTCAACAGTGGCACCAACTATTTGATTATCGGGATTTTGAAAAACAAATCCCACTAATTTTCTAACTTCATTTAAGCCATCAACATCTTTGGTGTTGTTATCATCAACGGTAACCTCACCTAATTGCGGCAAAAGTAAGCCATTTAACAGCATGGCAAAGGTGGTTTTTCCCGACCCATTGGGGCCTAAAACCGTAAGCCACTCGCCATCTTTAATGGTGAGGGATAAATCTTTGCAAATAAACTTTCCTGCTGCATAACCAAAAGAAACATTGTTAAATTTGATCATAAGCTACTCCCCTTTTAAATCGGCAAATTTTCTCGGATTCCGAAGAAAAAATATCAGTTGCAAGATGTTAAGCCTTGTAAAAATTACTAATTACTCGGATTTTGCTAAGCTTATTAGATTCTGCTATGCTTATTGGATTCTGCCATGATTTCTATATTCTGCTAAGCTTATTATATTCTGCCATGATTTCTACATTCTGCTAAGCTTATTAGATTTTGACATGGTTTATATATTCTGCGATGCTTATTGGATTTTGCCATGCTTTCTATATTCTGCTAAGCTTATTGGATTCTTCTATGCCTTCTACATTCT
>JAVXOZ010000002.1:42300-116678 GCA_036644995.1 Clostridiales bacterium | reverse complement strand
GCTAAGCTTATTAGATTTTGCCATGCTTTCTATATTCTGCTAAGCTTATTAGATTTTGCCATGCTTTCTATATTCTGCTAAGCTTATTAGATTCTGCCATGCTTCGAAAAAAATACTTGAAATCAAGAAACTTGTTAAACCGATATTCACAGTTTACTTTAACTTAAAAAACCACCATAAATCAAAATATTTACCTATTTTTAAAGGTAAAAAATTCCTCTTATTTACACTTTAAAATCCTTTAACTTATACAAAAACACTTATTTTTGCATAAGTTAAAGGTCAAGGGAAAACCCTTGACCTTTCAAATACGAATTATACCAATTCGATTTTAACCATTTGCGCACCGTCGCCTTGTCTTAAAGCCAGCTTGATGGTACGAGTGTAACCACCCGGTCTGTCTTTATAACGGTCAGCCAAAATGGTAAACAATTTGGTGACGACGTCTTCGTCGGTAAGATAAGCAAGAGCCTGTCTGCGGGCGTGCAAATCGCCTTTTTTGCCGAGGGTTATCATCTTCTCAGCAATGCTTTTCAGCTCTTTTGCTTTAGGCTCCGTCGTTACAATGCCTTCTTTGTCTAACAAAGATGTGGTAATATTTCTAAGCATTGCCCGACGGTGGCTGCTATTTCTTCTCAGTCTGCCGTATGCCACTGTGGTATCCTCCTTTAAATCCTATTTCTTGAACAGCTGGAAATTATTCTTCCTCATTTTCCAGAGAAAGACCTAATTCTTCCAACTTTTCCATAACTTCTTCCAAAGACTTACGTCCAAGATTTCTAACCTTCATCATATCTTCTTCAGACCGTTGAATAAGCTCCTGAACTGTGTTTATCCCTGCTCTCTTTAAACAATTATAAGAGCGTACAGACATATCCAATTCCTCAATAGTCATATCCAAAAGTTTATCCTTGTTTTCGTCTTCTCTTTCCGCCATGATAATATCATCACCGGGTATTTCGGTAAGTCCGATAAAGAGTTTCAAATATTCAGCAAGGATTTTTGCACTAACACTGAGAGATTCGTCAGGGGCAATACTTCCATCAGTCCAAATGTCAAGAGTTAATCTGTCAAAATCAACTTGTTGACCAACACGAGAATTATCAACATGAAAAATCACTTTGGTAATAGGTGAGAAAAAAGAATCAATGGGAATAACGCCTAAAGGCTGATTTTCTTTCTTGTTCTTTTCGGTGCTATTGTAGCCTCTACCTTTTTCAACAGTAATTTCCATATCCAGAGTGCCCGATTCATCCAATGTTGCAATGTGATGATCGGGGTTAAGAATTTCCACCTCAGAACTACACTTTATATCGCTGCCGAGGATTTCACCCTCACCTTGGGCTTCCAAAGTAAGAATTTTTTCCTCATCAACGTGCAGTTTTACAATAAGGCCTTTCAGGTTTAATATTAAATCAGTTGTATCCTCAAAAACACCGGGAATTGTAGAAAATTCATGAAGCACTCCGTCAATTTTAACAGAAGTCACTGCAGCACCGGGCAAAGAGGACAGTAAAACTCTCCTTAAGGCATTACCAAGAGTAATTCCATACCCTCTTTCTAACGGTTCAACCACAAAGCGGCCATAGGTCTTGTCATCATTCTGCTCCACGCACTGAATTTTGGGCTTCTCCATTCCTGACAGCATAAAATTGGCCTCCTTTTATAAGACATATCGTTTAATGTTTATTCACCCCTTAACGGGAGTAACCTTCAACGATTAAGCGCTCTTCGATGGGAATATCAACATCTTCCCGTTTCGGCAATTCGATGATCTTAGCAATAAGAGCTTCCTTATCCAGGGTAATCCATTGCGGAAGAGTTTTTACTGCAGCTAACTCGCTAATGACGGCAAATTTTGCACTTTTCTTACTTTTGGCGGCAACTGCAACTTCGTCGCCTTGTTTAATTAAGTAAGAGGGAATATCAACTTTTTTACCATTTACGGTGAAATGACCATGCAAGATAAGCTGACGAGCTTCGGCACGACTATGTGCCATTCCTGCACGATACACTACATTATCAAGACGGGTTTCCAAGAGGACCAGTAAATTTTCACCGGTTACACCACCCATTCTTGCTGCTTTAACATAGTACATGTGAAATTGCTTTTCCAAAATCCCATAAACACGACGGGCTTTTTGTTTTTCACGCAACTGGAGACCATATTCCGAGCGTTTTTTACGAGCAGCGGATTGTCCGTGCTGTCCCGGAGCATAGCTTCTTTTAACGAAGGAACATTTGTCGCCGTAGCAACGGTCGCCCTTCAAATAAAGCTTTTCGCCTTCACGCCGACAAAGCCGGCATACAGATTCTGTATAACGTGCCATCTAAAAGGGACACCTCCTAAACTCTTCTTCTTTTAGGTGGACGACAACCATTATGAGGAATGGGTGTTACGTCCTTAATCATGCTAATTTCCAAACCTGAGGCTTGTAAAGAACGGATTGCGGCTTCTCTGCCGGAACCCGGACCTTTCACAACGCATTCAATTTGGTGCATACCATGTTCCATTGCTTCTTTGGCGCAAGTTTCTGCAGCCAACTGTGCAGCAAAAGGAGTGCTTTTTCTGGAACCTTTAAACCCGGAACTACCGGCACTGGACCAAGAAATCGCATTCCCTGCTTTATCGGTAATTACGATAATTGTATTATTAAAAGTAGAATTGATATGAGCTACACCAAATTCAATGTTTTTCTTCTCTCTTCTTCTTCTCGTTTGTCTTCTGGCCATGAATCAAGTCCTCCTTTCCTTACTTACGCTTACTGCTAACAGTACGTTTAGGCCCTTTACGGGTACGTGCGTTAGTTTTAGTTTTTTGACCTCTAACGGGTAAACCACGACGATGGCGGATACCACGATAACAGCCAATTTCCATTAAACGTTTAATGTTTAAAGCTGTATCTCTTCTGAGATCGCCTTCAACCATATAACCGTTAGTGATAATATTTCTTAAATTGTCAACATCTTCTTCGGTAAGGTCTTTTACCCGAATATTCCCATCAACACCGGCTTGTGCCAATATTTTTTGAGAAGTGGGAAGACCAATTCCGAAAATATAAGTTAAACCAATTTCAACCCTTTTTTCACGGGGTAAGTCAACTCCAGCAATACGTGCCATTTATTCCATGCACCTCCAATACGATATCTAAAAACTCAAAATTATCCTTGTTTTTGTTTATGCTTGGGATTTTTGCAGATGACCATTACAGTCCCATTTCTTTTAATGATTTTGCATTTTTCGCAGATTGGTTTTACCGAAGAGCGAACTTTCACGGTAATGCCTCCTTTTCCCTTAGCTTAAATGTTTATTTAAAGCGATATACAATACGTCCCCTGGTTAAATCATAGGGACTCAATTCAATAGTAACTTTATCTCCGGGCAGAATACGAATGAAATTCATACGGATTTTTCCGGAAACATGTGCGAGCACTCTGTGCCCGTTTTCCAACTCCACAGTAAACATGGCATTGGGCAACGGTTCAATAACTTTGCCTTCTACTTCAATAGCATCTTGCTTAGACATGGTTTACTCCTCCTTCTGTCCGTTTTTCGGCCAATGATTGTTAAGGAATTCTCTAACCTCAGCATCGGTGGGCAACTGATTTAAAATCAATTTCTCACCAATTTCCTTTGAATAGGTTAAAGTTCCTTGTAAATGCTTATAATTCTTCTTCTTAGGGTTAACAACAGCAGCTTTCCTGCCGTCTGCCAAAAAACAGCATTTATCCTCTGTTTTAACGATGACATAGTGGTGTCCATGATCTCTCCCTTGTTTGGAAGTAACCATCTGACCTAATAACCACTGCAATAAAACCACTCCTTTACAGCCGAGTCAAAATCTCGGGCTCGCCATCAGTGATAGCAAACGTGTTTTCGTAATGAGCCGTCATTGAGCCATCTATCGTAACATAAGTCCAATTATCACTAAGCTGGTTAAGTGCATAGTGGCCGGCGGCAACCATGGGTTCCACCGCAAGCACTAAGCCTGATGCCAATCTAATTCCTCTTCCGCTTTTGCCGTAATTAGGAACACTGGGATCTTCGTGCATGTTTTCGCCAACTCCGTGGCCCACAAGATCACGAATAACAGAATAGCCATGTCTTTCTACATATTTTTGAACCGCATGGGAAATATCGCCTAAACGATTACCGGCTTTTGCCTTTTGTAAACCTTCAAAAAATGATTGTTTGGTCACTTCAATGAGTCGAGCATTCTCTTGGGTGATTACGCCCACAGGAAAAGTCCTCGCTGCATCACCCACATAGCCGCGAAAGGTTGCACCAACATCTACACTGATAATATCTCCATCGTGTAAAATTCTGTCGGGACGAGGTATCCCATGAACGACTTCCTCATTTAAAGAAGCACAAATAGAACCGGGAAAACCGCCATAGCCTTTAAAAGTAGGAATCGCCTTGCTTTTAATAATGTATTTCTCGGCAATTTGATCCAACTCGTAAGTTGAAATGCCGGGTTTTACACTTTCTTTCATCAGTTCCAAGACCTCAGCAACTATTTTGCCTGCGTCTCTCATTTTTGCAATTTGTTCCTTGTTTTTAATGATGATCATTATTTGCCTCCTAAGGCACTGGCAATATCTTCCAAAACTTTTGTAATATTCTGATCCCCATTGATATTTTTAATCAAACTTACATTTGTATAATAGGCAATGAGGGGAGCAGTCTGATTTTGGTAAACATCCAAACGAGCTTTAACTGTTTCTTCGGTGTCGTCTGCACGTTGGTAAAGAGCACTGTCGCATTTTTCACAGCTTTCACCCTTTGCCGAAGGATTAAATACCTTGTGATATGTTGCGCCGCAGCTTTTGCAAACCCGACGACCGGTCAAGCGTTCCATCAATTTTTCTGAAGGAACATCAATGTTTAATACTGCATCAAGTTCTTGACCCAATTTTTTTAACATCTCAGCTAAAGCATCAGCTTGAGCCGGAGTTCTGGGAAAGCCATCCAAAAGGAAACCCTCTTGGCAATCTTCCTTCCGAATTCTTTCTTCCATCAGTCCGAGGATAAGGCTATCGGGAACTAATTGTCCCGATTCCATATACCCTTTAGCTTCTAAGCCCAAAGGGGTACCCTCTTTAACCGCTGCACGAAGCAAATCTCCGGTAGAGATGTGAACTATATTATATTTATCAACCAATGAAGCAGCCTGGGTGCCTTTGCCGGCTCCCGGAGGTCCTAACAATACTAATCTCATGGGTTCTCCTCCTTATTTCATAAATCCTTGATAGTTACGATTGAGCATCTGGCTTTCCAATTGCTTCATGGTATCTAAGGCAACACCGACGGCAATCAATAAAGATGTACCACCAAAGCTTACATTAAGCCCGGTCGCCGCGGACATTAAATTAGGCAATAAAGCGATAAACGCCAAGAAAAATGCACCCGCCAAAGTTAATCTGGTGAGAATCCTATCAATATATTCCGCAGTAGGTCTACCGGGACGAATACCCGGAATAAATCCACCGTTTTTCTTCATATTATCTGCTACATCCACAGGGCTGAATGTTACAGCGGTGTAAAAATAAGCAAAGAAGAAAATAAGTAATGAGTCAAGGATCATATATACAGGGTGACTGTTATTAAACCAACTGGCAATGGTAGTTCCCACGGGACCATGAAATAACGATGCCAACAACTGCGGCAACATCAATAAAGACATGGCAAAGATAATGGGAATAACGCCTGCTTGGTTTACTTTCAAGGGAATAAAGGTGCTTTGACCACCATAAACTTTTCTACCCACAACACGCTTGGCGTATTGCACCGGTATTCTACGCTGACCTTCCTGAATATAGATAATACCAACAATAATGATAATAGCCAAAACAAGAAATGCCAAAACTGCAAAGAAATTAGTTTCGCCGGAGCGAAGGGATTGAACAATATAGGTGATACCCGATGGTAAACGAGAAACGATACCTGCAAAGATGATTAAGGAAATACCATTCCCAATACCTTTTTCAGTAATCATTTCACCCATCCACATAAGTAGTGCAGTACCAGCAGTCAATGAGATAACCAACATAGATACACTAAAGAAATTGTAATCTAATAAAGCAGGTTTCAAATAGAAAGACATGGCAACAGCTTGAACAAAGCCCAGAACTACACAACCATAGCGAGTGATTTGAGCCATTTTTTTCTTACCTTCAGGTCCTTCCTTGGAAAGACGTTCAAAGTAAGGGATAACAATGGTCAATAAATTCATGATAATGGAAGCATTAATGTATGGCATAATGCCCATGGCAAATATACTAATATTTTTAAACGCACCACCGGATATTACATCAATAAAACCAAAAATATTTTGGCTAAATAAATCTTCTAAAACTGCGGCATCAATTCCGGGTGCGGGAATATGTGCACCAATACGGAACAATAAAAACATTAACAATGTAAAAATGATCTTACCACGGATTTCTTCTACCTTAAAAGCGTTTTTAATGGTAGAAAGCATATTACATCACCTCTACTTTACCACCTGCGGCTTCAATTTTATCCAATGCATTTTTGCTGCATTTAATATATTGGAAAGTAAGTGCTTTTTCGATTTCGCCATTGGCAAGAATCTTCACACCATCACATTGACCTACAAGGCCTGCTTCCCAAAGGGTTTCCGGGGTAATTACAGCATTAGCTTCAAAGATATTTAAATCACCTAAAGATACTGTTGCAATATCCTTGCGGAAAATATTTGTGAAACCTCTTTTAGGTATTCTTCTTTGAAGAGGCATTTGACCACCTTCAAAACCCGGGCGAACACCGCCGCCTGAACGAGATTTCTGACCTTTATGACCTCTACCGGAGGTTTTACCTAAACCGGAACCGATACCACGACCTTTACGTGTTGTTTCCTGTTTAGATCCGGCAGCCGGTTTTAAGTCGCTTAAATTCATAATTACTTACCTCCTCGGCTGCTTAGGCCTCAACTTCTTCAACCTTCAAGAGATGGCTGATTTTATTACATTTCCCTACAATATCAGGGGTATTTTCTTGAATAACAGAGCTGTTAGTTTTCTTAAGTCCTAAAGACTTAACAGTTCTACGCTGCTGTTCACTATAACCAATCACACTTTTAACAAGGGTAATCTTAATTTTTGCCATGATATTACTCCTCCTGACCCAAGATTTCCTTGACGGATTTGCCTCTCAATTTCGCAACATGCTCTGCGGTACGCATTTCAGCAAGACCGGCAAATGTTGCGGATACCATATTAATGGCATTATTGGAGCCTAAGGATTTAGTTAAAATATCACGTATACCAACTGCTTCCAAAACGGCACGTACAGGGCCGCCTGCGATAACACCGGTACCGGGTGCAGCAGGTTTTAATAAAACTCTGCTTGCGCCAAAACGGCCGATGGTTTCATGTGGAAGAGTGTAGTTTACAATAGGAACATATATCAAATTCTTTTTCGCATCTTCAATGGATTTTCTGATGGCTTCGGGGACTTCTCCGGCTTTTCCTAAGCCAAATCCCACGTGACCGTTTCCGTCTCCAACAACAACAAGTGCGCTAAAACTGAAACGACGACCACCCTTAACAACCTTTGCGACACGGTTGATATTGACGATTTGTTCGGTTAATTCGAGATTGCTGGCGTCAATTCTGGACATCTATTTCCCTCCTATACTCTTAGAATTCGAGTCCGGCTTCACGGGCACCATCAGCCAGGGCTTTTATACGACCATGGTAAATGTTTCCACCACGATCAAAAACCACTGCTTTAATACCTTTTTCTTGAGCCTTCTCGCCAATGAGTTTACCGACAGCAGCAGATGCTTCCACATTGCCGCCGTAATTTGCTTTAAGTGAAGCATCCAAGGAAGAAGCTGCCACTAAAGTTTTGCCGGCTACATCATCGATGATTTGAGCATAGATGTTCTTTGCACTGCGATATACAGCCAAACGAGGACATTCTGCGGTACCTGATAATCTAATTCTGATACTTCTATGCTTTTTAATCCGAACAGCACTACGATTATATGCTTTATACAAAACAAGCTCTCCTTTCCTTAGTCGCCTTTAACACCGGCTTTACCGGCTTTGCGTTTAATAATTTCATCTGCATATTTAATCCCTTTACCTTTATAAGGTTCCGGGGGTCTGACTTTTCTTACGTTAGCAGCAAATGCTCCAACCATTTCTTTGTCAGCACCTGAAATGCTGATTTTGGTAGGAACAGGTACTTCCACGTTCAAACCTTCATCAGGTGTCATTTCAACTGGGTGGGAGTAACCTACGGTTAATACCAGGTTGTTCCCTTGTTTGGCGGCACGGTAACCAACGCCTACCAATTCTAAATCTTTTTTAAATCCGGTGTCCACACCAACGACCATATTGTTAATTAAAGCACGGGTCAAACCATGCAAAGCACGATCTTCATTGCTTTCGGAAGAACGTTCTACAGTAAGAACCCCATCTTCCACTTTAACGGCCATATTGGGGTGAAAATCCCTTTCAAGTTTCCCTTTGGGACCCTCCACAGTAATGTGGTGATCTTCCAAAGTGATTTTAACTCCAGCGGGGACTGCCACCGGCATTTTGCCTATCCGAGACATATTGCACCTCCAAAATTGAGTTTATATCACTGATTCTACCAAATATAGCACATAACTTCGCCACCGGTTCCGGCAGCTCTCGCTTCTTTATCTGTCATAAGACCACGAGAAGTGGAAATTACAGCAATTCCAAGTCCACCCAATACTCTGGGTACGACGTCGCTCTTAGCATATACTCTTAAACCGGGACGGCTTATTCTTTTCAATCCGGTAATAACTCTTTCCCGATTGTTGCCATATTTTAAATAGAGGCGTATAAAGCCTTGTTTTCCATCTTCGATGTATTCAACATCGTTGATATAGCCTTCCTCTTTGAGGATTTTGGCCAAATTCATTTTAGTTTTTGAGGCGGGAATTTCCACCTTTTCCATATAAACAGTGTTTGCATTGCGAATCCTGGTAAGGAAATCGGCAATGGGATCTGTCATGACCATTAACTTTACCTCCTTCCGGTTCTTACCAGCTTGACTTGGTTACACCGGGAATTTCTCCCTTGTAAGCCAACTCTCTGAAGCAAACCCGGCAAATACCGAATTTACGCATATAGGCGTGGGGACGTCCGCAAATTTTACAACGGTTATATCCACGCACAGAATACTTGGGCTCACGCCCTTGTTTTGCGATCATTGATTTTTTCGCCACTTTGGTTCCTCCTAAGTAGGGGATTAATTAGCCGCAAAGGGCATCCCCATCAATTTCAATAATTCCTTGGCTTCTTCATCGGTTTTAGCAGATGTTACAAAGCATACTTCCATGCCACGTAAACGGTCTACCTTATCATATTCAATTTCCGGGAAGATTAATTGTTCTTTCAAACCAAGTGTATAGTTACCACGGCCATCAAATGCTTTAGGGGATATTCCCTTAAAGTCACGTACACGGGGCAATGCCACGGATACAAGACGGTCGGTAAATTCATACATTCTATCGCCTCTCAAAGTAACCTTAATGCCAATGGGCATACCGGTTCTTACTTTAAATGCAGCAACGGATTTTTTTGCTTTGGTAATAATAGGTTTTTGACCTGTAATTTTCATTAAATCCGCAACCGCAGCGTCCATAGCTTTGGGATTGGCAATAGCTTCGCCCATTCCCATGTTGATAACAACTTTAGCAAGTTTAGGAACTTCCATTACGTTGGAATGACCAAACTTTTCTTTGAGAGCGGGAATAATATCGCTGGCATATTTGTCTTTAAGTCTTGCCACTGAAAATGCCTCCTTTCCCTTAGTTACTTATCGAAGACTTCACCGCAATGTTTACAAACACGTACGTTTGCTGCATCGCTAAGTGATTTCATCTGTATTCTCGTTACTTTTTTACATTTTCCGCAATAAAGCATCACATTGGATGCGTCTATAGCTGCGGGTTTCTCCATAATGCCACCTTGGGGGTTACTCTGAGTGGGCTTAGTGTGTCTTTTTACAATATTGACACCGTCCACAATCACTTTACCCTTTCCGGGAAGCACTTGGATGACTTTGCCGGTTTTTCCGGCATCTTTACCGGTAATTATCATTACCTTATCATCTTTACGAATATGAGTTTTGGCGTAAGCCAAAGCGTCCACCTCCTAAATTACAGTACTTCCGGCGCCAAAGATACAATTTTCATGTAGTTCTTATCCCGGAGCTCTCTGGCAACTGGGCCAAAGATGCGTGTGCCTCTGGGCTGACCGTCATCTTTAATAATAACAGCAGCATTTTGGTCAAAACGAATATAAGATCCATCAGGACGCCGAATTTCTTTCTTGGTTCTCACGATGACAGCTTTAACTACCTCGCCTTTTTTTACAACGCTACCGGGTGTTGCATGTTTAACAGCACAAACGATAACATCTCCAACAGTAGCAAAGCTATGTCCGCCGCCGCCGCTTAAAACTTTAATACAAAGAAGCTCTTTTGCGCCGGTGTTGTCGCCGACTTTGAGTCTTGTTTCTTGTTGAATCATTTCAGGTTGCCCCCTTTCTTCTCTGCCCTTAGACTATCGGGGCTTTCTCGGTAATTTCAATTAAACGCCATCTTTTGTCTTTAGACATAGGACGGGTTTCCATCATTTTAACGAGGTCGCCTATTCTGGCTTCATTATTTTCATCATGGGCTTTATACTTCTTGCTGGTTTTTACGATTTTACCGTAAAGAGGATGCCGGATTTTAGTTTCAACACGTACAACAATGGTTTTATCCATTTTATCGCTGACCACTTGCCCAATCCGCACCTTTCTTCCATTTCTTTCCATGCGGTGTTATCCTCCTTCCGTTAGAACTCTTTTCCGGTGAGTTCGCGTTCTCTTATTACTGTTTTTACTCTGGCTATATTTCTTTTTACTTCTTTAATTACCATGGGATTATCCAACTGACCGGTTGCCAAACGAAAACGTAAGTTAAAAAGCTCACTTTTTAAGTCCTCAATTTTTCTACCGAGTTCCTCTTGGGTCATCTCATTGATTTCTTTCATTTTCATTCTGCATCACCGCCTATCTCTTCACGTTTAATAAATTTGCTTTTGACAGGCAATTTATGCTGGGCCAAACGAATAGCTTCTCTGGCAGTAGCCTCATCAATACCGCTTACTTCAAACATAACACGGCCGGGCTTTACCACTGCTACCCAATATTCCGGAGAACCTTTACCACTACCCATACGGGTTTCAGCGGGTTTTTCGGTTACAGGTTTGTGAGGGAATATTTTAATCCAAACATCTCCGCCCCTCTTCATGTAACGAGTCATCGCAATACGGGCTGCTTCTATCTGGCGGCTGGTAATCCATCCGCATTCAACAGCCTGCATACCATATTCACCATAGGCAATGAAATTACCCTTGGTAGCTTTCCCTTTCATGGAGCCACGGTGCTGACGACGATGCTTTACTCTTTTAGGTAACAACATTATCTTTCGCCCCCTTCCACTTTTTTGGGAGCAACCCTTTCAGGAAGAATTTCACCTTTGTAAATCCAGCATTTAACGCCGATTTTACCATAGGTGGTGTTAGCTTCTGCGGTGGCATAATCAATGTTTGCTCTTAATGTGTGAAGTGGAACTTTCCCTTCACTCACCCATTCGCTGCGAGCAATTTCTGCTCCGCCCAAACGACCGGCTACCATCAATTTTATGCCCCCTGCGCCAAGACGCATGGTACGACCAACAGATTGCTTCATAGCTCTTCTGAAACCAATTCTCTTTTCCAAAGCAGATGCTACGCTTTCAGCGACTAATTGAGCATCTAACTCCGGCTTTTTAACTTCGTTAATATAGATGTTGACCTTTTTGCCGGTCATTTTTTCTAATTTAACTTTTAACGCTTCAACTTCGGTACCACCGCGACCGATTACAATACCGGGTTTTGCAGTAAAGATGTTTACTTTGACACGACCTGCGGCACGTTCGATTTCAATGCGGGAAATGCCGGAAGTGTAGAGCTTTGCTTTTAAATATTTTCTGATTTTATAATCTTCTAAAAGATAATCAGAATATTCTTTACGGGCATACCAACGGCTATCCCAATCTCGGATGACGCCAATTCTAAACCCTTTGGGATTTACTTTCTGACCCACGCTCAGTCCTCCTTCTCGCTTACAACCACAGTGATGTGGCAGGTTCTTTTAAACATGCGATCGGCTCTACCCATAGCACGGGGCTTAATCCGCTTCCAGGTAACACCTTCATCGATGAAAATCTTTTTAATGAACAAATCATCTTCGCTCATATCATTATTATGCTCTGCGTTTGCAACGGCAGAGTTCAAAACTTTCATTACGGGAACTCCCCCACGATTAGGGATTAATTTTAAAATACCACGGGCTTCTTCCACACGCTTACCACGTACCAAATCGGCAACGTATCTAACCTTGCGGGGAGAAATCCGAATGTGTTTCGCTATTGCTTTAACTTCCACGAATACTTACCTCCTTCGCACGGCTTATTTCAAAGCAGTGGACCTTTCCGTATGACTGCCATGTCCTCTGAACATGCGAGTAGAAACAAATTCACCAAGTTTATGTCCCACCATATCTTCGGTTACATAAACGGGTACATGTTTTCTGCCGTCATGGACTGCAATGGTATGCCCAATCATTTGAGGGAAGATGGTGGAACGACGAGACCAGGTTTTGATGACCTGTTTGTCATTGTCTTCGTTCATCTTCTCCACCTTAGCCAAAAGTTTGGCTTCGCAATAAGGGCCTTTTTTAAGTGATCTGGCCATTTATTTGCCTCCTTCCTCCTATTATCCTCTTGCCTTAACAATTAACTTGCTAGAAGCTTTTTTCTTGTTGCGGGTTTTAGCACCAAGTGCAGGTTTGCCCCAAGGGGTTACAGGCGCACGACCAACCGGCGAACGACCTTCACCACCACCATGGGGATGGTCACAGGGATTCATTACAACACCACGGTTGGCAGGGCGAATGCCTTTCCAACGGTTGCGACCGGCTTTACCGATAGTAATGTTTTCCTGATCTTCATTACCCACCTGACCAATGGTAGCTTTGCATTCAACTCGCACCATACGCATTTCGCCTGAGGGTAAACGGAGTGTGGCATAATTGCCTTCTTTTGCCATTAACTGAGCTCCTGCTCCTGCAGAACGAACCATTTTTGCTCCGCCTTTGGGGTAAAGCTCAATATTATGAACATAGGTACCAACGGGAACGTTGATTAACGGCATTGCGTTACCAACTTTAATATCAGCACCGGCACCGGAAATAATTGTATCCCCAACTTTTAAGCCTTGAGGAGCTAATATATATGCTTTTTCACCGTCTAAATAATGTAATAATGCTATATTAGCCGTACGATTAGGATCATATTCGATGGCGGCAACTTTTGCCGGTATTTGATCTTTATTTCTTTTAAAATCAATTATACGATATAATCTTTTATGTCCGCCACCTTGGTGACGCATGGTCATACGACCTTGGTTGTTTCTACCACCTTTGTTTTTCAAGGGAACAGTCAGGCTTTTTTCAGGCTCTGTCTTAGTAATTTCCTCGAAGGTGGAAACCGTCATTCCCCGGCGACCCGGAGAAGTCGGATTGTATTTTTTAATTCCCATTTTTTTACTCCTCCTTAATTATAGGCCTTCAAAAACTTGAATTTTGTCGCCGTCTTTCAGGGTTACAATGGCCTTTTTCTTATCGGGTCTTTTACCTTCATAACGGCCTTGCTTTTTAATCTTGCCACGGATAGTCCTGGTGGTAACGTTTTCAACCTTAACATCAAACATTTTTTCCACGGCGTTCTTAATTTCAATTTTATTAGTATTCTTTGCAACTTCAAAGGAATACTTGTTTTCAGCCATGAGCATCATGGACTTTTCTGAAACCAAAGGTTTCACTAAAATATCATACTCTCTCATGAACCAAGCACCTCCTCAACCTTGGCTATGGCAGCCTTGGTCATAATGAGTTTTTTTGAACCCAAAACATTGTAAACATTTATCCCTGTAAATTCCACAGGGCAAACACCGTTGATGTTTCTTACGCTTTTTACAATATTTTCATCAAATTCACCCAAAACAAAAAGTGCATTATTAACTTCAAATTTCTTCAAAATTTCAGTTACAAATTTGGTTTTGGGAGCTTCCATAGCAAAATCCTCAAAAACGAGTATATCGCCACAGTTAAATTTATCGGTCAAAGCCGAACGCAAAGCTGCTTTACGCATTTTCTTCGGCATTTTGAAACCATATTCTCTGGGATGAGGACCAAAAGCAATACCGCCACCGGTCCATACAGGGTTTGTGCGAGTACCAACACGAGCACGACCTGTACCTTTTTGTCTCCATGGTTTTTTGGTAGAACCGGATACGTAGCTTCTGGTTTTTGTTTCGTGGGTTCCCCTTCTTTCCGAGGCCAATGTGTTAACAACGGCTTGGTGCATTAAGGGAATATTAACTTTAGCTTCAAAGACAGCAGCGCTAAGTTCCATTTCGCCAACTTCATTGCCGTCCATGTTGTAAACCTTAATATTAGGCATTTATTCTCCTCCTTTCCGTCTTAATCACTTATGCTTTTACTGCATTTCTCACGATGACTAAGGATTTTTTCGCTCCGGGAATGGAACCTTTAATCAAAAGAAGGTTGTTTTCCGGAACCACTTTTACTACTTCTAAATTTTGTATGGTAACTCTGTAATTACCATGGCGTTTCGGGGATTTTTTGCCTTTAAAAACTCTGGCAGGACCCTTTGCACCGGCAGAAGCAGGTCTACGGTGATTCTTGGAGCCATGACTCATAGGGCCTCGGGCAAAATGCCATATTTTAATGGTACTACAAAAACCTTTACCCTTTGAGGTGCCGGTTACGTCAATTTTTTCGCCTTCTGCAAATTGTTCCAAGGTGAACTCCTGACCCAAAGTATATTGGGCAGCATCCTCCACACGGAACTCTCTCAAGTAGCGGGTAGGTTCTTTGTCTGCTTTAGCAAAATGACCTTTTTGCGGTTTATTTACTAAGCTTGCTCTTAATGTGTCGAAACCCAACTGAATAGCCTGATAACCATCAGTGGCTTCTTTTTTGATTTGTACGATGACACTGGGGGCCGCTTCAACAACGGTAACGGGAATGATTTTTCCATCTTCAGCGAAAATCTGAGTCATTCCAACTTTTTTCCCCATAATGACCTTCTGTGTCATGGTTACACCTCTCTTTCCATTCGTAGGTGCCGGTTTCCCGACATTGCTCGCCTGTATTTTTGGGCATTTTCAAATACCCTTAGACAAACATCATGATTTTTACAGCTTTATTTCAATATCTACCCCGGTGGGGAGATCTAAACGCATAAGCGAATCCACGGTTTTGGAAGATGCATTCATAATATCGATTAATCTTTTGTGGGTTCTCATTTCAAATTGTTCACGTGAATCTTTGTTAACGTGAGGAGAACGCAAAATCGTATAAATACTCTTCTCGGTAGGCAGCGGAATGGGTCCGGAAATTGTAGCACCGGTTTTTTTGGCGGTTTCCACAATTCTTTCTGCCGATTGGTCGAGAAGCTTATGGTCGAAAGCTCTTAATTTAATTCTTATTTTTTGTTGTGCCATGTTAAAGTCTTAACCTCCTATTTCGCCCGATTGCCAGACTCGCTCAGTGAAAGTTACCGTTGTTTACTTTTGCCATGCCATTAAGTTCATGTAAGTTCAACAAGGAATCAATTCCCAACAGCGGTGCTCAAAAGTGCAGGTACGATACTTGCAACGCAATCTCTCACATCATTGCTTATCAGGCGGTTATTTATTATCTGCAAGGGCAATACCCAAGCAGGGAAATGCCGGAGAAGGTCTAAGCCCTCTCCGGGCCAATTCTTTACAATACTATTATTCGATAACCCCGGATACAACACCGGAGCCAACGGTTCTGCCGCCTTCACGAATAGCGAAGCGTAAACCTTCTTCAATAGCAATGGGGGTAATCAATTCAATGGTCATTTTGATGTTATCACCGGGCATTACCATTTCAACGCCTTCAGGAAGGTTTGCAACACCGGTAACATCAGTTGTTCTGAAATAGAACTGGGGTCTGTATCCATTGAAGAAAGGAGTATGACGTCCGCCTTCTTCTTTGGTTAATACGTAAACTTCACCTTCAAATTTGGTATGAGGATGAATGGTACCGGGTTTAGCCAATACCTGACCACGTTCAACTTCTTTACGTTCAATACCACGGAGCAAGCAACCAATATTGTCGCCGGCTTCAGCGTAATCCATCATTTTGCGGAACATTTCTACGCCGGTACAAACAGTAGCTTTGGGTTCTTCGGATAAACCAACGATTTGAATGTTATCACCAATCTTAACTTGACCACGTTCAACTCTACCGGTTACAACTGTACCACGACCGGTAATGGTGAAAACGTCTTCAATAGGCATCAAGAAAGGTTTGTCCATATCACGTTCGGGTGTGGGGATATAAGCATCAACTTCGTCCATTAATTTCCAGATAGGACCGCACCATTGACAATCTCTTTTGCCGCAAGCACATTCGCCGGCTTTTAAAGCGGAACCGGATACAATGGGAATATCGTCACCGGGGAAATCATATTCGTTCAATAATTCACGAACTTCCATTTCTACCAATTCCATCAATTCTTCATCGTCAACTTGGTCAGCTTTATTTAAGAATACTACGATATAATGAACACCAACTTGGCGAGCCAAGAGGATATGTTCACGGGTTTGAGGCATAGGACCATCAGCAGCGGATACAACCAAGATTGCACCGTCCATTTGAGCAGCACCGGTAATCATGTTTTTAACATAGTCAGCATGGCCGGGGCAGTCAACGTGAGCATAATGGCGAGCTTCGGTTTCATATTCAACGTGAGCTGTGTTAATTGTGATACCACGTTCTCTTTCTTCGGGAGCAGCATCAATATCGGCATAACTTCTTAATTCTGCGCCACCGGCTGTTGCTATACAGGTGGTGATTGCAGCGGTTAAGGTGGTCTTACCATGGTCAACGTGACCAATAGTGCCGATGTTTACATGGGGTTTTGTTCTTTCGTACTTTTGTTTAGCCATTGTAATTTTCCTCCTTAAGGAATTCTTTTAAAATAATATTGAAAGTTTAAAATTAACCTTTATATTTTTCGATAACAGTTTCAGCGATATTTTTGGGTACCTCTTCGTAATGTGCAAACTGCATAACATAAGTGCCTCTACCTTGAGTTTTAGAGCGCAAATCTGTGGCATATCCAAACATTTCGGAAAGAGGAACAAACCCACGGATAGTTTGCATATTATTCAATGCTTCCATACCTTCAAGGCGTCCACGACGGGAATTGATATCACCAATAACGTCACCCATATATTCTTCAGGAACAACGACTTCCAATTTGAATATGGGTTCTAATAAAACGGGTTGACCTTTATTAGCAGCTTCTTTAAAAGCCATAGAGCCTGCAATTTTAAAGGCCATTTCCGAAGAGTCAACTTCATGGTAAGAGCCATCTACCAAGGTGGCTTTTATATCTACAACAGGGAATCCTGCTAAAACACCATTCTGCATTGCTTCTTTGATCCCGGCTTCGATGGGGGGAATAAATTCCTTGGGAACCACACCACCAACGATTTTGCTTTCAAAGAGGAAACCTTCACCGGGTTCTTGGGGTGAAAATTCCACAACGCAATGACCATATTGACCATGACCACCACTCTGCCGAGCAAACTTAGTATTTGCTTTAGATACTTTCCTAATGGTTTCTCTATAAGCAACCTGGGGTTTACCAACATTGGCGTCTACTCTGTATTCTCTCAGTAAGCGGTCAACAATAATTTCCAAGTGCAATTCGCCCATACCGGAAATAATGGTTTGACAGGTTTCTGTATCTGTATGTACACGGAATGTGGGATCTTCTTCAGATAATTTTTGTAAAGCTAAACTCATTTTTTCCTGATCTGCGGTGGTTTTAGGTTCGATAGCAATATCGATAACCGGTTCAGGAAAATCCATACTTTCCAAAATTACAGGATGATCGTATGAACAAAGAGTATCGCCTGTGGTGGTGAATTTCAAGCCAACTGCGGCTAAAATATCACCGGAAAAACATTCATCAATATCTTCTCTTTTTTCAGCATGCATTTGCAAAAGGCGACCAATACGTTCTTTTTTATCCTTACTGGAATTATAAACATAAGAACCGCTCTTTAAGCTGCCGGAATAAACACGGAAGAATGTAAGCTTACCAACAAAGGGGTCAGCCACAATTTTAAATGCCAAGCCACTGAAAGGTTCATCATCTGAAGCTTCTCTCACAGTGTCTTCCTCACTATCGGGGTCAAAACCGGTGATAGCGGGCACATCCAAAGGTGAAGGTAAGTATTCTATAATAGCATCAAGTAAAGGTTGAACACCTTTATTTTTGAAAGCAGAACCACAAAGAACAGGAGTCATCTGCACAGCTATGGTAGCTTTTCTGATAACATCCATAATTTTTTCAGAAGAAATTTCTTTCTCATCCAAAACCATTTCCATTAAATCATCATCATATTCAGATAAAGATTCAAGCATTTCTTCCCTGGATTCCATTGCCTTTTCTTTCATATCATCGGGAATAGGCATATGTTCAACAATTTTTTCGCCTTCAAAAATATCGGCTTCCATACTGATTAAATCAATAATTCCGCTAAAATCTTCTTCAGAACCAATGGGAATCTGAATGGGCACAGCGTGTGCTCCCAATCTTTCCCTTATCATGTTGACACCACGATAAAAATCCGCACCAACACGATCCATTTTGTTAATAAAGGCAATTCTGGGAACTCCATAACGGTCTGCTTGACGCCAAACTGTTTCAGATTGGGGCTCAACACCACCAACAGAACAAAATACCGCAACAGCTCCATCAAGAACTCTTAAAGAACGTTCTACCTCTACGGTGAAGTCCACATGTCCGGGTGTGTCTATAATGTTAACTCTATGATCTTTCCAAATACAGGTAGTAGCAGCAGAGGTAATGGTAATGCCACGTTCTTGTTCTTGTGCCATGTAATCCATGGTGGCAGAACCGTCATGTGTTTCACCAATACGATGAACTCTACCTGTGTAATACAACATTCTTTCAGTTGTAGTCGTTTTACCGGCATCGATGTGAGCCATGATACCGATATTTCTCGTTTTCTCGAGGCTATACTGTCTCATTGATTTCCTCCAACTTACGCTGACGCCGATTTACCATCTGAAATGTGCGAAAGCCTTGTTGGCTTCAGCCATTTTATGAGTGTCTTCACGTTTTTTCACGGAAGCACCCGTACTATTGGCTGCATCCATCAGTTCGCCGGCAACCTTTTCTACCATGGTTTTACCGCCACGTTTTCTGGAAAACATAACAATCCAACGAATACCTAAGGTTTGGCGTCTATCTGTGCGAACTTCGATGGGAACTTGATAGTTAGCACCACCGACACGTCTTGCTTTTACTTCTAAAACAGGCATAACATTGTTTAATGCTTCTTCAAAAACTTCCAAGGGATCCTTGTCGGTTTTTTCTTTAATGATATCGAAGGCACCATAAACAATCTTTTCAGCCTGACCTTTTTTACCGTCCAACATGATTTGATTGATAAATTTACTCAATACTACACTATTATATACAGGATCCGGTAAAACTTCTATTCTTTTAATATTACCCCGTCTGGGCATTTGATTCCCTCCTTTGAACTCAATTCTCAGTTCTTACTTATTTCTTTGCTGCTTTGGCTTTAGGACGTTTTGTTCCGTATTTAGAACGTGAATGTCCACGATCGGCAACACCTGCGGTATCCAGTGTACCACGAATTATATGGTAACGAACACCGGGAAGGTCTTTGACCCTGCCGCCACGAATAAGGGTAACCGAGTGCTCTTGGAGATTATGACCGATGCCGGGTATATAAGCGGTAACTTCCATCGCATTGGTAAGACGAACCCTGGCAACTTTTCTCAAAGCAGAGTTAGGTTTTTTAGGTGTAGTTGTATACACTCTGGTACAAACACCACGTTTTTGGGGGCATTCTTTTAATGCAGGTGCAGTAGATTTCTTTTCTATGACCTTTCTGCTGTTCCGAACTAATTGGCTAATTGTAGGCAAAATTCCACCTCCTCACAATAGTTTAAATATTTTATAATTTGTTAAATATTGACAAAAATTTATATAATTCCGGCTGATGCCGCACCGATTTTTATGCCACAAAGCTCGCCTAAAAAATCCATGCTATCCACAGTCAGAACCTCAACTCCGTTTTTTTCACAAAGTGAAAGCAACGGAGCGAGGATTTCCGGCCGTGCATCATCCGCTATAATTACCCTGTTACACAGGTGTTTTTCAACCATCTTCATGGTTTGTTTTGTTCCCACTACCTTCTTGGCAGTGCGAATAATATCATAATCCATATTTTACCTCCTAAAATGGCAGAGTTCACCCACCATAGAAAAGGCGCATGGATTAGTATATCACTCTAAGGTTTTATTGTCAAGCAATATTTCACCGGGATCAATCTCGCCTATTTCCCCTATTTTTTCGGGTACAACAGTCTCAATATTCTCGGATATCACGCTTTGGGCACCTTCCTGAATTACTTCACCAAGGGCACCTTCTTCTTCAATAACCACAGCAGGGCCTGCCAAGCTTTCTTCGATACTTTGAATTTCCACATCACGATAACAATGCATACCGGTGCCCGCAGGAATTAATTTACCGATAATAACATTTTCTTTCAAACCGATTAAGGGATCAACTTTGCCTTTAATGGCGGCATCGGTTAAAACACGAGTGGTTTCTTGGAAAGATGCCGCAGAAAGGAAGGATTCCGTAGCCAAAGCCGCCTTGGTAATACCCAGTAAAACAGGGGAAGCAGTGGCAGGTTCCAAACCTTGGGCAATGAGTTCTTCATTTTTCTTTTCGAAGCCATTGGCATCCACCAAAGCACCGGGTAGCATATCACCATCGCCGGTTTCTTCAATGCGCACCTTTTTCAACATTTGGCGAACCATTATTTCAATATGTTTATCGTTGATATCAACACCTTGCAAACGGTAAACACTTTGAACTTCCTGTAATAAATATTGGTGAACACCTTTTACCCCTTTAACCTTCAATACATCATGGGGGTTAATGGAACCTTCGGTCAAAACATCACCGGCTTCCACAAAATCCCCTTCTTTAATCTTGATGCGGGAATTGTAAGGAGCCAAATAAGCTGCTTTTTCTTCACCTTTATCCATAATGATAATTTTGCGTTGATTTTTATAATCTTCCAAATGCACAGTACCGTCAACTTCCGTTAGCAAACCTTGGAATTTCGGTTTTCTGGCTTCAAACAATTCTTCAACACGGGGCAAACCTTGAGTAATATCATCACCGGCAACACCACCGGTATGGAAAGTACGCATGGTTAACTGAGTACCCGGCTCACCAATGGATTGAGCGGCAATGGTACCAACAGCTTCACCGATATCAACCATGGAACCGGTGGCAAGATTTCTGCCATAGCATTTTTTACAAACACCATAACGGCTCTTGCAGGTCAGCACCGAGCGAATATTTACAGTGCGTTTTTCCGGAGGTAAGGTTGCCATATAAGCATCAATAATAGGTAGATGAGTATCCAAGAACTCCTCACCGGCGGCAACAATAACTTCGCCGGTATGCTCATTAATCAAATCAGCCGCAGCAACTCTGCCTTCCACACGTTCGGAAAGGGGTTCGATATTGGGTATTTCTTCAACCCAAATACCCGTTGTGCAACCGCAATCATCTTCCCTTACAATAACTTCTTGGGCAACGTCAACAAGACGGCGTGTTAAATAACCGGAGTCGGCGGTACGCAATGCAGTATCTGCCAACCCTTTTCTGGCACCATGTGTGGAAATAAAGAATTCCAAAACATTAAGGCCTTCACGGAAGTTAGCTTTAATTGGTAAGTCAATGATTTTTCCGGATGGGTCAGCCATCAAACCACGGGTACCTGCCAGTTGTCGAATTTGCTGAACATTACCACGGGCACCGGAATTTGCCATCATATAAATAGGATTAAATTTATCAAGGCTTCCCATCAATTCGCCGGTAACTTCATCGGTGGCAGCAGTCCAAATTTCAATAACTTTATTATAACGTTCATTTTCCGTAACTAAACCACGGCGGAACAAATCTTCAACCACAGCTACGTCTTTATCCGCAGTAGCCATAATTTCTTTTTTTCTGGCTGGAACTTTAATATCCTGCAACCCAACGGTGATACCTGCTTGGGTAGAAGTGGAATAACCCATGGATTTAATCCCATCCAGTAAATTTGCGGCTTTGGAAATACCCATAATGCGATAACAGCGATCCACGATATTACCCAAAGTCTTTTTATCAATCTCACAATTATAGTAACCCATTTCTCTGGGGATAGGAATATTATAATTGAAAATCATTCTGCCAACAGTGGTACGCACACGGTTAAATAAACCGTTTTCACGTTTTTCAAATTCAACCCTTTGCTTTTTAACCATCATATAATCCCATTCTTTGGGCTTAATGATTTCAATTTCAGCATGAAGGTCAAGGTCGTCGTTTTGATATGCCATAAAAGCTTCATCAAAGCTGCAATAGCATTTGTTTTCACCCTTAGCTCCTTCGCTTAAAGCCGTAAGATAATAGGAGCCAAGAACCATATCTTGGGTAGGCACAGCAACGGGATGACCGTCTTTGGGGTTGAGAATATTATAAGAAGAAAGCATAAGCAAACGAGCTTCAGCTTGGGCTTCCGCAGATAAAGGTACGTGTACAGCCATTTGGTCACCGTCAAAGTCCGCATTGTAAGCAGTACAAACCAAAGGATGTATCTGCAAAGCTCTGCCTTCAACCAGTGTAGGCTCAAAAGCCTGAATACCCAATCTATGAAGTGTAGGTGCACGGTTTAAAAGTACGGGATGGTCTTTAATTACTTCTTCCAAAACATCCCAAACCTCGGGGCGAACCCGCTCAACCATGCGTTTTGCACTTTTAATATTATGTGCCAAGCCATCTTTAACCAAGCATTTCATTACAAATGGTTTAAAAAGCTCCAAAGCCATTTCCTTAGGTAAACCGCATTGGTGCATTTTTAATTCCGGACCAACCACAATAACGGAACGACCGGAATAGTCCACACGTTTACCCAGTAAGTTTTGGCGGAAACGCCCTTGCTTACCTTTAAGCATATCACTCAAAGATTTCAAAGGTCTGTTCCCGGGGCCTGTCACAGGGCGACCACGGCGGCCATTATCTATCAAAGCATCAACTGCTTCTTGAAGCATACGTTTTTCATTCCGCACAATAATATCCGGTGCGCCTAAATCCAAAAGTCTTTTTAAGCGGTTATTTCTGTTAATAACCCTTCTGTAAAGGTCGTTTAAGTCAGATGTGGCAAATCTGCCGCCGTCCAACTGCACCATGGGGCGAACTTCCGGAGGAATAACCGGCACCACATCAAGAACCATCCATTCAGGCTTATTCCCGGAGCTTAAAAAGGCTTCCACCACTTCTAAGCGACGAATGGCACGAATACGGCGTTGACCGGTAACTTCCTTAAATTCATCTCTTAATTCCTTGGCCAAAGATTCCAAATTAAGGGATTTTAGCATATCTTTTACGGCTTCAGCACCCATGCCGGCTTTAAATCCATCACCGTATTCATCTCTGGCTTCTCTGTATTCGGTTTCTGTGAGGAGTTGTTTATTAACCAACGGAGTTTCGCCGCTATCCAAAACCACATAAGAAACAAAATAGAGAATTTTTTCCAAAGAACGGGGGGACATATCCAATAAAAGCCCCATTCTGCTGGGAATACCTTTAAAATACCAAATGTGTGATACAGGGGCGGCCAATTCAATATGGCCCATACGTTCTCTACGCACCTTGGCACGGGTTACTTCCACGCCGCACCGTTCGCAAACAACGCCTTTATAACGAACTCTTTTATATTTACCGCAATGACATTCCCAGTCCTTTTGGGGTCCGAATATGCGTTCACAAAAAAGTCCGTCCCTTTCGGGTTTTAGTGTTCTATAATTTATTGTTTCAGGTTTTTTAACCTCACCGTAAGACCACTCTAAAATCTGTTCTTTAGAGGCAAGGCCAATACGCATACGATCAAAATTTCTTACATCTATCAATGGTCATATCTCCCTTCATTCCCGGATTAGCTCGGCATTAAAGGTCATCATCCACAGTGTCAATATCGTCGAGAACTAATTCATCCAAATCACTGTCGTCAAGGCCCAATCCTTCTAAAACATCCAAATCTGCGTCAATGTCAATATCAATATCCTCCATTTCATTTAAGGACATATTTTCATCAGCAGCGTCATTATCATCAGAGTTTTCAAAGTTTCCTATTTCCTCACCGGTTTCATCTACTACAACAGCAGCGTCGGCACGGAAACGAGAACCGCCCCCCTTGGTCAAATCTTCATTATAATCCATACGTTCATTGGGAATATCTAAATCATCGTCAAGGTCACGAATTTCAATCTCTTCATCATTGGCAGATAATACTTTAACATCTAAGCACAAGCTTTGTAATTCTTTAATTAAAACCTTAAAGGATTCCGGAAGACCGGGTTCGGGAACATTTTCACCTTTAACAATGGCTTCATAAGTTTTAACACGACCAATCACGTCATCGGATTTTACCGTTAAAATTTCCTGTAAGGTATAAGCAGCACCATAGGCTTCTAAAGCCCAAACTTCCATTTCGCCGAAACGCTGTCCGCCAAACTGAGCTTTACCGCCCAATGGCTGCTGGGTAACGAGGGAATAAGGGCCAGTAGAACGAGCATGAATTTTATCATCCACAAGATGGTGAAGCTTCAGCATATACATAATACCAACGGTAACGGGGTTATCAAAGGGCAAACCGGTACGGCCATCCCTCAATATAGTTTTACCGGTGTAATCCAAACCGGCTTCTTCCAAAGCACCCACAATATCTTCTTCGTTAGCACCGTCAAACACCGGGGTAGCCACATGGATACCCAAATTTTTAGCAGCCCAACCCAAGTGACACTCCAAAACCTGCCCAATGTTCATACGAGAGGGAACACCAAGAGGATTCAGCACGATATCAACAGGGGTACCATCGGGAAGAAAAGGCATATTAGCTTCGGGAAGTATACGTGATACCACCCCTTTATTACCATGGCGACCTGCCATTTTATCACCAACAGAAATTTTACGTTTCTGTGCTACATAAACACGAACAAGCTTATTAACCCCGGGGGAAAGCTCATCACCATTGGCTCTGGTAAATACCCTAATATCAACAACTTTACCATTTTCACCATGGGGAACACGTAAAGATGTATCCCTAACTTCTCTGGCTTTTTCACCGAATATCGCACGGAGCAAGCGTTCTTCCGCAGTAAGCTCTGTTTCACCCTTGGGTGTAACTTTTCCTACCAAAATATCACCGGAACGCACCTCTGTACCAATGCGGATAACACCGCTGGCGTCCAAATCTTTTAAAATTTCATCCCCAACATTGGGAATATCCCGAGTTATTTCTTCAGGGCCAAGCTTGGTATCACGGGCATCGCACTCGTATTCTTCAATATGTATAGAGGTGAAATAATCATCTCTCACTAATTTTTCACTTAAAAGTATAGCATCTTCATAGTTATAGCCTTCCCATGTCATAAAGGCAATAACCACATTGCGTCCAAGTGCCAACTCCCCACGGTCTGTGGCAGGGCCATCAGCCAAAACCTGCCCTTTTTCCACCACTGCACCTTTGTGCACAATGGGACGTTGGTTTACGCAAGTTCCTTGGTTGGAGCGTTTGTATTTAGAAAGATGATGCTCCTCTAAAGAGCCATCTTCATGTTTTACCACAATGGTGTCCCCATCAACCCGATGGATAACACCGGCTTCTTTAGCCACTTCCACAACACGGGAATCAACCGCAGTTTTACCTTCTAACCCCGTGCCCACAAAAGGAGCTTCGGTACGCAAAAGGGGAACAGCCTGACGTTGCATATTAGCACCCATCAAAGCACGGTTGGCATCATCATGTTCCAAGAAAGGAATAAGCCCAGCAGCAACAGAAATAACCTGCTTAGGACTAACATCCATATAGTCAACACGGTTCGGGGGCATAGAAGTAATTTCATGCCCAAAACGCACATTAACCCTTTCATGTTCAAAGTGACCTTCGGCATCCAAAGGTTCATTGGCTTGGGCTACAACATAATTATCTTCCACATCCGCAGTAAGATAATCAATGGTTTTTGTAACCACATTTAGTTCCTTATCAACTTTACGATAAGGAGTTTCAATAAAGCCATAGGTATTAATCCGAGCAAATGTACTCAAGGAGCCAATAAGCCCAATATTAGGACCTTCAGGGGTTTCAATGGGGCACATTCTGCCGTAGTGAGAATGGTGAACGTCACGAACCTCAAACCCTGCCCTTTCCCGAGAAAGACCACCGGGGCCCAGTGCAGAAAGACGACGTTTGTGTGTTAATTCAGCCAAGGGATTATTTTGGTCCATAAATTGGGATAACTGGCTGGAACCAAAAAATTCTTTTAAAGCTGCCACCACAGGGCGAATATTAATTAAAACCTGAGGGGTAATAGATTCAGTATCTTGAATAGTCATTCTTTCCTTAACTACTCTTTCCATACGGGAAAGCCCGATTCTGAATTGATTTTGCAATAACTCACCTACGCAACGTAAGCGGCGATTGCCCAAATGGTCGATGTCATCAGGTTCTAAAACACCATCCATCAAGAGTAAAAACTTTTTAAAGGTTTCAAAAATGTCAGCACGGGTTAAATATTTAATATAATCATTCCGCACTTTTTCGATATTGCCTTCATAATCAAGGTATGCTTGGGTTTCATCATCCCAAACTTTGCCTTCGGCATTTATTCTTTTAAAAATGCCATGGCCTAATTTTTTATCCAATTTATAGCGACCCACATTGCCCAAATCATAACGTTTGGGGTCAAAGAAAAGGGTGTATAAAAGACTGCGAGCCGAATCCACAGTTGGTGGCTCACCGGGGCGTAATTTTTTATAAATTTCAATCAAGGCTTCAGATTCGTTATTGGTGCTATCTTTTTCCAAAGTAGCAATAACATGGGGATTATCCCCGGATAGAGCCAAAATTTCTTCATCACTACCCAAACCCATTGCTCTTAAAATAACAGTGGCAGGGAGTTTTCTGGTTCTGTCTATTCTTACATAAATAGAACCTGCAGCATCGGTTTCATATTCCAACCAAGCACCACGGTTAGGTATAATGGTAGCACCATAAATATCCGCACCACTGTTAGAATCTTTATTGTGACTTAAATAAACACCGGGTGAACGCACCAACTGGCTAACAATAACACGCTCTGCACCATTAACAATAAAGGTGCCACGGTCTGTCATCAGGTGGAAATCCCCCAAAAACACTTCTTGTTCTTTAACTTCGCCTGTTTCCTTATTGATTAAGCGAACCTTAACCTTTAAAGGTGCGGCATAGGTAGAATCCCTGTCTTTACATTCTTCCACACTATACTTTTCTTCGCCCAAGGCATAGTCAATGAATTCCAAAGACATTTTACCCGTAAAATCTTGAATAGGAGAAATATCCTCAAAAATCGTTTTCAGCCCTTCATCCAAAAACCACTGATATGATCGCTTTTGTATCTCAATCAAATCAGGCATTTCCAGGACTTCTTTGATTCTGGAATAATCTCTTCGCTTTATCACTCCAAGTCCGTCATTAGACATGTAGCAAACCACCTCTCAAATATTTAATTAAGAGAGACTTTTCAAAGCCTTACCGCAAGACCCCGAAGTGTCCATTTCTCGCCTTACCGCAAGCCCGAGAAATTGTTTCATTGGCAATTAGCCTTAATAAAACCGGACAGCCACCTCATGGAAAATTATCAAATTTCAATGCCTATTGTACCTATTGTATAAATAAGGCATTATAATATAATACCATTACTAAGCAAAATTGTCAACCTTAATCTTAAAAAACTTAAAAAAATAAAACAGTCAAAATTATGTTCTCAGATTGTCAGACTGTTAAGAAAGGCTTAGATTCGGCAAAACTCCCTGAGCAGCGGCTATGCAGTGTACATAGATGTACATAAGCAGTGGCTGAGAAGGGATTTTGCCGAATATCAGACTTTATCCTAATCATAGGCTGTGAAGAAAGGCTTAGATTCGGTAAAACTCTCGGAATCGGGGACGTGCAGTGTACTTAAATGTACATAAGCGGTCACGATGAAGGGATTTTGCCGAATATCAGACTTTATCCTAATCATAGGCTTTGAAGAAAGGCTTAGATTCGGCAAAACTCACGGAATCGGGGACGTGCAGTGTACTTAAATGTACATAAGCGGTCACGATGAAGGGATTTTGCCGAATATCAGACTTTATCCAAAGCCTAAATTATGTTCTCCAATTATTGCCAAATTATACCCTTAAATAAAAAATATGCCTTACTCTATTATTGCATCACTTCTTAATATTAAAAAATATGGCTTTACCCTTTATTTAACCATAAAAAAGCCCCTAAATAAAAATTAAAGTGAATCCCTTTCGTTAAACAAAACATATGTCTAATGAAAAGGATTCACTTCAATAAAAAACTCAAGTGGACTCTGGGCAACCCCAATATAATTATTTATTTTTTTCTTCCTTATATATAGACCAATAAACCAAATATTTTACCCATAGCTTTATAAAATCACATATACCGACAAATTCCCAAAAACTGCAATTTCCTTATCTTTTCCATATTATATTTCAAAAAACTCAAAGTTTTATCTCAATACCAGAATTTGTTAAAATCTAAAATAATCAGTCACCAATGGTTTTAGGCTTTTCCTTAGCCGCCTTTTCCTTTAAATCTTGGCTTTTCAAGGCATTTAAAGCATGGCACATATCATCTATATCCTTACCCGTCATATCATCAAAATGATAAAGTTGTTTTTGATAATGCTTTATAATGCCACGCTGGGAATGAATACTCACCCTTTCCATACGGGCATTTACATAATGGGTGGTAACAGTACCTGTTAAAAAACTCAAAAAACCAATACCGGTAAACATTAAAACCATGGCAATTATCCGCCCCGGAGTGGTAACAGGAATAAAATCCCCATATCCCACAGTGGCTATGGTTACAACCCCCCACCAAATTCCTTCAAAAAAAGTCATTCCTTCCAAGGGAGCCACCAATAAAGCCGAGGTTAAAAGCACAACAATAGTGCCAAAAGAAACATAAAGAAACATATTTACCGAACTAAAAGAACGGAGCCTTTTAAAAAATCTGGCAAAAAGCACCACACAACGAAACAGCCTTGCCCCTCTAAATACAGGATTTAAAGGAATCAAAGCAATAAGGTCCAAAACATTGTGCCGTAAATAATGTTTTTTATCTTTGGCTAAATAAAGCCGCACTAAATAATCAAGGGAAAAAATCACAATCGTAGCAATATCAATAACATGAGCCACCTCAACCCCTTGAGGATCCAATGCGCCGGTAAATTCAAAATAATAAAAATATAAGTTTATAAAAGCAAGAACCGCCATTAAAAATTCATAGGGCATTTGTAATTGCTTCCACGGAAATGTATTATTCACCTAAAATTAAACCTCAGCATCCTCTTCCATAGGAAGAACAGTGAAATCTTTTTCGGTGAAAAATTCTTTTACCTTTTTACAGGGGCAACATTCCTTATCATTAAAAACATAGATAAATGCCGCCACAGAAACACACAATGCCAACACTCCCAAGAGAATACCAATAAATTTTTTCATAAAATCACCTCATATCAAATATTTGGTTTTAGTTAGCAATTAAAACAGTTATTAGGTTTCTAAAAAATTTGCGTAACCTTATATAATTCAGATTGTCAGGCTGTTAAGAAAGGCTTAGATTCGGTAAAACTCCTGAACAGCCACTGTGCAGTGTACCTATATGTACATAAGCAGTGGGTGGGAAGGGATTTTGCCAAATATCAAACTTTATCCACAGCCTATATATATATTGTAACCGTGTTTCTTGTTTTACACAAGAGACATTTTAAAATTTTAAAACATTTTCTCCAATTTTCAAGCCATCCGCCGCCGAGGACATAATACCACCTGCATAGCCACTGCCTTCCCCTGCTGGGTAAAGCCCCTTTATACTGCTTTCCCCACCTTCATCTCTAAGAATTTTCACAGGGGCAGAGCTGCGTGTTTCCGGTGCGGTAAGCAAAGCATCGGGGTCATCAAATATTTTTAGCTTAGCTGCCAATAGCGGTATAGCCATGGCAATGCTCTCGCCAATAAAATCAGGAAGACAAGAAGCAACCTCTCCCATTTGCACCCGTGGTAAATATGTAGGCAAAATTTTTCCACAGCTCAAACTGGGACGATACTCCATAAAATCCCCTAATCTTTGGCATGGTGCCCCAAAATCACCGCCCCCTGCCAAAAAAGCTTTTGCCTCAATATCCCTTTGCCACCGCATTCCCGCCAAAGGCTCCTCCCCGGGAAAATCTTGGGGCGTAACCCCAATTAACAAAGCACTGTTGGCATTTACTCCATCTCGGGCAAAAACACTCATGCCGTTGGTTACCACACCACCATTTTCCGATGCTGCACCAACCACAACCCCACCGGGGCACATACAAAAAGTGTAAGCGGAGCGACCATTGGGCAAATGCACCGCCAATTTATAATCCGCCGCCCCAAATTCATCTACCCCAAATTGAGCAATATTTATTGCACTTTGGCTGTGTTCAATACGAACTCCCAAGGAAAAAGCCTTGGGCTCCATAGCCACACCATGGCTGTATAGCATTTCATATGTATTACGGGCACTGTGCCCCAAAGCCAAAATCAAGCGGTCGCAATCCCAAGTTTCCGTACCCAAATCACTTTCCACCACAATACCTGTAACGGCATTTTTTTCCACAATTATGTCCTTTAACAAAGTAGAAAAACGATATTCCCCACCCAAATTCTCTATGCGCCGCCGCAAATTTTCCACCACATGTGGTAAATTATCCGAGCCTATATGGGGTTTGGCTAAATACAATATTTCTTCAGGTGCTCCGGCTTTAACAAAATCCGCCAAAATACGGCGATGCCGCAAATCCTTAGTGCCTGTGGTTAACTTCCCATCGGAGAAAGCCCCTGCACCACCTTCACCAAATTGCACATTGCTGGAAGGTGAAAAAAGCCCCTTTTGCCAAAAGTTTTCCACATCTTTTTTACGCTCAACAACATCTTTGCCACCTTCAATCACCAAGGGTTTAAGCCCTGCTTCAGCTAAAACCAAAGCGGCAAATATACCGCATGGCCCTGCACCAACCACCACAGGTCTATATCTGCCACCATAATCCACCATGGGCATTTTATAGGAGAAATTTACAGCTTTAGTTATTTTCTTATCTTTTAGCTGCTTAATCTTTTTATCTTCATTTCCCACAAAATCCAAGGTTACCCCTACCACAAAGTGAATTTGCTCTTTTTTTCGGGCATCCATGGACTTCCGCACCAATTTTACATTTTTAAATTGTCCCACTTTAGATTTAAGCCGTTTGGCAACGGCATTATACAAATCAACATCGCTATAATTTATAGGAAGCTTTATTTCATCTATTCTAATCATTTTCCATACCCAATGCCTTTACCGCACTTTCTCCACTGAGCCTACCGCTGCTCCAAGCCCATTGCAAATTAAAGCCGCCGCAATCTCCATTAACATCCAACAATTCACCGCAAAAATATATGCCCTGTACAATTTTACTTTCCATACTCTCATTAAACACCTCAGCGGTTGCCACACCACCGGCGGTAACTTGGGCATTTTTCCAACCGGTAACACCCTGCACAGCTAATTTAAACCCTTTTACCCCTGAAGCTATGCGGAAAATATCCTCTGTAGATAAATCCTCAACCTTAAAACTCAACTGCCTGTCCAAAATGCGTTTCAGTAAAAGCTGGGCTGTTTTTTTATTCATAAATCCCGTAAAATAATTTTCCAAAGTCAAATGTCCCAATAATTTTTGACGTTCCTTAAGTATTTCGATTAATTCATTTTTACTGATTTTAGGGAAAAAATCCAAAAAAACCCAAACATCCCCCAAGGGCTGTCCCACCAAATAGCAGGAAAGCTGCAAAATAGGCAAACCCGAAAGCCCATATTCCGCAAATAATATTTCCCCTTGTTCTTCTCCTAAAATTTTATCTGCGGATTTCAAAGTGGCATTACCCCAAAATTTTATACCTTTTAAAGATTTGGGCAGATCATTTTCGGTTTTAATCTGAACCAATGCAGGTGATAAATCACCAACACTGTGCCCCATACTCCTTGCCAAATTATAGCCTTTAACGGTGCCCCCCAAATCCGGGGAAGCCATGCCACCTGTGGCAAAAATAACTTTTTTCGCTTCAAAATCCCCCATATCAGTGGCGACTTTAAAGTAGATGCCATGGGGTTTTACAGCTTGTACCTCAGTTTCGGTTATTATTTCAATGCCCAAGTTTTCAGCACTGAACCGCAGCACATCCACGAAGGATGATGATTGGTGACTATAAGGGTAAACCTTGCCATTTTCCTCATAATCAGGATAAATCCCCAATTTTTCAAAGAAGGAGATATTATTTTCCGGTGTAAATTTAGATAAGGCAATTTTTGCAAATTCTCGGGCAGAAAAATTATAATTTTCGGCTTTGGTACTCACATTGGTATAGTTGCAGCGTCCATTGCCTGTGGCTATCAATTTTTTCCCCACTCTAAGTTGTCGTTCAAAAACAGCCACGGATAAATCCGCCGTGGCTGTTTTTTTCGCAGCAATAGCCGCTGCCAGCCCCGAAGCACCACCGCCAATAATGGCTATATGGTATTTTTTATTTAAAATATCACTCATAAACTCCAACCATTCCTGCTATTTTTCTACCTAAAAGTCTTTTTAAATCACCCACAGTGATAACCAAAGACAAAAGCTCATCATCTAAAACACAGTGATAATAGCATTCCACATTTAAAATCATTTCCAAAAAGCCCAAGGAATCCACTTTTAAATCTTTTTTAAAGCGAGTATTTTCGTTTATTTCTTCGGGCAATCGGTGAAAACTCCCGGCAACCAAAGGGTAAAAGCTATCTTCCCAATTCATAAGCACCCTCCGACCAATTATGTTTATATAAATTATATATAAATCAGAGGGAAAAAAGACCTAAAAAAGCGACAAAATTCCTTTTTATTTTCGCAGCTTTTTTAATAAAATCCAAAAAATTCTTTTGCCGATTTCGAAGATTTTTGCTATTAGTATAATGAAGGTGGGAGCTTCTCCCCCTTCAAACTTCCCCCTGCTGCGGTGGGAGGAGATTGGGTTTCTTTACTAAAATAGAACTCGTACTATGTTAATCTCTGTATTTAATTTAATACTTTTTCGGTTTTAGTTACTGAATAAGGGTTCTTTAAACCTATTTTCGCAGCTTTTTTAATATGTCCGCTACGGTTTTATGTTTATCGCCTTCGTTTATTACCACAAAATCGCAGGCTGCTTCATAGAGAGGCTCTCTCTCTATGGCAATATCGTAAATTTTATTGGGGTCTTTTGCCAATAGGGGTCGCAAATGAATCCGTGTACCGGTTAATATTAATTCCGGGCGACGTTTCAGCCAAATTACCTTGCCGCTTTTTCTCATTAAATCAATGTTTTCTTTACGCAAAACAGCACCACCACCCGTGGAAACCACTCGGTTTTTCCGCTTAGATAAATCACGCAGAACCTCGGTTTCTTTATCACGAAAGGCAGCCTCCCCCATGTTGGCAAAAATCTTTGCCACAGGCAAGTTATATTCTTTTTCTATTTTTCCATCGGTATCCACAAAGCGACGGTGAATTTTTTTTGCCAAAATTTTGCCAATGGCAGTTTTCCCCGACCCCATCAATCCGATTAAATATATATTATACATTTCATATTAAACTCCGACTTTTCAATAAAAAATTATAAAAAGCCGACTTCCTTAATGATTATTCCACTTTTTAGTTTATTTTAAACCTTTTTTTGCCTTATAAAAATTGCGGTAAATATAAACAGCCAAAGCCACCACAAACAAAGTAATGCTAAAAACCTGAGCCTGACGCAAAAACCCTATCATCAAGCTATCGGTACGCAAAACTTCTATAAAAAAACGCCCAACGGAATAAAGCATTAAATAAATCAAAACCAAATTTCCCCGCTGTTTATTCTTTTTAAACAGAACCATCAGCAAAATAAATATCCCCAAATCCCATAAAGATTCATACAAAAATGTAGGGTGCACCATCACCCCATCCACATTAATTGCCCAGGGTAAATCCGTGGCATAGCCATGTGCCTCACCGTTAAAATAATTTCCCCACCTGCCAATAGCTTGGCCCAAAACCAAGGCAGGGGCAAAGCAATCCCCAACCTCAAAAAAGTCCATTTTATAATACAAACAGCAGCAAATAACCGCTAAAGTGCCGCCAATAATTGTACCGTGGATAGCTAAACCGCCGTGCCAAATGGCAAAAATTTCCCACAAATTATCAGCATAGTGGGACCATTCAAAAATAACGTAATATATTCTGGAGCCAATAACTGCAACAGGTATGGCACAAAGAACCATAGTCCACAGGTTATCCTCGTTGAGACCACGCTTTTTTCCCAGATAAGTAGCTAAAAAAACCCCCAGCAATAATGCTGTGGCAATTGATATTCCGTACCAACGCACAGGCCAACCCCCAATGGTAAAAGCAATGGGATTCATAAACACACCTCTTTTTAATTATTTCTATAATATATAAGTATAAACAAATTTCCTTGGGTTTTCAATGAAAATTTTCATTTTTATCTACCATTTTATATATAAAGTGATATACTATAATTCGTAGTTAAAAAAAGCAAAAAAAAAGGAGAAATTACAGTGAAAAACAAACAAAAAGGCATAACGCTTTGTTTGCTATCTGCTTTAGCTTATTCCATGGGTCCCATACTGGGTAAACTCCTTTACGGCACGGGCTTTCCTTGGCAAGTAGTGGTGTGTTGCCGTGGGATGATACCCGGAATTTTAGTGCTATTATACGCTATATTTTTTGCTCGGGATGTTTTTAATATCAAGAAAAAAGATTTGCCCTTATTTATTGCCTATGGTTCTTGTATAGCATTATCCTCCATCACCAACTATTGTGCACTTTATTATATAGATGCCGCCATTGCCACGGTTTTACTTTACACATTACCTGTTTTCACGGTTTTGCTTTCTCGGGTAATGTTAAAAGAACCACTCACCACCCCTAAAATAATTGCCACATTCATGGCATTTATGGGTGTAATTTTAATTATAGAAGTATTTAAAATTGGCAGTGTTGCAGCGGGGAGTACCTTTAAAGTATTTGGGATTCCTTCGGTTATTTTTGGCTTAATTATTGGGTTGGCTTCGGGTCTTTTTGGCTCATTATTTACCATTGTGGCAGCAAAACTCAGCCGCAGCTATTCCGGATGGACGGTAAATTCTTGGGGTTATTTCATCGCCTTCCCCATATTTTTTGTGGTCGGCATCCCCAAAATAGCTACATTTAATTGGACACCCAAGCTCATGGGTATTATTTTTATTGTGGCACTGGTGGGCTTAACTGCATATTCACTTTACATAGTTTGTATGCAATATATTGGGGCAGGAGAAGCCAGCTTGGTAGTTACCTTAGACCCTGTATTCAGCGTTACCATGGCAATAGTTATCTTAGGTGAAACCTTAACCCCATGGCAATTTTGCGGTTGTATTTTAGTTTTGGGCGGAGTGGTATTTATGGAAAAAGGGCAATGGCTTATAGATAAAATAAATCCTAAAAACAGAAAGGTTACAAATAGTACACTATGAACAAAAATTTTCAGGGGCTCAGTCTGGTTTTAGCATCCAGCTTTTGTTATGCCCTCACAGGGATTTTAAGCAAAGCCCTGTTAAACTCCGGTCTTGCACCATTATTTACAGTTTTTCTCAGAAACACAGGCTGTGCCGTGGTTTTGGGCTTGGTTGTGTTTATTATCAACAAAAAACTTTTTAAAGTGGAAATCCAAGATATAAAAACCATTGTTTTTGCAGGGATTGTTATGTTTTTATATTCTGCGGGTTATTTTTTCAGCCTTGTATATTTAGATATTTCCATTGCCATTATTTTACTGTATACTTACCCCTCCATGGTAGTGGTTGCCTCTATATTTGTGTTTAAAGAACCCATAACCAAAATAATTGCCATAGCCTTGGGGCTTACTTTTTTTGGGATTATTTTAACCTTAAATATTTTCACTGCCACCTTGGGACAAATATCCTTTATAGGTGTGCTTTTAGCTCTTGGTGCAGCGGTGGGTGCCGCAGCATATGCCATTACCATCAAGGGGATTACCACCAAATATTCCTCTTTCACCATCACCTTTTACAGCTTTTTATGTTCCGCTGTGGGTTACACTATTATGTTGTGTTTTCAGCCGCCCCAAAGTTTACCCACAGCCACAGAAGCTCTGCAAATATCCTCAACCATAGTACCTTACATTTTGGCATTTATTTTTTATGCCCGTGGCTTGAGATTTTTAACCCCTGGTCAAGTAGGTATTGCCGCATCCACAGAACCTGGCTTTGGTCTTATTTTAGCCGCTGTTTTTTTGGGAGAGATACTCACAGTGAGTCAAATTTTAGGCAGTATTGCCATTATAGCCGCTGTTGTGCTCTTGCAAATATTCCCAAGCACCGCAAAAACAGCGAAAAATTAACCTAAAAAACTTAAATATAGTGCCATAATCAAATAACTTATCCTAAAATTCCCTCTCAATTATAAGGCTAAAAATATAATAAAATCCAAATAAGCAAAGGTGAAAACCAATGCCTATTCGGATTTTTTTATCATATAAAATTTTAATTCTGCTATTTTGGGATATATTGCATTATTTTAATTACGATATATTGTTAATTACGATATATTGTTAATTACGATATATTGCATTATTTTAATTACTTATCAAAAAAGCCTCGCACATACTGTAAATAGCTGTAAATACTATGGATAAAATCAATTTTCCCCGAAAAAGTCAATAATAAGCAATTTTAACCTCAGGGATTTTTTTGCCACACAATTTCACATCATATCTTTTACAATCCGAGGTTTTATATCAAATCTTGTTCAATATTGCTGTCTAAATTAACTATTCTCGTTGCCACTCTGTTCATTAAGGAATCGCTGTGGGTTACCGCAATAAGTCCAATACCTCGTTCTTCAACTTCTTGGAGTAAAAAATTCCAAATTTGGCTTTGGGTAATCAAATCCAGCATGGTGCTTATTTCATCTGCTAAGATAAATTTTGTTTTTTCACCCAAGGCACGGGCAATACAAAACCGCTGCATTTCCCCACCGCTAATTTCCCCGGGATAGCGATTATACCAATCTTTTTCAATACCCAAGCCTTCAATTATCCGTGATGAAATTTCAAAGCCTTCTTCCAAGGTATCCCCCATACGCATACGGGGATTTACCACTCTTTCCGGATGTTGCCATATCATTTGTACAGGGCAATAACCTTTTTTGGGCAATGGTTTACCATCTAAAAGCACCTCACCGCTGTTGGGATACAAATATCCCGATAACAGTTGGCAAAGTGTGGTTTTCCCAAAGCCGCTGGGAGCTAAAATCCCTACCCGCTCTTGACTTTTTGCCACAAGGTTAAAGTTTTTTATCACCGGCTCTTGATTTTTTTTATAGCCATATGTAATATTTTTAGCTTCTAAAATCATTCTGAATGACACTCCCCTCCATGATGATGGTGGAATTTATCTCCATGCTGATGATGCTGATGAACCTCGGCAGGGTCACCATGAATACAACGCACAGTACCGCAACGCACAATTTTTAAGGGTATCTCCCCTTCACATTCCGGGGTAAATTCACTGCATCTGGGCGCAAAAGGGCAACCCCGTGGCATATCCTTCACATAGGGTTGATTTCCCGGCAATGCCTGAAAACCATTTTGGGGCAAAGCTCGCCATAAAGCCTTGGTGTAGGGATGTCGCAAGGTTTCTTCGCTTTTAAAATCTTCTATTTTTGCTTCTTCCACAGTGGTTCCTGCATAAAAAACAGCAATGCGATCCGCCACCTCAAAAGCCAATTCAATATCGTGGGTAATGAGCAAAACCCCATTGCCTTCATTGGCAAATTTGCGAAAATCCGCCATGGCTTTTTTAGCCAAAGAAAGGTGCATACCTGGGGTTGGTTCATCAGCAATAATAAGCTGTGGGCTTTCCATCAAAGCAGAGGATAAAAGCACCCTACGAGCCATACCACCGGATAATTCAAAGGGAAACAGCTCATCGGTGCGTTTATCCAAATCATAGCGTTTAAATAAATCTTGTTGGGCATTTACAAACTGCTTATCCCTTCTGCTTTTCCGCACTTGTCTGCCAACTTTCATTAAAGGGTCCAGATAATTAACACTTTGGGGTACCAAAGCGATATTTTCACCACGCAGCTCTTTTATCCGCTCCGCACTCATCAATTCATCATCAAAATATATTTTTCCCTGTACATTGGCATTGGGTGGTAAAAGTCCCAGCACCGCATGGGCAAGTAAGCTTTTTCCCGAGCCACTGGCACCCACCACCGCCACTATTTCCCCTTCATGCACCGATACATTAAGATTGGAAATAACCTGTAAATCTATTTGTTTTAAACCTTTTTCATATTGAGTAAAGGAGATGGAAAGATCTTCTATTTCTAAAACGTGTCTTTTGTCCAAACAACTCATTTTTATCTACCTCCCCTTAATCCTGTGCACTATATGGGTCTATAAGCTTACGCAAGCTGCCACCTGCCATATCAAATAGCACCACGGTAAGAATCAAAGCCAAACCCGGGAAAAATGCCAACCACCACATACCTGTGGAAAGATAGGACATACTTTCGGATAAAATAACCCCAATAGCAGGCTGCTCCGGTGATAAACCAAAGCCTAAAAAAGTAACCGAGGCTTCATGGAGAATCGCATGGGGAAACAACAGCACCAAGCCCACTAAAAATTGAGGGAAAATATGGGGAATCATATGTTTTATGGCAATTTTTAAGGGATTTTGCCCTAAGCGAGCCGCAACCTTAACATAAGGTGATTCTTTAATTTGCAATATCTCACCACGGATAACACGGGCAAGACTTGGCCAGTGGGTAATTGCCACCCCGATGGTAACACCCCAAAAACCTTTACCGATAGCATAGGAAATTAAAACCAAAAGCACAATATGGGGAATCCCCATCATTAAATCTATAAACCAAGTAATTGCACCATCAACCTTTTTACCCATGGTAGCCGCCATAGTACCTAAAATAGCAGCTATAACAGCACTAACAGAAGATGCCAATAAACCAATGAGTATACTGGTGGATAAACCTTTTATGGTTCTGGCAAGCATATCCCTGCCCATTCTATCTGTGCCGAATATATGGGAAAAAGTAGGTGCCAAATTCTTTTGGGCAAAGTCCGTAAACATTGCGGTTTCTTTCAATAAAAGACCTGCCACAGTAATAAACGCCAAAAACGCCACGGCAAAACTAAATATAAATATGGTTTTTTTACGCTGATTAAATCGAGGTCTTTTTGCCTCCGCCAAAATGGGAACAGAGGGAACAAATGTTGAATTAGCCATTTAATTGCCCCCTTCTGATTCTGGGGTCAATAACCCCGTATAATACATTGGCAATGAGATTACCGGTAAATACCATTGCCGCACTTACCACCGCAATGCCCAATAACAGGGAAACATCCCCGCCCAAACCTGCGGTAATAGCAGCTTGACCCAATCCGGGATAGGAAAAAACCTGTTCCACCAATACCGAACCACCAAAAATTTCACTGATAGAGGCAAATTGCAAGGTCATTGCCGGTAAAAGAATATTCCGTAAACCATGGTTTTTGATAATGCTCCATTTTTTTTCACCACGAGCCACAGCAAAAAGGAAATAATCGCTTTCCATAATATCAATCATTTTTTCTCTGGTATGCAGGGTAATATTGGCAACCCCCACAATACTTAAAGTAATAGCAGGCAAAATTAAATGCTGCAAACCATCAAATATAGTTACATCTGCGGCACTTACCCCAATGGGCACACTCATCCCAAAGGGAAACCACCCCAAAAATACCGAAAATACCATAAGCATCAAAAGGGCAAACCAAAATGTGGGGGTACTTGCCAAGGTTAGGGCATAGCCCTTGATTATTTTATCAGGCAGCCGCCCTCGGTAAACCCCGGAAATTATACCCAGCAAAAACCCAAATACCCCGGAGAGCACCCAAGCAATGGACATTAGCAATATAGAATTTAAAAATTTATGCCCTATAACCTCGGAAACAGGGGCATTATACCGCAAGGAAATCCCCATATCCCCTTTGATAAAATCCGTAGCCCAATTAACATAGCGTTCCACAGGTGGTGTATCAACCCCCCAGTAAGATTCCAACTGTGCTTTTTTTTCCCCACTCATATTATTATAAGCTGTGGAGCCAACATTCATTTGCACAGGGTCTATGGGTGATAAGGAAACGAGAATAAAGGCAACAATACTTACCCCTAAAAGAAGTGTTATCGCCTTTATTACGTTTTTGCCCACAAAGCCCAAAATATATTTGGTATTCATAAATAACCTCGTCCTACAAAATGCAATCATACAAGTGGTGCGTTTTGGCTTAAGCCTAAAACAGGGAAACACGCCAACCCTAAAACTTGCTGTGTGCTTTATTGTGCATAAGCAAGGTGGGATTGGCGAATTTACCTATTATCATATTTTTCAAAAGCCCAAAGTCTTTTCAAAATAATTTAACATAGTTTAAGTTTATTATAGATTGATTAAATTCAGATGTCTACTTAATAATTATGCCATTGTATCACAAATTACTGTAATATATTTGGTTAATTTATTTGGTTTCCCAAGTCCAAGTATCCACATTGTTAACCAAAGACCAACCATGACCATGGGGATGTAATTTTTGTTCCCCGATATTTAATCCTTCACGGGTAAAATACAGGTGATCCACATTGCCAAACCAAACCCAGGTAGCCGCACCTTGGGGAGCAACACCGGATTTTCCGTCCCACTGTGCTTTTTGCCATAATTCATAGGAATCTTCAATATTTTTGGTGGATAGTGCTTGGTTCAAATATTTATCCACAGTTTCGCTGTTGTAGCAGGGGAAGTTGCCCCAGCCTTTGCTGTAATAAAGATTATAGGTTTCCGCAGGGGAGTTGGCACCCCAACCCCAAACCACGGCATCACTGTATTGATGGGGGTAAAGATCATCCCAGCTTGCACCTTTATATGTAATATTTATACCTATATTTTTCATTTGATTGGCAAATTCAGCGGCAATACCTTGGCGCACAGAATCATCGGCACTGTAATACAAGGTAAATTCAGCTTTTTGACCATCTTTTTCCAAAATGCCGTCGCCATCGCCATCAACCCAACCGCCATCTTTTAAAATAGTTTTTGCTTTTTCCACATCAGTTTCCACTTTCATATCCGGGGATGACCAAGGCATACCATCGGATACGCTGTAAGCCACAGTACCATAGCCATTGAGCACATTCTGCATCATAGCTTCACGGTCCACAGCATAGTTCATAGCTTGACGAATAGCCAAATCTGAGGTTACATTATTACCCACCTTATAGGTTACATCATCCTCTGTTTTAGTGCCACCTGCTGGTTCTGTGGGTAAGGAAATACCACGGCTGTCCACGGATTTTACTGCTTCTAATTTATAGCCGTCAATTTTTTGGTCGCTGTATGTGGCGGCAGTGTAGGCAATATCAACTTCACCTTTTTTAGCCGCAGCCAAAGCTGCATCTTCTGCCATAAATACCACTATAACTTTTTTCATTTTAGGTGCTTCACCATAATAATCCGGGTTGGCTTTTAAAATAATCTGTTGCCCTTTATCCCATTGTTCCAGCATATATCTCCCTGAACCGATGGGATTTTCCGCATAATCTTTACCATAAGCGTGTTCAGGCATAATCCCAACCACAGCCACGGAATAAAGTAAAGCGTTAAAAGGTTTGTTTAATTGCAATTCCACGGTGGTATTGTCCACTGCCACGGCTTTATCCATCATTTCCAAGTCCAATTCGGAATTTTTGGAATTTTTAATGGTGTTAAAGGTAAAAGCAACATCTTTGGCGGTGAGTGCTTCCCCATCGGTGAATTTCACATCATCACGGATTTTAAATGTCCAAGTTAATAAATCGTCACTAACCCCATATTCCGTTGCCAAATCATTAACAATATTCATGTCTTTATCGGTGTTTACCAAGGTACTTTGAATCAATGGCTCATGGCAATGTTCTGCACATCCCCAGTTGGCAGATGTGTCAAACCCTGCCGTAGGCTCGGAATTAACCCCCATAGCCACGGTAACAGTAGAACCATCATTTTTGGCAGTATCAGCATCCTTACCCCCACCACCGCAAGCTGTAAATGCCACCAAGGCAAATACACAACATAATACAAGTAACAGTTTCTTTTTCATTTTTTCTCTCCTTAAATTTACATTAATTAATAAAAAAGAGCTCCCTCAAAAAGAGGAAGCTCCATACTTCACATATTTATACAATATTTAACTTTTCCGAGATAGGTACCAAAGTTTATCTATCAAAAGGATTTATAAACTATATCGAGCACACTTCATGTATGCCTCATTACAAAACACAGTTTAGCATAAAGTACTTTTCTTGGCAAGTCTTTCTTGCTTTAATTTTTTGTCAAAAAGTCCCACTTCTCTTTTACATAAACCACAATTCTATGGGTATATTAACCAAAAGAAATTGGAGGTTATTATGAAACAAAAAGATTTAGTCACCACAAAAGATTACACCAAGCAGGACATTTTAAAAATGATTCATTTAGGTGTAGGTTTAAAAAAATCCATAAAAGATGGTTACTATCCGCCACTTTTGGCAAACAAAACTTTGGGCATGGTTTTTGAGCAAAGCTCCACACGCACCAGGGTTTCCTTTGAAACAGCAATGACTCAATTAGGGGGCCATGCCCAATATCTGGCACCGGGGCAAATCCAATTAGGGGGCCACGAAACCATGGAGGATACCGCCCGTGTCCTCTCTCGGTTGGTGGATATCATCATGGCAAGGGTAGATCAGCATAAAACAGTGGCAGGTTTAGCACAACACGCCACCATCCCTGTGATAAATGCCATGTCCGATTACAACCATCCCACCCAAGAAATTGGGGATATCACCACAATTTTTGAGCACAAACCTGCCAATGCACGGTTTAACGATTTAAAAATAGTATTTGTGGGTGATGCCACCCAGGTTTGTGCTTCCACCGCAATGATTACCACTAAAATGGGTATGCACTTCACCCAGTTTGGCCCTAATACCCACCAATTAAATAATGAATTTCAAGAAATTGCCAAAGAAAACTGCAAAATTTCCGGTGGGTCTTTTACCCTTTCGGATAATGCAGATACCGCACTGGAAGGTGCAGATTTCATATACACCGATGTTTGGTATGGGCTTTACAATGCGGAATTATCCAAGGAAGAACGCTTAAACATCTTCATGCCAAAATTCCAAGTTACCGAGGATATGCTGAAAAAAGCCAAACCCACAGTAAAATTGCTCCACTGCCTGCCTGCCTCCCGTGGGGAAGAAATTACAGATGAAGCCTTGGATGGTGCCCATTCCATTGCCTTTGACCAAGCAGAAAACCGCTTAACCGCAATGCGGGCAATTCTTGTATATCTTTTGGGCGTTGCCAACCCTGCGGAATATGCCATTCACACCGCAAAACATAAAATTGACGCCTTATTGGCAGAAATATTCTAAGGGGGCTTTTGAATGTCCAAAAAGAAAGAATTTCGCCTATTTGATGCAGTATTAGCCGCAGTTTGCATTGTTTTGGTGGTGGAGAGTGCGGCTCCTGCTGCGGTAATAGGCAACGCTCAATTTTTCTGGTGGCTGGTGCTCCTCATCGGCTTTTTTCTGCCTTATGGCTTAATATCCGCAGAATTGGGCACCACCTATGAAGATGAAGGGGGAATTTACGATTGGGTAAAAAGAGCCTTTGGTCACAAATGGGGCTCCAGAGTAGCTTGGTATTATTATATTAACTTTCCCCTGTGGATGGGTTCTTTGGCAGTGCTCTTCACCGATATTTTACTGCAAATTACCGGTTGGGATATCCCCATATTTTGGATTTTAGCCATACAGCTACTATATATTTGGCTGGTGGTAGGTGTAAGCTTTTACCCGGTTTCCGAAAGTAAATGGATTTTAAACATCGCCGCTTTTTTCAAAGCAGGTATTATGCTGCTTTTGGGTGGATTAGGTATCTACGTGGCATTAACCAAAGGTGTAGCCAATGAATTTACCGTACAATCCATGTTACCATCCTTTGATATTATGAGCCTTTCATTCATCGCCGTTATCCTCTTTAATTTCATGGGCTTTGAGGTGGTAACTACCTTTGCAGGTGATATGAAAAACCCTGCCAAGGACATACCAAAAGCCATAATAATTGGCGGTTGCCTCATTGCAGGTTTTTATATATTAACAGCATTTGGCATCAGCGTAGCCATCCCTGTGGAGAATTTAACCACATCCAACGGCTTAATTGAAAGCTTTATGATGCTAACAGGGCAAACCTCAGGAATTTTACTGCTGCTTTTTGGTTTGGTATTTCTTTACACCATTATTGCCAACCCAATTTCTTGGTCTTTGGGTGTAAACTATGTGGCACAATATGCCGCCCAAGATAAAAGTATGCCCAAGGTTTTTGCCTCGGAAAATAAAAAGAACAAAATGCCTTTGGGTGCCAATATCATGAATGGGGTAATAGCCAGTGTTATGGTTTTAGCTGCGCCGTTAATCCCCAGTGAAGATTTATTTTGGAGCTTCTTTTCCTTAAATATGATTACCCTTTTAATTTCCTATATTTTAATTTTCCCGGCATTTTTAAAGCTCCGCAAAACCGAGCCGGATATCCACAGACCCTTTAAAATCAGCGGCGGCAAAGTAAAGCTATCCTTAATGACATGGGTACCCTTTGGTTTACTCATCATTGCCACGGTTTTAAGTGCAGTGCCCTTAAGCTTAGACCCCGAGGAGCTGGGCTTAAAAATTCCGATTTTAGCAGGCACGGTTTTGGCTGTTGTCATCGGTGAAATAATAGCCGCCCAAAGCGTAAAAAAACTTGAAAAAGGAGATAAATAAATGAGAGCATTTGAAACAAGCCCCAAAGCAGACGGTTTTCGTATGCCCGGGGAATTTGAACCCCACCAAAGCACTTATATCATCTGGCCCCAACGCACAGATAACTGGCGTTTAGGTGGCAAACCCGCCCAAAAAGTATTCACAGAGGTAGCAACGGCAATCAGCAAATTTGAAGAAGTTACAGTGGCGGTAAATTCCGATCAATATGCCAATGCCCGTGGAATGCTCCCCTATAACGTCAGAGTTTTAGAAATTGCCAATGACGATGCTTGGGTACGTGATTGCGGCCCTACCTGTGTGGTAAACGGCAAAGAAACCCGTGGTGTAGATTGGCGTTTTAATGCTTGGGGCGGCTTAGTGGACGGACTATATTTTCCTTGGGATAAAGATGATGCCTTGGCACAAAAAGTTTGCGAAGCGGAGCGGCTAAATTACTACCCTTTAGATGAATTTATTTTAGAAGGCGGCAGCATCCACACAGACGGTGAAGGCACCTTAATTACCACGGAGGAATGCCTTTTAAGTCAAGGCAGAAATCCCCATATGTCCAAAGAAGAAATTGAAAACACACTTAAAGAATACTTGGGACTGGAAAAAATCATCTGGCTTAAAAACGGCATCTACAATGATGAAACCAATGGCCATGTGGACAATATTTTTTCCTATGCCGCTCCGGGTGAAGTTATTTTAGCTTGGACAGAGGATAAAAACGACCCTCAATATGAAATTTCCGCCAACTGCTTAAAGGTTTTGGAAAATTCCACCGATGCCAAAGGCAGAAAATTAAACGTGCACAAAATGCTCCTACCCAAACCCATCCTCATCACCGAAGAAGAAAGTCAAGGTGTAGATGCAGTAAACGGCACACTCCCCAGAGTTGAAGGAGATCGCTTAGCGGCATCTTATGTAAATTTTTACATTTGCAACAATGCTGTTATTTATCCCAAATTTAAAGACCCCAACGACGAAAAAGCCGCAGAAACCTTAAAAAAATGCTTCCCCAACCGTGAAATTGTGGGGATATATGCCAGAGAAATTCTCTTGGGCGGCGGCAATATCCACTGCATTACCCAGCAAATTCCCAGACCATAAAATAACACCAATTACTATCAACAGATTTAAAAGCCGTTAGTGCAATTTTCATCAATCTCAGATTGTCAAAAACATAGTTTTTTGCCAAGATATTAGGCTGATAAGAAAGCCTTAGATTCGGTAAAACTCCCCGAGCAGCGTCTGCTTATGTACTTAGATGTACATAAGCAGTCACGATGAAGGGATTTTGCCCAATAGCAAACTTTATCCACAGCCTAAGTGCAATTTTCATCAATCTGAAGGATATTGCTCTAAGGGAAATTTTCAGACCATTAAGGAGAAACATGAAAGAACCAAGAATTGTAATTGCCTTAGGTGGCAATGCCTTGGGCAACGATGGCAAAGAACAGCAGGAAAAATTAAAAATAGCCGCTCCGGCATTGGTGGGCTTAATTGCCCAAGGTTATGAAATAGTACTTACCCACGGCAACGGCCCTCAAGTTGGGGTTATTAAAAATGCCTTTGATTACGGCAGCGAAAATTCCGAAAAAATCCCACCTATGGAACTGGCGGAATGCGCCGCCATGAGTCAAGGCTACATAGGCTATCACCTGCAAAAAGCCTTGTTAGCGGAGCTGCGGAATCAAAATATGCCTTGGCACGTTGCCACAGTGGTAACCCAAGTGGAAGTGGATAAAAACGACATTGCCTTTGAAAACCCCCAAAAGCCCATTGGGGCTTATTACACCCAAAGCCAAGCCGAAGATTTAATGAAAAAATACCCACATATGGTATTTAAGGAAGATGCAGGGCGTGGCTATCGCCGCATGGTACCATCACCCAAGCCCCAAAATATAGTGGAAAAAGATTCCATTTTAAATCTTTTAGACCACGAATTTGTGGTTATAGCCTGTGGCGGCGGTGGCATACCGGTGATTAAAGAAAGCATAGACCACTACCAAGGCGTAGCCGCAGTTATAGATAAAGACTTTGCCGGAGCAAAGCTTGGAGCCTTGGTGGATGCGGAATACTTTTTTATACTAACAGCGGTGGACAGAGTATCCATAAATTTTGGCAAACCCGATGAAAAAGAGCTAAAAGAAATAACCGTAGCCGAGGCTGAAGCATACATAGCCCAAGGTCATTTTGCCCCTGGCAGTATGCTACCCAAGGTAGAAGCCGCCATAGATTTTGCCAAAAGCGGCAAGAACAGAGTGGCGGTAATTGCCTCTTTAGAAAAAGCTCCCGCAGCAATTTTAGGGGAATCCGGCACTCGCATTATCCAATAGCACTAAATTAAAATAGATTACAAGCCGCACCAAATTGCCAATGATTATAAAACATAGGCAACATCAATTTGGTGCGGTTTTCCATTACCATGCTTTATACCAAAGTGTATTCCTTAAAAATTTACACACGGCTGTATTCCATATTTTTTACCAAACAAAAACCATTCCCCATATTGAGATATAGAACACTGAATGTTAGATATAGAACACTGAATGTTAGATATAGAACACTGAATATTCCTTTGGCTTTTACCAAATACCCAAGCCAATAATGAGTGATTAAAAAGATTTTTGAAAAACATAGTTTTTTGGCAAGATGTAAGGCTGTTAAGAAAGCCTTAGATTCGGTAAAACTCCCTGAGCAGCGGCTATGCAGTATACTTAGATGTACATAAGCAGTGGGTGGGAAGGGATTTTACCGAATATCAGACTTTATAAACAGCCTAAAGATTTCTATTTTAAAAAGTCTTATCTATCCTTACTAAACAAAATATGTTATAATATTTTTGACTTTTTATTAAAGCTACTATTTTTGGGAGGTAAAGTTTTCATGAGTCTTGATATAGATTTAAAAAAAGAGGGATTTATGGGTACCTTGTTTACCCCAAAAACCAAAACAAATAAAGCCATAATAGTTGTTACAGGCAGCGATGGCGGTATTGAAAATGCCAAAACCATAGCAAAATTATTGGCAGAAAATGGTTTTTTTGCTTTGGCAGTGGGCTATTGGTACGTTAAGGGTTTAAGCTATAAACTTTCCAATATTCCCATAGAATACATTGAAAATGCCGTTAATTGGCTAAAAAAATACCAAAATGGCACAATAAAAAAAATAGGAATGTACGGCTGGTCAAAGGGCACAGAACTAACCTTAACCTCCGCCACACTTTTCCCTGATATTACCTGCGTAGTGGGGGTTACACCCAGTTGCTATATTTATGAAGGGGTAACATGGTATAAATTCCCTATAAGAACCTCATCTTGGAGCTATAAAAACCGTCCATTGCCCTATTTTCACATGAAGGGCTGTGCAGGCTGGAATTTTATAAAGCGTGTATGGAAAGGGCGTAAACTTTTAATGCTCTATCGCTATGATGAGCTTTTTACCCACCCCATCCCCGAAGAAGCCATTATTCCCGTGGAAAAAATTCACGGCAACGTTTTGGTTTTATCCACCACCACAGATGATATGTGGCCTTCAGAATACGGAGCAAAACACATTGTGGATAGATTAAAAGCCAATAATTTCCCCTATGAATATAAACACGTTAATTTTGATATAGCAAGCCACTATTTAACCCCGGTAACAGCTTGGGCACGAACCCAAAAAAACGAACGCAAATTCCCCGAGCTCTGTGCCAAAGCCCGTAAAGATGCTTTTGACCTCACCGTAGACTGGTTTAATAAATGGTAAAGCCTTTTAACAGCTTTTTAAAATCTAAAATTTTCACATATTAAAGCCAAACAAATTTGTAATATTTACCGATAACTTAAAAAAAAATCACTTTATCACTTAACTTAATATAAAATTAAATACATGGCAATTTTCCGCCAAAAAATCCCGAAAAACCAAAACGGTTCTTCGGGATTTTTTATTTAATTTAGCAATAATCCATAAATTCCAAAGATTTAAGAAAGCTTAAACTCACTAAAACCTAAAAATATGGAGATGCAATGTGCTTTAATGCAGATAAACCCGTAAATTTTTTAAGTGCAGATTGTCAGGCTGTTAAGAAAGCCTTAGATTCGGTAAAACTCCCTGAACAGCCACTGTGCAGTGTACCTATATGTGCATAGGCAGTGGATGGGAAGGGATTTTACCGAATATCAGACTTTATCAACAGCCTACCCGTAAATTTTTTAAGTTTTCTCCATATCCGCCATTATGGAAAATTTGTCAAAATTTCACAAAATATTTAGAAAACTTAGCCACTAATTTATATAGGGGATTTTCCATTCTCTTTTGTACTTTCAAAATTTCTTCGGGCACATTAATACTTTGGGGGCAATGTTTTTTACATTTGCCACATTGCACACAAAGACCGGCATTGGTAGGATTAGTACGCATAGTGGTAGCCATATAATACTCCCGAATACCGTGATACCAGCCATCGCTATAACTCACATTATAGCTACGAAAAGCATTGGGTATATCCACGGCCTTAGGGCAGGGCATACAGTAACCGCACCCTGTACAGGGTATTTTTACGGATTTATCAATAGCCTCTTTCACCCTTGGAAAAATAGCCAATTCCTCATCACTTAAAGAATTAGCTAAAGCAACATCTGCCACTGCCACATTTTCCGTAACTTGGGAAATATCGTTCATTCCCGATAGCACCACGGTAACTTCGGGGTGGTTCCAAATCCACCGCAAACCCCACTCCGCCGCTGTTTTGGGCGGCTGGGCTTGGGCAAATATATCTTTGGCTTTTGGGGGCAAATCCACAGTTAAACGCCCACCACGCAAAGGCTCCATTATTATCACAGGGATATCTTGAGCCGCCGCATATTTCAAGCCTTTAAGCCCTGCTTGACTATGTTCGTCCATATAATTAAACTGTATTTGCACAAAATCCCAAGGGTGAGCATCTATTAAATCAATAAAGCCTTTGGTTCCCCCGTGATAAGAAAAACCCACATTGCGGATTTCTCCGTTTTTAACCTTTTGCTCCAGCCAATCTCCCAATCCCATTTTTTCCAAACGGCGCCAAGCAGCCACATCGGTGAGCATATGGATTAAATAATAGTCGATATAGTCGGTTTGCAAGCGGCTTAATTCCTCTTGAAAAATCCGCTGGGCATCATCTAAGGTTTTAAGCTGATAATGGGGTAATTTTGTGGCTATATAAACATCTTTACGATGTCCTTTGGCTAAAAACTTCCCCAATGCCACTTCACAGCCACGGTAAACATAGGCGGTATCAAAATAATTTACCCCGTGCTCCAAGGCGTAGAGCATCTCTTTTTCTGCTTTTTCTTGGTCGATACTGCCGCCTTTTTTGGTATATCGCATACAGCCATAACCTAAAACAGAAAGCTTATCACCGTTTTTGGGATTTTTTCTATATTCCATATTCCTACCTTAAATATCTAATTTCAAATATAACTAATTGTAAAACCCACTTATTTTTATATCTCAATCAATTCATATTTTTGGCTGCCAATGCCAATTTTTTCACCATGCTTTAAACAAGCCCGCCAATCTGTGCTGGGGTGATTATTATGGAAGTGGTCATCACTTTCATGTTTCATTTCACCCAAGCGGCTTTCCAAAATAGCAGGTTGAGCATTTACAGCATGGGCACAAGCCATATCCAATGCCACAGGGTCAAAGGAGGCAAACATACCCACATCGGGAACAATGGCAACATCATTTTCTGAATGGCAATCGCAAAATGGTGAAACATCCACCACCAAAGATATATGAAAATGGGGCTTATCTTTAATAATCGCTTTGGTATATTCCGCAATTTTACAATTCAAAATATCGTTAGCTTCATTAAGATTGGCTACCATGGCATCCTCAGGACAAACCCCAATACAACGGCCGCAGCCCAAACATTTTTCTTCAATAATTTTAGCTTTTTTATTTTCTATAACCACGCCATCGTTGGCACAATTTTTTAAACAGGTTTTACAGCCTGTGCAAAGCTCCTCTTTCACCACGGGTTTGCCATTGCTGTGCATTTCCATTTTTCCCGCACGGGAGCCACCCCCCATGCCAATATTTTTTAACGCACCGCCAAAACCTGTGAATTCATGACCTTTAAAGTGGTTAAGGGAGATAATTATATCCGCATCCATCAAGGCTCTGCCAATTTTTGCTTCTTTTACATATTCCCCATCTATGGGCACAAGTATTTCATCTGTACCCTTCAAACCATCGGCAATAATCACATGGCACCCTGTGGAAAAAGGACTGTAACCGTTTTCATAAGCGGTATCCAAATGATCCAAAGCGTTTTTGCGGCTACCCACATAAAGGGTATTGCTATCGGTTAAAAATACTTTGCCGCCGTTTGCTTTAACCATATCCGCCACCACCTTGGCATAATTAGGGCGTAAAAAAGCTAAATTGCCCAATTCTCCAAAGTGTATTTTAATAGCGGTAAATTTGTTTTTAAAATCCATGGTTTCCATACCCGCTGTTTTTATCAGCCGTGCTAATTTTTGGGGCTGATTTTCTGTATTGGTAGTGCGAAAATTAGTATAATATACTTTTGCTTTTTCCATTATTTAACTCCTTTATTTTCATTTACCATATATGCTAAACGCTCCTTGGCATTTACTATGGCTTTTCCGCATTGAACAGGTGCAGGGCCACCGGGAATATCTCGGCGGCTTAAGCTGTTTTCAATTTTTACAAATTTGTATATATCCTCTTTAAAAACCGGTGAAAATTTTTGCCATTCCTCAAGGGTAAGCTCGCCTAAGGCTTTGCCCACTTTTTCGCAATATAAAACCAAAGAACCCACCACTCCATGGGCTTCACGGAAGGGTACACCGTGCTCTGCCAAATAATCCGCAGCATCTGTGGCATTGATAAAACCACCTTCGGCATCGGCTCTCATCCGCTCTTTATTAATTTTCATTGTAGCTATCATGGGCTTAAAAATCATCAGAGATTTTTTCACCGTATCCACAGCATCAAACAAAGCCTCTTTATCTTCCTGCATATCCTTGTTGTAGGCTAAGGGAATCCCCTTCATCACCGTAAGTAAAGCCATTAAATCCCCGTAAACTCTCCCTGTTTTCCCACGGACAAGTTCTGCGGCATCGGGATTTTTTTTCTGGGGCATAATGGAAGAACCGGTGCTGTAACCATCATCCATGGTTACAAAAGCAAATTCCCCTGTGCTCCAAAGAATTATTTCTTCGGAAAAACGGGAAAGGTGCATCATAATCATGGCAGCCGCCGCCAAAAATTCCAAGGCAAAATCACGGTCGGAAACACCATCCATGGAATTTTGAGAAATTTCAGCAAAGCCCAGCTGTTCTTTTACAAATTCTCTATCCAAAGGAAAAACAGTACCTGCCAAAGCACCTGAGCCTAAAACCATTACATCCAAACGTTTTTTACTATCCTGCAATCTCCCCATATCCCTTAAAAACATTTCAAAATATGCCATTAAGTGATGGGCAAAAGAAATGGGCTGTGCCTTTTGCAAATGTGTATATCCCGGCATAACAGTGTGAGTGTGCTGTTCTGCCATTGCCAATATGGTTTCTTCCAAAGATTGCAATAACACCAGCACCCCATCGGTTTCGTGCTTTAAATATAAATGGATATCCAAAGCCACTTGGTCGTTTCTGCTTCTGCCTGTGTGCAGTTTTTTACCCACATCGCCAATTTTGGCTATGAGCATGGTTTCCACATTCATGTGGATATCTTCTGCTTTAACATCAAATTCCACATTGCCATTGGCAATATCGGCTAAAATTTCTTTTAGTCCCTTGCGGATTAATTCCCCTTCATCAGAGGAAATTATTCCCTGTTTTGCCAACATGGCACTATGTGCCAAAGAACCGGTAATATCTTCTTCGAAAAGTCTTTTATCAAAAGTGATGGAAGAATGAAAATCTTCCATTAAAGCATCGTTATTTTTGGCAAATCTGCCACCCCATAATTTCATCACAAACCTCCGTTATTACAACTTGTCCAATAAATCATCTTAAATTTTATATGGAAATTTTTAAAACAAGTTAACCTTGCTAAAAAAGTTTCCTTATTATATGCTTTGGGCACTACAAATACTTTCAAAAAAGTTTCCCTGCTATCTCCTATGGGCAACAAAAATACTTTCAAGAATGGGTTAGAACAGGGGAACACACCAAAATGAGGACGTGCAGTGTATATATAATACATAAGCGGTCTCAGTTTGGGGAGTTTCCCTGCTATCACCCATTATGGGAAGTATTTTTTAATACCGCCTTCTCATCACAATCAGGAAACTTAGGGCAATCTATGCAATCACGCCAAACTTTTTGGGGCAAGGCACTGTGTTCCACGGAATTAAAGCCGCATTTCAAGAAGAACCCTTGTTGATAGGTTAAAGCAAAAATTTGGGGAATCCGTAAATCCTCGGCTTCATTTTCCAGTAATTCAACTATTTTTTTGCCAATCCCTTTTTTCAAATAAGGCTCACGCACAGCTAAGGAGCAAATTTCCGCCAAATCGCTCCACAAAATCCGCAAAGCACCAATGGCAACCACCTCACCTGTGGAATTTTCCCCTACAATATATTCACGGATACCTGCATAAATCCCTTGCCGTGGTCTTGCCAACATCAGCCCTTCATTGGCATAATCCATAATAAGCTGATAAATCTGTTCCACATCATCTATTTTAGCTTTTCTGTAAATCATGCTCCACCTCCAACGTTTTATTCAATTTTGCCACCTTTAAACACTCCTTAACCTCGGCTTCTCTTTGAAACAGAGCACAGCCGCCACTATGTTCACCACCCACCAAATGCTTCTGCCGCAGCATATCAAAAAAAGGTGATTTTAAGGCTTCCAACAGGGAAACCTCTTTTAAATTACAATCTGCAAAGGGAGAAAATGGGCAAGCCTCGGCATTGCCTTGGGGACTGATATGAAAAAAACCTCGCCCCGCTGCCAAACAACCCCCCATTTGTTTTTCATCACCGGGGAAAGAAATAAACACCATGGCGGGGAATTTTTTACGCAGAGATTCTTGACGTTTTTCCAATTTTTCACGGCCTTTTTCATCAATTTCCAAAGTTTGGGTTTTGCCGTCAACGGCTACATATTCTATAAATAAAACTCCACGGCAACCATGGTTTTGCAAATTCTCAATGAACTCCACGGCAGTTATTTTATCAATATTTTCCGTAGTAACCGTAAGGGAAGCAGCAAATAATATTTTATTTGTTTTCAAGCCGCTCATGCTATGGTATAGCCGTTGATAAACACCTTTACCTCGGCGTTCATCGGTTTCTTTATGATTTCCTTCCAAGCTTAAAATCGGCACCATATTGCGGTTTTCATCAAAGAACCGCAAATAATCATCATCTAAAATTGTACCGTTGGTAAAAACAGGAAAAACAATTTCTTTAAATTTTGCGGCGGTTTTAATCACATCTTTACGCAGCAAAGGCTCGCCACCTGCCAAAAGGATAAAGGCAATCCCCACTTTGGCACTTTGGGAAAAAATAGATTCCCAATCCTCAGCAGTTAAAAGTGCCTCAGCTTCATCATCATTGCACATACCATTGGCACGGGCATAGCAGCCACTGCAAAATAAATTACAGGCATTGGTAATGCTGGCAATTAAAAACCCGGGTATATTATTGCCCCGATCCCCCATATCTTTTCGCCGTTGGTGCATAATTTCCATATTTTTAGTGCTCTTAATCAAAAAAGCCGTTTCTTTGGGGTTTTTCAAGGTTGATTTTAGCACATCTTTAACTAATTTGGTCATAGATGCAGTTAGATACTGTTCCAACTCTTTTTCCATTTTCATATAAAATCTCCTCAGTTTATCTTTTTATTATACCAATTTTTTCTTCTAAGAACAAGGAGCTTAAAAAAAACTCTAAGCAAATTTATTCTTGGGGTTTAACCGTGATTTTAGTATATATTTATGCTTAAAAACAGCCTAAAATCATATTAAATCTTTTTTCAAGTCAATTTCTTGGGTTTCGACACAATCTATCACTACTATATAGCTTTAAAACATTGCCTTTTTTTTCAACTTGTGAGATAATAATTAGAAGTAACTATATATAGAAGTATAAGGAAATCAGATATGACAAAACAAGGTATTTTTATTGCCTTTGAGGGAATAGACGGCGCCGGTAAATCCTGCCAAATAACCAAAGTTAAAGAATGGTGCCAAAGCTTAGGCTATGAGGTTGTGGTAACCCGTGAGCCAGGTGGCACAGCTTTGGGGGAAAAAATCCGCAATTTACTGCTGGATGGGGATAATAAAGGGATGAGCTACCTTACAGAGCTGCTGCTTTACGCCGCAGACAGAGCACAGCATATAAAAGAAATTATCCTGCCCAATTTAGATATGGGCAAAGTTGTAATATCGGATCGCTACACATTATCCACCATTGCCTACCAAGGCTATGGCAGGAATTTAGATATTGCCACCATTGAAAAACTCAACGATTTAGCAACCCAAGGCTTAGAGCCAAATATCACCATTGTTATAGATATCAGCCCGGAAAAGGGTAGAGAGCGGATAAATAATAACCGCCAAGAAAAGCCCGACCGTTTAGAACAGGAACAAAATATTTTTTTCAATGATGTTCGTCAAGGATATTCGGCTCTTGCAGCCAAAAGTGAAAATATTATCACAGTAAACGGCGAAAATACCCCGAAAAAAGTATTTAGCGAAATAGCAGAAAAATTGGAGCCTTTTTTATGCACCAAGAATTAAAAACAGACCTAAAAGAAAAAAATATCAGCCACGCTTATTTGCTATACGGCGAAAAAGATGAGATTTTAAAAGATGCCATGGATTTTGCTTTAAGCCTAAATTGCAAAAACCCTAAAAATTCAATGCCTTGTGGCAAATGCCGCCCCTGCACCTTGGGAAAAAATGAATGCTTCAGCGATTTCACTGTAATTCGTCCGGAAAAAACCACATATTTAATAAAACAAATAAGAGATTTAATAAAAACAGTGCAGTTCTCCGCCCAAGAAGGGGAATTTCGCATTTTTATGATTATAGATGCAGATAAATTAACCGAAGTTTGCGCCAATGCCCTATTAAAAACCTTGGAAGAACCCGTGGAAAATACCGTTTTTTTACTCCTTTCCACCAATGGGGATAAAACTTTGGCCACCATTGAAAGCCGCTGCCGTATTTTGCGATATAATGGCGAGGCAAAAACCCTAAAAAGCGAAAATTTGGAGGAAGCCTTTGAACTTTTAACCTCCTTACCCCAAAACAATATGGATTATTTGCTTTTAACCGCAGAAACCTACGCCAAAGAAAAAAACAAAGAAACAGACCGTGAAAAACTAAAAACCATCATCGCCGCCATGGCAGAAATTTTAAGCAGAAATTACGGATATAGAGTTTCCCACACAGGGGAAGCAGCTTATCTTTTAAATAGTTCGGAATTTGGGGATGATATTCTACTTAAGCTTTGGGAAGAAACCAATAAAGCTATGATGTACTTGGAATATCAATTAACAACCCGCCTTGTTGCCGAGAATTTATTTTTGGCAATAAAAGAAAAAAATAGGGTAAACTAAACACACTACCCTAAAGAAAAAAGAGGATTTTTTATGGAAACCATTGTAGGTGTCCGCTTTAAACAAGCGGGTAAAATTTATTATTTTAACCCTGTTAATTTCAACATCGCACTCCACGACAACGTAATAGTGGAAACAGCCCGTGGTGTGGAATTTGGCAATGTGGTTATACCACCAAGAGAAGTTTGTGAAAACAAAGTAGTGCAGCCCTTAAAAGATGTGCTGAGAAAAGCCACCGAAGAAGATGAAGCCACCAACAAAGAAAATAAGGAAAAGGAAAAGGAAGCCTTTAAAGTTTGTTTGGAAAAAATACGTGCCAATAATTTAGAAATGAAGCTTATAGATGTGGAATATACCTTTGATGTAAGCAAAATCATCTTTTATTTCACCGCCGATGGCAGAGTGGATTTTCGGGAATTGGTTAAGGACTTGGCAGGAATTTTCCGCACCCGTATTGAGCTTAGACAAATTGGTGTCCGTGATGAGGCAAAAATGCTGGGTGGCATAGCCTCTTGTGGCCGTGTACTGTGCTGTCACAGCGTTTTAGATGAGTTTCAGCCTGTTTCCATCAAAATGGCAAAACACCAAAATCTCTCCTTAAATCCGGGGAAAATATCGGGTATTTGCGGCAGACTCATGTGCTGCTTAAAATATGAAAACGACGATTCCGTAGTACCACCGGTCAGAAAAAAAGAAGCAGATTTACCTGTGGAAGAAATCTTAAATAAAGAGATTGTAGAAGATAAATAAAAACTGTGCACAGGGGGGATAATCCATGCTGGGTCAAGCACTTTTAGAGTTGGAAGAAAAAATCAAAGCCATGGGTGATGAATTGGCAACTATTAGAAAATATGTTGAACAATTAGAAGCGGATAACATCTCCATGCAGGCGATAATACGCAAAAAAAATATGGCGGTATCGGGCAAAAGCAACCTACTTGCCTTGTTTGATGCAGGGTTTCACGTTTGTCCCAGTCACTTTGGGGAAGTCCGTGAAGGCGAATGCCTATTTTGCGTTTCCTTTATGGAAAAAGAAAAATTAAAAGAAAAAAACACCGAAAACAACCACAAAGATGAAGAATAACGAAAATCTTCGTAAAGATGACCTCATTTGGGGCGGCTTTAGCCTTTATCAAAATAAAAAAGGCTTTTGCTTTTCTTTGGATGCGGTGATTTTAGCTTGCTTTTTCAACCCCAATAATCACCCCAAAATATTGGATATAGGCACGGGCAACGGCATTTTACCCCTGCTAATACAGGGAAAAAGCCCATTATCCCAAATTACAGCCTTGGAAATAGATGCAGAAAATGTAGCTTTGGCAACATTCAACATGGCGGAAAACAACACCGATATCCAAGTAGTTTTAGGCAATGCCATGGAGGCAGAAAAAATCTTTGGCAAAAATGCTTTCCATGGGATAATAGCCAACCCACCCTACTACAAAAAAAATCAATGCCGCTTGCCAAAAAACCCCAAAATAGCCATGGCAAAGGTGGAAATAGAGTGGGACAGTCCTACATTTTTTCAACAATGTGGGGCAATTTTAAAGGATAACGGCACTTTAACCTTGGCTTATCCACCCCAACGCTTAGAGGAAACAACGGCTTTGGCAAAAAAATGCGGATTTACCGAAAATCGCCGTTTATGGCTAAAATCCAAAGCGGAAAAAAAGCCATATTTAGTAATTTTAGAATATATAAAAACCTCTGCTCTCACACAAACAACAGAGGAAACTTTAATAATACACTGTAAAAATGGGGAATTAACCCCACAAACCCAAAGGATTTTAAAGGAGAAAGCATGGCGGAATTAGACCCCGGCTTGTATTTGGTGGCAACCCCCATTGGCAATTTAGGGGATATGACCATAAGAGGTATTGAAATATTAAAAAATGTAGACCTCATCGGTGCCGAAGATACTCGCCACAGCGGTATATTATTACACCATTTTAATATTAAAACACCTATGGTAAGCTACCACCAACACAATGCAGCAAAACGCCGTGAAGAATTTTTAACCTTGCTAAAAGAGGGAAAATCCATCGCCTTAATTAGCGATGCAGGCACCCCCGGAATTTCAGACCCCGGGGAAGATTTAGTTAAAGCCGCAGCTATGGAAAATTTGGCTATTCACCCCATTCCCGGTGGCAATGCGGTGCTTTCTGCTTTAACTGCCTCGGCACAGGATTGCCGCTATTTTACCTTTGAAGGGTTTTTACCCAAGCAAAAAAAAGAACGCAAAGAGCGCTTAACAATTTTAGAAAAAATTCCCACAACCTTAATTTTATATATCGCTCCCCACGCTCTGGCAAAGGACTTGGCGGATATTTTTGCGGCTTTGGGCAACAGGGAAGCCACCTTATGCCGTGAATTAACAAAAATCCATGAGAGCTACTACCGAATGCCCCTTGGGGCGATGATAGAAATGGCAGAAAATACAGAATTAAAAGGTGAGATGGTTTTGGTAATTGCCCCACCCCCCAAAAACGAAAATTTGGAAATCCCCTCACCCCAAAAATTGAAAACAGAGCTAAATACCTTAACAGAACAAGGTGTTAAAGCTAAAATAGCCGCTCAAATTATAGCCGATAAATACGGGATGAAAAAAAACGAAATTTATCCCTTAACTTTTGAAGATTAGTTTTTTAAAAGTTAAATTTTAAGATTAAAGAAGGAGATAGAAAAAATGTCTAAACCCACTTTTTATATTACCACCCCAATTTACTACCCCAGTGCCACCCTGCATATTGGCCATTGCTATACCACCGTGGCAGCAGATACCATGACACGCTACAAAAAAATGCGTGGTTATGATGCCTATTTTTTAACAGGCTCCGATGAGCACGGTCAAAAAATCCAACGCAGTGCCGAAGCCGCCAATATGGAACCTTTAAAATATGTGGATGGCATCATCGCCACTTTTCAGGAACTTTGGGGCAAATTTGATATAGATTACGACGATTTTATTCGCACCACCCAGCCTCGCCATGAAGAAGTGGTACAGGCTATTTTTGAAAAACTCCAAGCTCAGGGCGATATTTACCTTGGTTCCTACCAAGGGCACTATTGCGTTTCCTGCGAAACCTTTTTCACCGATACCCAAATAAAGGATAGTCAAGGCAAATGCCCCGACTGTGGCGGCAATGTGGATTTAATTAAAGAGGAAAGCTATTTTTTCAAAATGGAAAAATATGCCCAACGTCTTTTGGATTATATAGATAAAAACCCCGATTTCATACAGCCTGTTTCCCGTAGAAATGAAATGATTAATTTTGTAAAACAAGGTCTGGATGATTTAAGCATTTCCCGTACCACTTTTTCTTGGGGTATACCTGTGCCCAAAGACCCCAAACACGTAATTTACGTTTGGCTGGATGCCCTTACCAACTACATTTCCGCTTTGGGATACACCAAAGAAGATGATGAAAAATTCAAAAAATATTGGCCTGCAGATGTGCATTTGGTGGGTAAGGATATTGTGCGTTTCCACACCATTATTTGGCCCATTATGCTTATGGCTTTGGATTTGCCCCTACCCAAAAAAGTTTTTGCCCACGGCTGGATTTTGGTTAACGAAGGCAAAATGTCCAAAAGCAAAGGCAATGTGGTAGACCCCATGGTTTTGGCGGATAAATACAGCACCGATGCCTTGCGTTATTTTCTGCTCCGTGAATTTGTTTTCGGCAGCGATGGCAACTATTCCGAGGATATTTTAATCAGCCGCATAAATGTGGATTTAGCCAACGACTTTGGCAATCTTTTAAGCAGAACCACAGCTATGCTGGAAAAATTTCAAGGCGGCAAAGTGCTGCAACCCCAAGAAAAAACAGAGTTTGACGATGAACTCATGGAACTTTTCAAAAACGTACCCCAAGAAATGGCAGATGCCATGGAAAAACTGGAATTTAACAACGCTTTGGCAGCGATTTGGAAAATCGTAAGCAAAGCCAATAAATATATAGATGAAGCCGCTCCTTGGGCTTTAAACAAAAACGGAGATACCGCTAAATTAGCAACGGTGCTCTACAACATGGCAGAAGCCCTGCGTTTTTCCACCATTATGCTATCACCCTTTATGCCCAAAACCCCGGCAAAAGTTTGGGCACAACTGGGCATCAGCGAAAAGACGGAAATTCAAACTTGGGATAGCTTAGAATACGGAAAAATCCCCGAAAACACCACCGTAGACCGTGGCGAACCCATTTTCCCACGCTTGGAAGTGATTAAAGATGAAGAAGCCGATGCCCAAAAAGCAGAGGCAGCGAAATTAAAAGCCGAAAAGAAAGCGAAAAAAGAAGCGGAACGGGCAGCCAAAAAAGCCAAAAGTGAAGGTCCAAAAGAAGAAATATCCATTGAGGATTTTGCCAAAATAGATTTAAGAGTGGCAACTGTTTTAGAAGCCGAAAAGGTGGAAGGTGCAGATAAACTCTTAAAACTGCAAATAAAAATTGGTGAGGAACAAAGGCAGCTGGTGGCAGGGGTTGCCCAACACTACGCACCAGAAGATTTAGTGGGGAAAAATGTGGTGGTGGTTGCCAATTTAAAACCCGCAAAGCTCCGTGGCATTGAAAGTCAAGGCATGATTTTAGCCGCCTCGGACAGCGAAAACTTGCAAATTCTCACCTTAGACGCAGTTCAAAGCGGAGGCAGAGTAAAATAATGCTTTACGATACCCATTGCCATATAAACGATAAAGCTTTTGCCCAAGATATGGAGCAGGTAATTGAAAATGCCCATAAAAATGGCGTGGAGCGTATGAATATAGTGGGCTGCGACTGGGAAACCTCAAAATCCGCTGTGGAAATTGCCGAAAAATATCAGGGCATTTACGCTGTGGTAGGGGTTCACCCCAACGATTCCCACACCTATTGCGATGATTTGGAGGAAAGCCTTATAGAATGGGCAAAAAATCCCAAAGTTGTGGCAATAGGAGAAATAGGCTTGGATTACCATTATGATGATACCGATAAAGAAATCCAAGCCATAGTTTTTAAAAGGCAGCTGAATCTCGCCCACAAATTGGGTTTACCCATTGTAATCCACAGCCGAGATGCCATGGCGGACACCTTAAAAATCCTCAAAGAGGAGCGGCAAAAAAACGACTACAAAGGTGTTTTTCACTGTTATTCAGGCAGCTATGAGGATGCCTTAACCATTATAAAAATGGGCTTTTACATAGGTGTAGATGGGCCTTTAACCTATGCCAATTCCAAAAAAACACCGATAATTGTTAAAAAAATGCCTTTGGATAGACTGGTGATAGAAACCGATTGCCCCTACCTCACCCCAAAGCAATATCGGGGCAAACGCAACGAACCTGCATATGTGCGGTTTGTGGCGGAAAAAATAGCGGAACTAAGGGATATTTCCCCAGAGGAAGCGGCTCAAATTACCACAGAAAATGCCCAAAGACTATTTAAAGTTACATAAACCATCAATTCTTTAAGGTTACATAAAACATCAATTAAATATGAAAGGATATCGCAATGAAAAATGTTTACCAATTTATTTTGATAATATTTATTGGGGTATCCTTATTTTTTACCGTTGCCTGCACCGATGAAAATACGGATTACCATGAAAACAACAAAGCAAAACACAGCTCTGCCCAAACCCCAAATCACACCTCAACCCCAGTAAAAACCAAGGATAAACAAGCTACCACCGTATTATTCACCGAGGATAGCCAAAAGCTATCAACCGCCGTTGCCCCCTATCTCAAAGAAGGGGAATTTTTGGGCTATGGGGTAAAAACAAAAATAGCCAAAACCACCTATATTTACGGTTTAATATATACTGACAAAGACCCAGACCACATAAAAACCCCACTAACAGCCGTTATCACCCTAAAAGGTGAAAAAAACCCTCAGCTAATTGTCAAGGATAAATTAAATTTTAAAGAATACGGCACTATTTTACCATTTGAAAATCGCCCCAAAACACCCTGCATAGCTTTGGCTGTGGAAAATCAAAATACCTTTATCCAAATAATTGAAAATTCCCTCTCCGAATACACGGTTATTCACCAAGTTTTGGTAGATAAAGAAGGGCTTTTAAGCACAGCGGAAGCCACGGAAACCACAGGTGAATTTTTTACCCACAAAAACCAAAGCTACACCATTTGGCAAAACCGCTGGTGCACCTTGAACACAGAAAATAACACAATCTCCTACAATCCCATTGCCGTTGAAAAATTTCGCCCCAAAGTGAAAAAAACCGATACAGTTATTTCCTACACATATTCGGATAACACACCCAAGACCCCTGTTTTTAAATTAAACCGCAAAAAATTGAATCCCGCCCAAGATGAATTTAACAACACCAGAGCAATCACAGCTATCAAGTGCCAAAAAGGCAATAAAATATACTTTTTTCAAACATCTCAATACCCCATGAACTGCACTTTAAACTATACCCAAGAAAATAACTTTCCCCAAAATGGAGATTTAGCCGCCATTGCCCAAAGAGATAATGGCACAGCCCATATAGGCTACACAGTTTTTACCATTGGCAAAAACTACCCCTCGGCTTATTTATTTGCCCAATATTTTACAGATTACACCTATAATTTCCCTTTTATTTTAAAATAACGAGGTAAAAAATGTTACGATACTTAAAAGAAAACAAACTACTTTTGGCAGTGGCAATAATTTTAGGTGCTTTTTCATCGGTGGCATCTGCTTTTATATCTATAATTTTACAAAAGATTATAGATATAGCCTTAGCCGGAAATTTAAGTGGTTTTTATAAAGTTTTAATATTTACCGTTATTTATATGGTAGTTCTCTGCTTGGTTGCCTATGCAGCCTCTTTGGTGGGAAAATATCTCTTGCGGAATATAATCCAAAAAATACGCAGCAATGTGTTTAACGGAATAATGCACCGCAACCCCGAAGATTTTTCTGAGGTTAACACCGCAGATTACCTTTCGGCTTTAACCAATGATGTGAAAATGGTTGAAGAAAATTATCTTATCCCTCTGCTATCAGCCATAGAATTAATTGTTATGTTCCTTGCCACCTTGGGAATTTTGCTTTATTTAAGCCCCATTGTTACAGGGTGCTTAATTTTGGGCATGGCTATAATGTTTATTGTGCCAATAGCCTTGGGCAAAGCCTTGGAGAAACGACAAGATAAGGTATCACAGCAGCTTTCAACTTTTACCGCCAAAGCCAAAGACTTATTCTCAGGCTATGAGGTTATCCGCTGTTTTCAAGTTTTACCATACACCAAAGCGGAATTTTCCAAAGAAAATACCACCGCAGCCAATACCAAGCTGGCAGCAGATAAACTTTTTGCCTTAAACGAAGGACTTTCGGGCATGCTTTCATCCTTAATAACAGTGATTGTGGTTTTTGTGGCGGCATATTTGGTGCTGCAAAATTCCATAACCGTGGGCACCCTCATTGCCTTAGTGCAACTAAGCGGCACTTTTATGATGCCCATTATCATGCTGATGGAAATATTGCCCAAAATAAAAGGTGTAGCCCCAATTATTAACAGATTAAATGATTTTACAGACTATAAGGATACGAATTTTCAAGGTACTGCCAAACCTCAATTTACCCAAAACATCGCTGTGAAGAATTTAACTTTCAGCTATACCCAAAACCATAAAGCTGTTGAAGATTTAAACATTACTTTTGAAAAAGGTAAAAAATACGCCATTTTAGGCCCCAGCGGTTGCGGCAAAACCACCTTTATAAAACTTCTTACCGCTTATTCACCAAAATACAGCGGCTCAATATCTTACGATAACGCCGAACTACACACCTTGGATATTGCAAAAACCCAAGAATTATCCGCAGTTATCCACCAAAATATTTATATGTTTGATACCACCATCGGTGAAAACATTGCCATGTTTGGAGATTACACAAAGGCGGAATGGGCAGATGCCTTAAAATACAGTGGTGTATCTTTATTTTTACCCCAAACCAAAAACGGCTTAAAAGAACCGGTGGGGGAAAACGGCTCCAACCTTTCGGGTGGGCAACGCCAACGCATCGCCGTGGCAAGGGCATTAATGAAAAAAACACCAATTTTAATTTTAGATGAAGGCACATCTGCCATAGACCGCCAAACAGCTATGGAAATTGAAACAGCACTTTTAACCAAAGATGAGCTTACCCTCATAACCATTACCCATATCATAAGTGAAGCCGTACTTAAACAATACGATGAAATAATTTACATGGAAAACGGCACCATTATACAAAAAGGAAACCTTGAAGAATTAACCAAAGCGGATTCTCCTTTTGCTAAGTTTTTCGCAAATACTTGAAAAATAAGGAATTTTGTTTTATACTGTAATTGATTTTGCAATTATGTTAATTTATACAATAATTCCAAAAAAGGAGTAATTTTAATGAAAAATATCTCAAGATTGTCATATTACCATTTATTTGGCTTTTTTGTGGCTTTAGCCATGGCAATAGTGTGTATTTGCACACCCTTGTTGGCATCTGATGAAAATTCCCCTGAAAAAACAGAATCTTATACCCAAACTGCAAAAATTGCCAACAGCGGCACAGAACTTACTTTAAATGGGCTTAATTATACATTGAATCAACAAAATAATTTAATAGCTACAGATACCTCAAGCGGTGCAACTACCATGGTTTATAATGGTTTTGCAACCGCTTTTGCCATTTATGAAAACACACCTTACATCGCAGTGCCCAATGGTGATAATACAGATATTTTAACCTTAAACCCCACTACCAACCAGTGGAGCTTGAACACTGCCATAGAAGGAAAAATCACATCATTTGCCATTAAAGATAAGGAAATATTTTATCTTGAAGGTGATACGGTTTATTGTGGCGATACCAAAGTTTTAACCAAAAAAGCAATCAGTTCCTTTGCCTTACAGCAAAACAACACCATAAGCTATTGTGCCCAAGGCAATTATTACAATTACGATATAAATACCAAAAAAACCACATTAGTATCTACATCCGCCGCCCAAATCAGCAGCGGCAAATCCACACTCAGTACCACAAATTACTCACCAAGATTAGAAGCTCCAGCTGCCAACAACCCCTATTTTTACAGCACTAAAAACATATTTTGGGCAAGTGGCTACGGTATGCCAAACTGCACCGCCTATGCCTATGGCAGAGCCTACGAAATTTTAGGTAAAGCCCCAAATCTATGCACAGGCAATGCTGGAAAATGGTTTGATTATAACAAAAACAATGGCTGCTATCCTTATGGGCAAAGCCCCCAACTTGGTGCTGTGGCGGTGTGGGCAAATAACGGTGAGCACAACCAAGGCCACGTTGCTGTGGTTGAAAAAGTAAACGGCGATGGCACCATAACCATATCCGAATCTCACTATGGCGGCACTAATTTTTTAACCAAAACAGGGAATATAAACTCCATGTATAAAAGTAAAATCTTTTTAGGCTTTATTTATATTATTGATAACCCTGTGGTGGTATCCACCGTTGCTACCCCAACAATAAGCCACACCGATATTTCAGGAGCTAAAACCATTGCCATTACCTGTGCTACACCGGGTGCAACTATTTACTACACCACAGATGGCTCTAATCCCACCACCGGCTCAAAAAAATACAGCGGCACATTTAATATTACAGCCAGTACCACCATTAAGGCAATAGCCGCCAAATCCGGTATGAGCAATAGTTTAATAACCGGGGAAAACTTCACCATTTCCACAACCCAAGCCCCAACCTCAAATTTAACCCCCAACACCGCCATAAATAAAGGAACTGTGGTTAAATTATCCTCTGCCACGGCTAATGCCACAATTTACTACACCACAGATGGCACACCAGCCACCACGGAATCAACACAATATCAAGATGGGATTTTAGTTTTACATTCCATGATTATTCAAGCCATAGCCGTGGGACCCGGTGGCTCTGTGAGCAGTGTTTCCGCTTTTCAATATACAATTTGGGATAATCCCTTTAGCGATATAGAAATAAACTCTTGGTATTTTAGCGATTTATCCCAAGCATATGAAGAAGAATATATCACAGGAACATCCAAAACCACCTTTGAACCTAATAATAGCACCACCAGAGCCATGTTTGTAACCATACTTTCCAGATTGGATGGCAACTTGGATATTACAAATTACTCCTTAAACTTTTGCGATGTGCCCACAGATGAGTGGTACAGCAACCCCATTGCTTGGGCAGAAGCCAGAAGCATAGTTCAGGGCATTGGCAATAATAAATTTGCCCCTCATAACAAAATAACCAGAGAGGAAATCTGTGTAATGCTCCTTAATTATGCCAAAGAATACGAAATTACATTTTCTGCCACAACACCTGAAATTACATTTAAAGATGCAGGCAAAATAAGCCCATATGCCAAAGATGCAGTTTTTACAGCACAAAAAGGCGGCTTGGTTCAAGGACGTCCCGATGGCACCTTTGACCCCCAAGGCCCTGCTTCAAGAGCAGAAATATCCTCGATTATTATGCGCATGGTAAGGCAATACCTGCAATAATAATTAGCCACGGGCACCCATTTTACCTAAAAAATCATAAATACCCCATGGCTCTGTGCTTTAATACACGTAAGCGTTTATTTATGGTCAACCGCTGTGGCAACCCGAGGAAATTTAGAGCCACCATACTTTACCCACACCCCTGTAATTGTAGTGACCTAATAAGTTAGACTTGATAGCGTAGTAGTTAATCTGCTATGCTCAGATTGTCAAGCTGTTATGAAAGACTTAAATTCGGTAAAAATCTCTGAACAGCGGCTGCTTATGTACTTAGATGTAGATAAGCAATCGATGGGAAGGAATTTTGCCGAATATCAGACTTTATCAACAGCCTAAGGGTAGTAGTTAATCTGCTACGCTATTTTTTATCCGCATTGTAAACCATATAAAGAATTAAAGGTTTACAAGAATGGGAGATTATGCTAAAATATAAAAATATAAACCGAGGGGGAAAAACCATGTCTGTAAAAAATGAAATTTTATCAATTTTAGAAAAAAATCAAAACACCGCCATATCCGGGCAAGATATGGCAAACCAATTAGGTGTTACCCGTGCCGCAGTGTGGAAAGGCATAAATTCCTTAAAATCCCAAGGCTACACCATAACCGCCACCACCAACAAAGGCTATGTTTTAAGCAGCCACAGCGATGTTTTAACCACCACGGGGATTAGAGATTTTTTGAGTGAAAAATATAAAAACACAAATATAGAAATTTTAGATACCGTAGATTCCACCAACACCTATGCCAAAAACTTAGCCCTAAAAAAAGCACCCCACCACACCATTATTTCCGCAATGGAGCAAACCGCAGCCAGAGGCAGACAAGGACGCAGCTTTTTTTCACCAAAAGACACAGGCATTTATATGAGCCTTATATTGCGTCCCCAAGAATCTTTAGATAAAGCCCTGCTCCTTACTGTGGCAGCGGCGGTGGGTGTATCCCAAGCCATTGAGGAAGCAACGAATATTTCTCCACAAATAAAATGGGTAAACGATATTTTTTTCAACGGCAAAAAAGTCGGGGGCATTTTAACCGAAGCCATCAGCGATTTTGAAAGTAATTCCTTGGAGGCGGTGATAATTGGCATTGGTATAAACTTAAAAACCCAAGCCCAGGATTTTCCCCCAGAATTACAGCCCATTGCCACCTCGCTTTTAATTCCCCAACTAACCAGAAACCAATTAATAGGCACCATTGCCACAAATATTTTTGATTTAACGGAAAATTTGAACCCCGATTCCCTAATCGCCGCCTATAAAAAACGTTCCTTGGTTTTGGGAAAAGAAATCACCTTTCAAAAAAATGGCACAACTCACCATGCCACTGTTTTGGATATTAACGAAAAGGGAAATTTGGTGGTTAAAACCTGTAAAGGCACAGAAATTCTACAATCAGGAGAAATAACATTAGGAAGCGAGAATTACTGCAATGCACCAAGAGATTAGCACCCAACGCCAAAAAAACCTAAAAATTATCCACGTAGCACTTTTTACCGCCCTCATTGCTGTGGGGGCATTCATTAAAATACCGGTTCCCTATTTAGATTATTTTACCTTGCAATTCTTTTTTGTAATTCTCAGCGGTATGCTCTTAGGTTCAAAATTAGGAGCACTATCCGTGGGAATATATGTAATTATGGGACTCATTGGCATTCCAATTTTCGCTGCAGGTGGCGGCTTAGGCTATGTTTTACGACCCAGTTTCGGTTTTCTTTTGGGCTTTATTGTGGCTGCCTTTGTTTGTGGCAAAATTTGCGAAATATTTAAACATAAAAAATACTACCATTATCTAATAGCTGCTTTGGGGGGATTTATTGCCACGTACAGCTTGGGTTTACTCTACAAATATTTCATTTTAAATGTATATTTAAACCAAATAGTCCCTTGGTTTATTGTGGTTATTTCGGCTTTTCCCTTGGATATACCCGGAGATTTACTCCTTTGCATATTAGCGGCGTTAACAGGTCTAAAATTAGATAAACTCAATGTAGGGAGGATAAATACAAATAAATGATAGAAAAAATTCTTAACCAAGTTTTAAACAACGAAAAAATAGATAAAAAAACCGCCATGGCATTGGCAGAACTGCCACAGGAGGAACTCACATATGGGGCGGATAAAATAAGAAAGCACTTTTGCGGTAACAATTTTGATATTTGTGCCATCATCAATGCCAAAAGCGGCAAATGCTCCGAAGATTGCCATTTTTGTGCCCAATCCTCCCGTTATCACACAGCTAACTTTCAGGAATATCCCCTTTTAAACCAAGAGGAAATATTTAAGGATGCCCAATATCATCAAGAAAAAGCCTTAATGCGGTACGGCATAGTAACATCGGGCAAAATACTAAATAGCGATGAAATACAGGCACTTTGCCAAAGTTATAAAGCTATTTCCGCAAAAAACCCCATTCATCTTTGCGGCTCTTTGGGTCTATTAAGCCATGAAGATTTTTCAAAATTAAAAAAATCCGGAATGAGCCGCTATCACAATAATTTAGAAACTTCTCGCAGTTTTTTTCCCAATATTTGCACCACCCACACTTACGATGAAAAAATAGCCACCATAAAAGCGGCGCAAAAAGCAGGTTTGGAAATTTGCAGCGGCGGCATTATCGGCATGGGCGAAACCATGGAAAACCGCCTTGATTTGGCTTTTACATTAAGGGATTTGGGGATAAAATCCGTACCCATTAATATTTTAAATCCCATTATGGGCACTCCCTTGGAGCATAATACCCCACTTTCAAATAAGGAAATATGCCGCACTGTTGCGTTGTTTCGCTTTATTTTACCCCAAGCCGTTCTTCGGCTTGCAGGTGGCAGAGGGCTGTTGAAAGACCACGGCAGATGTGCCTTTTTAAGCGGAGCCAATGGTGCCATATCCGGGGATATGCTCACCACCACAGGGATATCCATAGCTGAAGATATGGCAATGCTAAAAGACTTAAATTACGAGGTGAAACCAAATGAGTAAAGGCATATTCATCACAGCGGTGGATACAGAAATGGGGAAAACCTACATCACCTCATTAATTATCCGAGAATTGCAAAAAAAAGCCATAAATGTCGGCTATTTCAAAGCTGCTTTAAGCGGTGATGAAAATGGGGAAAACGACGCATCCTATATCAAAAAAACCTGTAAGCTCAAAGAAGAAACGGATTTTTTTGTACCCTATATTTACAAAACTGCGGTATCCCCACATTTAGCAGGTAAAATAGAAAAAAACCCCATGGAGATGGCTGTTGTTAAAAAAGCTTTCAACCAAGTGGCGGCAAAATACCCCTTTATAGTGGCTGAGGGCAGCGGCGGCATACTTTGCCCTTTGGGTTGGGATGATGAAAAAATATTTTTAGAGGATATAATAAACCTTACAAATTTTCCCTTGGTTATAGTGGCAAATTCCCAAGTGGGTGCCATAAATTCCACGGTTTTAACGGTGGAATACGCCAAAAACCACAAGCTAAAAATTGCGGGGATTATTTTAAATAACTTTACCAAAGGCAATATAGTCCACGAGGACAACAAAAATCTAATTGAAAAACTATCAAAAATCCCCGTTATCGCCACGGTAGCATCGGGGGACACCACTATAAATATAGATAAATTATGCCAAATCCTCAAACTTAATATCTAAACCAATATAAATAAAAACAGCTTGTCAAAAAACATAGTTTTTTGGCAAGATGCCGGGCTTTGAAGAAAGGCTTAGATTCGGTAAAACTCCCTGAGCGGCGACTGTGCAATGTACTCAAATGTACATAAGCGGTCACGGTGAAGGGATTTTGCCGAATATCAGACTTCATCCTAATACAGGCTTTGAAGAAAGGCTTAGATTCGGCAAAACTCACGGAATCGGGGACGTGCAGTGTACTTAAATGTACATAAGCGGTCACGATGAAGGGATTTTGCCGAATATCAGACTTTATCCAAAGCCTGAAACAGCTTGCCCCACCAAAAAAGTGGGACAAGCTGTTTTTTAATTTAACTAAACCAGAAGAAAATTTGGAAAATAACTTAAAATCATTAAAATCAAAATCATTTTAAATTTTCCCAAACTTCAGGCATCAACATTTAAGCTGTTAATTATTTTCAGCTTAAAAAAGTGGTTCTTCCTCAATTTTACTATCTTCCAATACTTCATATAAAGTAGATGCCAAATCCGCACGTACGGTTTCTTTAACCTCCACAATTTGAATTTTCAAGCGGCGGCTACCCAAAGAAATTTTAACCTCATCTCCGGGTGCAACCTCATGACCTGCTTTTGCCGGGCGTCCATTCACCAAAACTCTACCTGCTTCACAAACATCCTTGGCAACGGTGCGCCTTTTTATTAAGCGGCTAACTTTTAAGTATTTATCTAATCTCATCTTCTTCCCCTTTAATTTTATTCCAATATTCGTCCATTTCACATAGGGTCATATCCTGTAAATTTTTGCCATCTGCCAAAATTAAATCTTCCATGGCATAAAAACGTTTTGTAAATTTATCATTTGCTTCACTCATGGCTTCTTCGGCATCTATATGGTGAAAACGGCTCCAATTAACCACGGAAAAAAGCAAATCCCCCATTTCTTCCTCAGGATTGCCATCACCTTTGAGAGCAGCTTCAAATTCTGCCATTTCCTCTAAAATTTTACCTTTCACAGCTGCGGATTCAGACCAATCGAACCCCACTTCTGCGGCTTTTTTCTGTATTTTTTGCCCCCGATATAAAGCAGGAAAAACCCGTGGCATATCCAAGCGACGCTGAACATTGCCTTTATCTGCTTTTTCTTCATCTTTAATTTCTGCCCAACGCACCAAAACATCATCTGCAGTATCGCAATGGCTGTTCCCAAACACATGGGGATGGCGACGCACCATTTTTTCACTGATGCCATCGGCAACATCCGCAAAGGTAAAGCGATTGGTTTCCACCCCTAACTGTGCGTGGAAAACCACCTGTAAAAGCAAATCCCCCAACTCCTCAACCAGGGAATCGTCATCTTCTTTATCTATGGCATCTATAACTTCATAGGCTTCTTCAATTAAATATTTTCTTAAAGATTTATGGTCTTGCTCCTTATCCCAAGGGCAGCCATGTTCACTTCTCAATTCTGCCATTATTTTCAGCAATCGGGTCAATGCTACTTCATTTTTATCTGCCATTTTATTATTCCTTTTGGTTCTTATTTTTATTTTGGTTTTTTTGATTTATTTTATTCTACCATATTTCGCCCCATCTTGGCAAATCCCCAAAAATTTCTTATCCCTTATTTCTTGTCCGATATATAAGCAATGGAGTTTTTTAAGGAGCTAAAAACCCAAGTTTTTAACACTAAGCCCGGTAATCAAAAAAATTAATCGATTCACCCCAAAACATAAAAAATAAAATCTTTTAAATCTTCCCGATAAATCCACAACCTCAAACACGGCAAAAGCCTGTAAATCCATAACCCCAAGCACGGCAAAAGTCTGTATATTCACGACCTCAAACACAGAAAAAACCTATATATCCACAACACAAAGCACGGCAAAAGCCTGTATATCCACAACACAAAGCACGGCAAAATCCTGTATATTCATAAAAATAAACCCCCGAAAGGTGTAATATACTTTGACATACACAAACTTTTAGGGGTTTTAATTTCAGTAATTATCAGCCATTTAAGGGTTTTACTTTCAGTAGATATCAGCCATTTGGGGATTAATTTCAGTAGATATCAGCCATTATGGGCATTCTAATTTAACAGCTGCATTTGCATGGCTCTTACGCCTTTGCCAATTTCCACATCGGCACCAAGCTCTTTTAAGGTAAGTTCCAAAGCAGCCATCACCGCTATAAGATCCATGGCTTGAACAGCACCTAAATGCCCGATTCTAAAGGTATCCCCAGCAAATTTACCTTGTCCGCCTGCTATAACCACGTTGTATTTTGCCAGTAGCACTTGACGTAATTTTGTGGGGTCTATACCCTTGGGGCAAGCCACAGAAGTCACCGCCGGAGAGGCAATATCATCGGGTGCTAAAAGTTCCAAGCCCAAGGCTTTTAAACCTGTGCGCACCAAATCACGGTGTTTATAATGGTCTGCAACCACTGCATCCACCCCAACTTCTTCAATGTATTTTAACGCTTCGTTTACCGCATAAAACACAGATATAGCAGGGGTATAAGGTGTTTGCCCTTTTTTCAGCATTTCATCCGCTGCCAATAAATCAAAATAAAATTTCTGATTTTTACAGGTTTCTGCCACTGCCATGGCTCTTTCATTAGCTGCAACAAAAGCCAAGCCCGGTGGGGACATAAAGGCTTTTTGAGAGCCGGCTATTGCCACATCCACACCCCAGCCGTCCATATCAAAGGGGGCGGCACCAAGGCCGCTAACTGTATCCACAATTAAAAGTGCAGGATGCCCACATCTTGCCGCCGCCACTTCTTTTATGGGGTTTACAATGGCGGTGGATGTTTCATTATGCTGGCATAAAATTGCTTTTATTTCATGATTTGTGTCTTTTGCCAATCTTTCTTTTATCACATTGGGGTCAATGGCATTGCCCCAACCAAAATCAATAAATTCAACATCGGCATTATATTCTTTGGCAATTTTGCAAAAACGTTCTCCAAAATTGCCGATAGAGGCAATCAAAACTTTATCCTTAGGGTTAATAAAATTAACCACCGCCGCTTCTAATCCACCCGTACCCGAAGTGGTAAGAGAAAAAACCTTAGCTTTGGTTTTGAATACTTTTTTCACTTGTTCCGTAACATTGTTAAGTATTTCTTTAAACTCAGGGCCACGGTGGTTTATCATCGGTGCTGCCATAGATCTTAAAACGTTATTTGGCACATTGGTAGGGCCGGGCAACAAAAAGTACTCTTGTAATTTCATCGTATTCCTCCACGAAGTTTATTTATTATATGATACTCCTTTCGCCAAAATATGACAATAGAAAATATCACTATTACTTTAAAATAATGCACGAATATTAAAAATTATAATTTTAATCAGTTTATAAAAAA
>JAVXOZ010000002.1:29347-42200 GCA_036644995.1 Clostridiales bacterium | reverse complement strand
CCTTAATAATTAAGCAACAGGTTTTTGTTTTGATTTTTTTTCTTTGGGCTGTTTTTTCTCCCAGCCGCAATAACCCAAACGTTTTTCCATATCTGTGCCAATTATTTTGCCCAATACCGCAAAAATAGGCACACCTAAAATAATACCCATTAAGCCTGCTAAGTTACCACCCACCAGCACCGCCATTAAAACCCAAAGCCCATCCAAGCCCACACGTCCACCAACTATCCGTGGGTAAATAAGATTGCTTTCCAGCTGCTGTAAAACAATAATGGTAATAACTAAAATTACAGCTTTTATGGGGCTAATAACCAAAATAATAAAAGCACAGGGTATGGTGCCCAAAATCGGCCCCACAATGGGTATCATATTGGTTACCCCCACGGTAACGGCTATAACCAAAGCATATGGCATTTGAATAATGGTTAAAGTAATAAATGTTAAAAGTCCCAAACAAAGGGAATCCAAACATTGGCCACCAAGAAAATTTTTAAAAGTTTCATTGGTTATTGAGGAAACATAAAAAACTTTTTCGTTGATTTTTTCAGGCAAATAAGCCTTCATAAAACTTTGGGTCTTTATTAAAAGTGTTTCTTTTTGTGCCAACATATAAAAAGCAAAAATAAAGCCAAAGCAAACAGTAATAACCCCGGAGGTAACACCAACGGTGAAATTTAAAATTTCCGGCACTGTTTGTTTTATAGCCGCAGTAACTTGACCAATAAAGCTCATGCCATAGCTCATTATGCTTTCCCAATCTAAATGCGCCATACCTTTAAAACCATAAAACGACAGCGTTTTATTGAGGGCAACAGCAAAATCCTCAATATATTTAGGCAAATAGGAAGCCAAAGATATAATGCTATCCACAAACCGTGGCAATACCAAAAGGAACACCAAAGCCAAAATTCCCAATAATACCAAAAACGTGGCAACAATGGAAAATGGTCGCTTAACCATTGCCATAAATTTACTTTTACGAGCCAAAGGTTCAAAAATTCGCCGTTCTATGGGGCACATTAAAACATTAAGAATAAAAGCAAAGGACAGACCATAAATAATAGGTTTGGCAACCTGTGCCAACCAGCCCAGCCCTGCATAAATATTACCTATATAGTAGAAAAATGCAACGGCTGACACTCCTAATAATATATAGAAAATAATTTGCTTTGATATACCCATATCGCTTAATTTCTTCATAAACACTCCTTAATCACAACTATGGGGCTTTTTATGAGGTAGATAAAGAGAACCTGCCACAAAAAAGTAAAGCACCAAAATCCAAGATGAAAACAGTATAACTTAATATATTAAGTTAATATATGCAGTTATTTATGCTATCCTCAGCACCTTTAGATTTTTTTGTTTAACTTTTTTGAAAACCGAAATAAGGCTACCGATAACAGCAGCCTTATTATTTTTAATTAATCTTCTTTTACATCATCTTTAGAAACTTCTTTAGAGCCTTCTTTGGCTTCTATTTTTTCCACTACTTCATCAGCTTCATTTACCACAATAGCCAAGGATTTAACTGTATCTTCACCATTTACACGCATAATGGTAACACCTTGGGTATTTCTGCCGATAACGGGAATTTCAGAAACACGGGTGCGGATAACAATACCTTCACGGCTGATAAACATCAATTCCTGATCTTCATTTACCACTCTTATCCCTGCAACCAGCCCTGTTTTATTTGTTACCTTTAGGGTATAAATTCCTTTGCCATCACGATGCACAAGGCTGTATTCCGATAATTTGGTGCGTTTGCCAAAGCCATTTTCCGAAACACAAAGCACATATTGGTCTTGGGCTTCATCGGGATTAATAACATCCATACTTACCAAAATATCATCAACACCCAAGCGAATACCACGCACACCTTTACTTACACGGCTAACTTTGCGAACTTCACTTTCGGTAAAGCGAATGGAAAACCCACGTTTGGTGCTGAGCATAATTTCGTCACCGGATTCAATTAGTCGCACTCCAAGTAGGCTATCCCCATCGTTTAAGGATATACCCATAATACCGTCACGGCGATTGGAATCGTATTCCTTCAGCGGTGTTTTTTTAACAAGACCCTTCATAGTAACCATCAAAAGAAAGCGTTCATCATTAAAATCTGAAAGTGGGAAGATGGTTTTAACCTTATCGTCACCACTGAGGTTAACCAAATTAATAATGGCAGTTCCTTTAGAAGTTCTGCCGGATTCGGGAATCTCGTGAACCTTTAACCGGAACACCCTGCCTTTTTCCGTAAATACCATAAGGTAATCGTGGGTGGAGGCAATAAACAGACTTTCCAAATAGTCCTCTGCTTTGGTTGCCATACCTGCCACACCTTTACCACCACGGCGTTGACTGCGATAAACATTGGGGTTTAACCGTTTAATATAGCCGCTTTTGGTAATGGTAACCACCATATCTTCTTCGGCAATTAAATCTTCAATATCCAAATCACGGGCATCGTGCATTAGCTCGGTGCGGCGTTCATCGCCATATTTTTCTTTAATACGTGCCAAATCTTCTTTAATAATATCAATTACCATTTGTTCGTTGGCAATTACATCTTCCAACCAAGCAATGGTTTTTCTTAATTCCGCCAATTCCGCTTCTATTTTTTCACGTTCCAACCCTGTTAAGCGTTGAAGCTGCATTTCCAATATGTGCTGAGATTGACGTTCACTGAAGCCAAAGGCATCCATTAAAGCAGTTTTTGCCACGGATTTATCACGGGAAGCTTTGATAATGCGGATAACCTCATCAATGTTATCCAAAGCTATTTTCAAGCCTTCCACAATTTCCAAACGGTCTTTGGCCTTTTTCAAATCGAATATACAGCGGCGGGTCACAACCTCTATTTGATGCTTTACATATTCCTGTAAAACCTCTTTCAAGTTTAAAACCTTGGGTTCACCACCAACAAGAGCCAGCATAATAATGCCAAAGCTATCTTGAAGCTGTGTATGTTTGTAAAGTTGATTTAAAAGTATTTGGGGCACAACATCACGGCGGAGTTCCAAAACCACACGCATACCGTTTCTATCGCTCTCATCTCTTAAATCTGTAATTCCGTCTATTTTTTTATCTCTGGCCAAAGATGCTATGTTTTCAACCAGATTCTTTTTATTTACCTGATACGGCAGCTCGGTTATAACAATGCGTGATTTGCCGTTATCCATTTCTTCCACATGGGCTTTACCACGCACACGCACAGTACCACGGCCTGTAAGATAGGCATCAGATATGCCTTTTTTACCCATAATGCAACCATAGGTGGGAAAATCAGGACCTTTGATATATTGCATTAATTCCGCAATTTCTATATCGGGGTTGTCCATCAAGGCATCTAAGCCATTTATCACTTCACAAAGATTATGTGGGGGTATATTAGTTGCCATACCCACCGCAATACCCGAGGAACCGTTAACTAAAAGAGCAGGTATTTTTGCAGGTAAAACCGCAGGCTCACGCTCACATTCATCATAGTTTGGTATAAAATCCACGGTTTCTTTATTGATATCCGCCATCATTTCCAAACTGATTTTGGATAAGCGGGCTTCGGTATAACGCATAGCCGCAGCGGAGTCACCATCCACAGAGCCAAAGTTTCCGTGGCCGTCCACCAAAGGATAACGAATGGCAAAATCCTGAGCCATACGCACCATGGCATCGTAAATGGATGTATCACCATGGGGGTGATATTTACCCATGGTATCACCGACGATACGGGCGGATTTTTTATGGGGTTTATCATGGGTGATACCGTTTTCAAACATGGAGAAAAGTATGCGGCGATGTACGGGTTTTAAACCATCACGCACATCGGGCAAGGCACGTCCCACAATAACGCTCATGGCGTAATCTATATAAGATTTTTTCATTTCCTCTTCGATATTAACAGGAAAGGTATTTTTATTAATTTCATGTTCTTCAGACATTTTCTAATTTATCTCCCTTTCTTAAATATCGAGATTTTCAACATAACGAGCATTGGCAGTAATAAATTCACGGCGGGGTTCTACCTTTTCACCCATGAGGATGGTAAACATTTCATCAGCAAGGAGGGAATTTTCATCTTCCAAATTCACCACTTGCATCATGCGGTTATCCGGGTCCATGGTGGTTTCCCAAAGCTCATGGGGATCCATTTCACCAAGACCTTTAAAGCGTGAAACATCTATATTTTCAGATTTACCCCACTCTAATTTCACTTTTTCCAGCTCTGCATCATCAAATACATAGCGGGAAGATTTACCCCTCCGCAAACGATAAAGGGGCGGTTGAGCAATGTATACATACCCTGCTTCTATAAGTTTGCGCATATGGCGGAAGAAAAAGGTAAGGAGCAATGTGCGGATATGTGCACCGTCCACATCGGCATCTGTCATAATTACCAGTTTGCGGTAACGAGCCTTGGTTAAATCGAAATCTTCACCAATTCCCGTTCCCATAGCGGTTATCATCGCACGAATTTCTTCGTTATTTAAAACTTTATCCAATCTGGCTTTTTCCACATTGATAATTTTACCACGCAAGGGCAAAATTGCTTGGATTTTGGGGTTTCTGCCCTGTTTGGCAGAACCACCGGCGGAGTCTCCTTCCACAATGAACAATTCGCACTTTTGGGGGTCTTTATCGGAGCAATCCGCTAATTTACCCGGCAAGCTGCTTTTTTCCAAAGCATTGGTGTTACGGGTAAGTTCCCTTGCTTTTCTGGCGGCTTCTCTGGCTCTGAAAGCTTGGGTAGCTTTTTCCACAATTTTTTTGCCCACAGCGGGATTTTCCTCAAAAAAGGTATTGAGTGCTTCACCCACCATGGCTTCAACATAGCCTTTAAATTCGGAGTTTCCCAGCTTGGTTTTGGTTTGTCCTTCAAATTGAGGGTCTAAAACCTTAACACTGATAACAGCGGTTAGCCCTTCACGAATATCTTCACCACCAAGGTTGGAATCCTTTTCTTTTAAAAAGTTGTTGCGACGGGCAAAATCGTTAACCACACGGGTTAAGGCGGATTTAAACCCGGTTTCGTGGGTGCCACCTTCTTGGGTATGGATATTATTGGCGTAAGATAATAGATTTTCCGAATAGCTTACATTATATTGAATGGCAAATTCTGCCTCGAAATTATCTTTTTTGGTATCATAACAAATAGGGGCATGGAGTGTTTCCTTATTGCGGTTGATATAAACCACAAAATCCGCAATACCACCTTCAAAATGAAACATTTGGTCGGTATTATCACGCTCATCTTTTACTCTTATTTTAATGCCTTTATTAAGATAAGCCAGCTCCCGAATGCGGGGAATGAGGATATCCTTTTGAAAATCCATGGTATCCACATCAAAAATTTGGTCATCGGGTAAAAAGGTAATTTCCGTACCTGTTTCTTTGGTTTTGCCAATAACTTTAACATCACCTTGGGGTACCCCTCTTTTATAGGCTTGATAATGAATTTTACCATCACGGGAAACCTTCACCGTAAGCCATTCCGAAAGGGCATTAACCACAGACATACCAACACCGTGCAAACCGCCGGAAACCTTGTATCCGCCGCCGCCAAATTTACCACCTGCATGGAGCACGGTTAAAGCAACCTCCACAGCGGGTCTACCGGATTTTTCGTGAATATCCACAGGGATACCACGGCCGTTATCTCTAACGGTAATACTTTTATCTTCATTTATAATAACTAAAATTTCATCGCAAAACCCTGCCAAGGCTTCGTCAATGCTGTTATCCACAATTTCATAGACCAGATGATGAAGTCCACGTATCCCTGTATTACCAATGTACATACTGGGGCGTACACGCACTGCTTCCAGTCCTTCCAGAACCTGAATCTGACTGGCATCATATGATTCTACGTTTTGTTCCGGCATATTTCCTCCTTTTGCGTTCATTTATACAGCTTAAACGCCCTAAAATATTTATACATATATTTTACCATAAGAAAAGGCAAAAAACAAGGCTTAAACGGCTCTGAATTTATGTGTTTTATCGGTCAAAAAATCTACCCTATGTTTTTACATTCCAATGTAAATTTTTTTGGTTTTCACTGAATTCCAACTTATTCACCTAATAAATTGACAGAATCAACATATAAAGAGTATAATAATTTATAGTTTTTATTTCATAAAAACCTCAGATTGTCAAAAACATAGTTTTTGCCAAGATGACAGGCTGTTAAGAAAGACTTAGATTCGGCAAAACTCCCTGAGCAGCCACTGTGCAGTGTACTTAGATGTACATAAACAGTGGATGGGAAGGGATTTTGCCGAATATCAGACTTTATCTACAGCCTAAGGGATAAAACAACCGTTTATCCCTAATTTAGCCAAGCACTTTAACCAACTTTAAAACAATTATTTGAAACAATTAAAGGTACAATAAATGATTAAATATGATTTACAACAAGACGATTTTGATTATCTTTCAGAAATAGCCCAAGGCTTTGGCTATGGGGAGATTTTGGATATTGCTGTTAAAAAAGAGCTTTTCACCATTTTAACCAACGGCATTGAAGAAATTAAAATACCTGCACTAATAGGGTACGATGAAAAAGCCACCCACTTATTTTTGGTAACCCTAAGTAAATTGGGGCTTATTGGCATGGGGGAAGGCTATATTTACAACACCCCGGTATCCGCCAAATATTTGGATAAAAAAAGCCACTTTTATCTGGGTGAAAATCTCTTAACCCGTGAAACTCCCCAATTATTTTTAGGAGAAAAACTGTTAGCCTATTTCACTTCAACATCTTTAAAGGGCACAGGAAAAAACGCCACCGCAATGCCTTTATTTAACGAAATATTTACCACAGAACACAAAAATCTCACTTTTGGACAAAGTGAAAATCACAGTTTAATTTTAGCCGAGGAAAATTACCTTGAGGAATTAAAAACCTTGGATAACCATGGATTTTTAGTTATTATGGGGGAATTTGCAGAAATAGACACCGCAGCAAGCTCCATCAACGCTTTGCGACGCTATTGTAGCGGTAAAAAAGAAAAAATGCCCCCCATAGCCCAAATTATCCAAGAGCTTACTGCCAAAAATATTTTAACCACACCCCTAATACCTCTATCCACGGGCTTTGGGGTAATAATTGCGGCTAAAAACCAAGAGGACTTGGATTCTTTGGCATATACCAAAGAACAGCGGTTGATTGCACTTTTAAAATGCGATAAAATTACAGATATGAAAATCATAGATGTACAGGACGTGGTAACCGCAGATTGGGTAAAAGACCACTGCCGCTTCGGTTGTTCCTCCTATGGGGATAAATGCTGCCCACCCTTGAGCCCCACTTATGAGGAAACAGCAGCCAAACTATCCACCTATTCCCAAGCCTTGCTCATTGAGGGCGAACCACCCACCGCTGATTTTCAAAAATTAATGTTAAGAAACGAAAAAATAGCCTTTAAAGCAGGTTTTTATAAAGCCTTTGCCTACTGGGCAGGGCCTTGCTCCATTTGCACCGAATGCAAAATGCCCAAGCCACCCAAAAAATGCACTGCCACCCGTCCCTCAATGGAAAGTGCAGGTATAGATGTTTTTGCCACAGTACGTGCCCAAGGCTACACCATGGAAACCCGAAAAGATAAAACAGAATTTGTAAAATATTTTGGTCTTTTACTTCTGGAATAAAATTTTTGCTACCTAAATTAAAAACACCTAAAAGACAGAATTATTTTAATAATAAAGGAGCTATCATGAATATTCAATTATTGCCATATTTATTTACCGTTGCCAAAATTGATGATATATCCCTGGCAAATTTAGAGGATGAATTTACCTTTATTGCCCAAACCGATGATGAAATTTCTTTAGTTTGCAAAACCGAAAGCACTCCCACCATTACCAATAGTGAAGAACCAAACTGGCGGGGGCTGAAGGTTTGTGGGGATTTGGATTTTTCCGCCATCGGCATTATTTCACGGATATCCTCTATTTTAGCTGCTGAAGATATCCCCATATTTGTAATTTCCACCTTTAATACAGATTATTTTTTCGTAAAGCAAGACCACCTAAGCACTGCCTTAAATACCTTGGAAGATGAAAACTACATTATTGTTGAATAATTAAAGTAAAAAATGCCCCCCAAGCCACAACCAAACAGTGGCTTAGGGGCACTAAAATACACTTTTATTTCAAACTCACATCGTCCTCTTTTAGGGTTACAGAAGCTATATCCTTGCTGCCGGGGTCTTTGGGTTTCCGAGGAGCCAATATATCCTCTATATTTTCCTGTTCCACAGCTTTTAGTGCCTCTAAACTCATGGCTCCTTTCTTTTTGAAAGAACCGTAAACCTCGGTGGTTTCAGATAATGTCATAAAAGCTTTATCATCAATATCATAAATTACTTGCTTTAACGTTGCCAGTTCATACTGATTTACCACGCAATAAATTATCTGCCGCCGAACACCGGAAAAAGCACCTGTACCATGAATAAAGGTTAAACCCCTGTGTATCCGTTGGAAAATAGCCATTTTCATTTCATCTGGTTTTTCGCAAATTATCATGGCTGTGTAACGTTTACTTATGCCTTCAATGGTTTTATCCGTGGCATAATTACATACCGCTATGAAAATAAAGGTATACATGGCAATTTCAATACCATATAAAAGTGAAGATACACCAATAATAACAGCATTAAAAGCCGTGCCCACAGTGCCCACGCTAAAAGCATAACGCTTTTTTATAACAATACCCAAAACATCCATACCACCACTGGAACCACGGCGGCGGATAATAAGCCCGGCACCAAGCCCTGCTATCAAACCCCCAAAAATACACGCCATCAAAACATTATTGGTGTATGAAGGCATACCTTTAAATAATTCCAAAAAGATGGATTGCAACGTAACACCAAGGAGAGAATAGCAAACAAACCTTAGGTTAATCTCCTTAAATGCCCAAAGCAAAATAGGTATATTCATTAAAAATACCACAAGGGAAACGGGAAAAAAGCTAAATTTATAATTCAGCATAATAGCTATACCGGTAAACCCACCGGATAACAAACCATTGGGCATAACAATGGCATCCACCGCAATTACCCACAGGGCAGAGCCAACTATTATAGCAATTAAATCCAGTAGTGTGGAGCGATTAAATATTTCGCCCTTATCAATTTTTAACGATGCTTTCATTTCAACCTCATAATACTATTAAAATTCTTCCTTGTAAAAACAAAAAATTAGTTTTAAAATAACAATAACTACAAAATACAGATTATCAGGCTGTTAAGAAAGGCTTAGATTCGGTAAAACTCTCTGAACAGCCGCTGTGCAGTGTACTTAGATGTACATAAGCAGTGGATGAGAGGGGATTTTGCCGAATATCAGACTTTATCAACAGCCGAGATTCCCCATTGTAAAGCAATGGGGAACATAGATTGTCAAAAAACATAGTTTTTTGGCAAGATATCAGGCTGTTAAGAAAGGCTTAGATTCGGTAAAACTCCCTGAACAGCCGCTGTGCCGTGTACTTAGATGTACATAAGCAGTGGATGAGAGGGGATTTTGCCGAATATCAGACTTTATCAACAGACTACAAAATAATATAATAATTTTTGTATATACTATAAATATATTAAAAAAATGGAGAAAAAATGTTTCCTTTAACCCATATAGCCACGGCTTTTGCGGTGCTAAAAAAAGAGAATACCATGACTGTTTCCGGGAGCTTGTTTCCGGATTTCATAACTTACTTGGGCATAGGCCGGAACATGGGGCATGAGCTGTGCACAGATTTGTATTACTACACCTTGGAGCACTCCCCTGAGCACTTGGATTTTGCTTTGGGGGCATTAACCCACGGCACTTCACTGCCGGGATTGGATACCTATGCCGATGAGGAATACCACGGGGAAAAACCGGGTTTTTGCTTTCAGCAGGGCAAGAAAATAGCCCAAGAGGTAAACTGCTATTGCAAAGTACCAAAATCCATGGCATTATGGAAATCACACAATTTTATAGAAATGGCATTTGATGTAATTACCGCCCAACGCCACCCCGATTTACAAGCCAGAGCAGAGCACCATATTTACACAACACCCAACCCCGCCACAGGGCTATTAAGTGAATACTTAAACATAGCACCTGCACAAATTGAGGAGATGTTTTCCATAGTTCCCCGACAATTCTGCTTTAATGGCACAGATATTGAGGAAATAACCCATAAATTTTTACTTTCCTTGGAGCGTCGCCACGGCATAAAAGGGGGCAACCTTAAAGATGCCACCAAAATAACGGAAAAAGCCGTAGCCATAATTAAACCTCAATACGATGATTTTATTGGGGAAATAAACCAGAATCTTACAGCGAATTTGTCAAAGCTGCCCAAAGTTTGGGACTAAGAACTTCCTTCAGTAAAATTTCTTGATAAGTTTTGCCTTGCCAGTTTTCCTTCACGGGGTAATTATGCTGCAAATCTGCAAATTCTGCCAATAAATTCCAATTAAACAGTTGGGCTATTAAGGCATCTTCCCCTTGATTTATGAGATATTCACGCATTTCCCTTGCCCTTAAAGTTTGGGGCAGGCAAACATAGGTGTGGCAAACCAAACTCCGGTGGATATGGTCGGTGCAGCGTTGTTCTTGGCTATCCAAAAACACACAAGCTTCATCTGCCACCTGCTTTAAACGAATATCCAAAGCAAGGCCCTCTTTGGCAATAACTGCTTTAGCCCCTAAAAACTCCCCTACGGCTTCTTGGGCAAAACCTGCATAATCATAAATATCCGGCAACATCAAAGGTATCCGCTGATAGCAACAATTATCACAACCCAAACAAGGTGCTACCTTTTCATCAAGAAAATTATCCAAGGCTTCCACATATTCGGACAAGGTAGCTTCATCACTATTAATTTTTACATCGTAGGCAAATCCTTCGTTTACAGAAACAAGGTTTACCTCTACATTATTATTCTTCATGACACTATCATAATGAAAAAGTTTCAAGTATTCAAGAGGAAAATAGAAATATTTTAAAATAATTTTAAAGCGAGGCAAAAAATGGCAAAAAAAGTATTGGAACGCAAAGAAATACCCACAGAAGAACAATGGGATTTATCCAAAATTTACAAATCTACCGAAGAATGGGAAAAAGATATCGCCGTCGTTGAAAAATATCTTAAAGAGATACCCCAATACATGGGCACTTTAACCCAATCCGGCAAAAGACTTTATGATTTTTTGCAGCTGGATGAAAAAATCAGCAGAAAACTGGACACTCTTTATGTTTATGCCAAAATGAAATTAGATGAGGATAACCGCCTGAATATTTACCAAGCCATGGAAAACAAAGCCATGTCACTCACGGTAAAAGCAGCAGAAGCAGGTGCTTTTTTCGGACCGGAAATTATGGCAGCAGGTGAAGAAAAAATAAAAGCATTGATTCAAGAATATGCTCCCTTGGAAGATTACAGAATAGTTTTTGAACATCTTTTACGCTACAAACCCCACACCTTAACCCAAAAAGAGGAAGAACTTTTGGCAATGTCCGGGGATATGGCAGAATCTCCCCAAAACACCTTCACCATGTTTAACGAGGCTGATTTAAAATTTCCCGAAATCACCTTGGCAGATGGGGAAAAACTGCAAATTACCCACGGCAACTTTATTAAATTGATGGAATCACCACACAGAGCCACCAGAGAAGGGGCATTTAAGGGTTTATACTCGGCTTACGGCGCTTTTCGCAACACCGTAGGCTCAACCTTATCCGGAAGTATTAAAAAAGATATATTTTACGCCAAAGCCAAAAACTATCCCTCAGCTTTGGAATCTTCCCTCTTTGATGATAATATTTCCACAGATCTTTACGATAACCTCATATCCACAGTTAAAGATAATTTAGACCTATTCCGTGAATATTTGCTTTTACGCAAAGATATTTTAAAAGTGGATAAGCTGCATTTTTATGATATTTACACCCCACTTATCCAAGAACAAGATAAGGAAATACCCTTTGAAGAAGGATTTGATACGGTAAAAAAAGCCTTAGCACCTTTGGGCAAGGAATATACAGACCTTTTGGAAAAAGCCAAAAATCAACGTTGGATAGATATTAGGGAAAATGTAGGCAAACGCTCAGGAGCTTATTCTTGGGGAGTTTATGATACGGCACCCTACCTATTTTTAAGCTATCAGGATAATTTAAACAGCGTATTCACTTTAGCCCACGAATTAGGGCACTCCATGCACTCCTACTACTCCAGAGAAACCCAGCCATACCAATATGCCTACTACCAAATTTTCGTGGCAGAGGTGGCTTCTACCCTCAATGAAACCTTGTTAACGGATTACCTGTTAAAAAATTCCAAGGACGATAATGAACGGATTTTCATTTTAAACCAATATTTAGAGGAATTTCGAGGCACTGTTTATCGCCAAACTATGTTTGGTGAATTTGAAAAAATTACCCATGAAAAAGCCGAAGCAATGGAAAGCCTAACCGCCGATGATTTTTGCGAAATTTACCTAAATCTCAATAAAGAATATTTTGGAGATGTGATGACCTACGACCCGGAAATAGCCTTGGAATGGGGCAGAATACCACATTTTTACAATGCTTTTTACGTTTATAAATACGCCACCAGCTTTGCGGCATCCCAAGTTCTTGCCAATGGTATTTTAGCAGGTGATAAAAAGGCAATAGATGCCTACCTAACATTTTTAAAAAGCGGCAGCTCGGATCACCCCAATGAGCTGTTAAAAAAAGCCGGAGTGGATTTAACCGACCCCCAAACCATAGCCGGCATATTCCCAATTTTCAAAAAAAGATTAGAGGAACTCAGAAAGCTTCTAAAAAAATAACCCCAATACCCCAAAAACCATATAG
>JAVXOZ010000002.1:3971-29247 GCA_036644995.1 Clostridiales bacterium | reverse complement strand
CTAAATCAGCAGCCTAAATATTTATTTATTTTCTTTATTCTGTATATCTTTTACGTTGCTGTTTACATCATTTTGCATTTTCTTGCCGGAATCTTTCATCTTTTTTTCGGTATCTTTCATGGCATCTTTGGAGTCTTTCTTTACATTATCCATAACTTCACCGGCATCTCGCCTCATATCATTTGCGGCTTTGCCGGTATCATCCACCACATCTTCGGCACCTTTTTTTAAATCCTCAACCACACTGCCTGTGCCATCTGTGGTATCATTATTGGTTCCGCCGCAAGCAGCTAAAGATAAACAAAGGCAAAGCACCAACATAAATCCTACTAATTTTTTCATGGTTACCTCCACACAGAAACCCAAAAGTTGCGCAGCAATATTTCAACTTTGGGTCTGTTTTTTCCTACAAAAATAGATTGCCCAAAAATCCCTAAAAAAAATAGGTAAATTTTGAAAAAAAGCATTGACATCTATTCATTATTAGGTATAATAACACTTAAGCTACTTAACAGTTAATATGTTTAATATGTGTATAAACTGTTTACACCACAGCAAAAATTCTTAGGTAAATATCTAAAATATTTAAAAACACTACAATCACTAAACACCACTAATCCGTGGATTTTTAAAAAGCCCAATAAATAATAAGGAGATTGGTTTTATGACGGAATTACAAAATAATGCCAAAGATTTAGTTAAAGCTTTATCTACCCTACGCAGAATAAAAAGCAGGTTAAACCCATATTGCGATTTGAATTACGGGGAGATGTCCGTTTTTGCCGCTTTGATGAAGCTTAAGGACATCAGCGAAAAAGATGCCCTTATCCAAATGGCGGAAATAAGCAGGGAAATGGATATTTCCAAGCCTGCCCTCTCCCAAATTGTTAATAAATTAGAGGATAAAGGCTTGGTAGAGCGTGTTTTTACCAAAGAGGACAGAAGGGCAACCTACCTAACCTTCACCGCCCAAGGCACTGCCATCTATAATAGAGAGAAAAAAAGAATGGCGGAAATGGTAAACACCATAACTAAAAATATGGGTGATGAAGATACGGAAAAATTCATACAATTACTTTATAAATTCAGCAGCGTAGTAGAAGATTATAAAAAAAGCCACTGCAACCAAGGAGAATAAACTATATGAGAAAACTGATGAAATATCTGAAAAAATCCACAATACCAATTATTATGGTATTGTTGCTTTTGGTGGTTCAGGCATATTGCGACCTTTCTATCCCCAAATACACCTCAGATGTGGTAAACGTGGGGATACAGCAAGGCGGCATTGATAATATTGCCCCCCAAAGAATCCGTGTGGCGGAAATGCAAAAGCTTATGCTCTTTATGGAGGATAATCAAAAGGAATTAATCAACAAAAATTACCAACTTTCCGATTATAACGGCATCGCCATTTATTCTTTGGAAAAAGCAGATTCCGCCACCACAGAAAAACTAAACTCCGCTTTTGAATACCCCATGCTTTTGGTTTACGGCATAGAGCAGGGCTTCAGCGAAAAAGGCGGCAAGGCATCGGCAATGATGGGTGACCTCAATGCCAGTGGCTTTACCCAAGAAACATTTGCAGCATTAAGCTCCATGCCCATGGCACAAAAAAATGAAATAGTTAACCAAATCAAAGAAAAATCCGCAAATCTAAAAAAACTGGATAGCTCCATAATGCGGCAAATGGATATAAAATATGTGGAGAATGAATACAAAGCTTGCGGCATAGATACAGATGCCATGCAAACCGCTTATATTTGGAACCTTGGCTTAAAAATGCTGGGTGTTGCCTTAATAATTGGGCTTTGCACAGTTTTGGTAACCTTGCTGGCATCTCGGATTGGGGCATTTTTTGCCAGAGATTTAAGAAAAAATCTCTTTGAAAAGGTTATCAATTTTTCCAGTGCGGATATGGACCATTTTTCCACCGCCTCACTGATAACCAGATGCACCAACGATGTGCAGCAGGTACAAATGATGGTAACTATGCTTTTACGCATGGTATTTTATGCCCCTATCATCGGTATTGGTGCTTTATTTATGGCATATAGCTCTCAAAGCTCCATGACCTGGGTTATTGGGGTAGCGGTTATTGCGATTTTAACCTTGGTTATCCTTTTACTGGTTTTCACCATGCCCAAATTTAAACGCTTACAAAAAATTGTGGATAAGGTTAACTTAGTCACTCGGGAAATATTAACAGGTTTACCGGTAATACGTGCCTTTACCAGGGAAAAAAAGGAAGAACAGCGGTTCGATGCCGCCAATACCCAGCTTAAAAAAGTTAATATCTTTGTAAATAGCTCCATGGCTTTGATGATGCCCACAATGATGTTTATTATGAATGCCATAACGGTACTGATTGTTTGGGTAGGAGCAGGCTTTATAGATACAGGCACTATGCAGGTGGGGGATTTAATGGCATTTATTCAATACAGTATGCAAATTATTATGTCCTTCCTAATCCTTTCCATGATTAGCATTATGCTGCCACGTGCTTTGGTTTCTGCCAACCGCATAGCCGAAGTTTTGGAAACTAAAAATTATATTAAAGATTCCATTGCCCCTTTAAGTTTTCCCTTAAACACCAAGGGCATAGTGGAATTTCGCAATGTCAGCTTTCGCTATCCCAATGCAGAAGAAAATGTTTTGGAACATATTTCCTTTGTGGCAAACCCCGGTGAAACCACCGCCTTTATTGGGAGCACAGGCAGTGGCAAATCCACCATTGCCAATTTAATACCAAGGTTTTTTGATGTTACCGATGGTCAAATATTCATTGATGGCAGAGATATCAGAGATGTGCGGCAAAAAAACCTGCGAGAAATTATTGGCTATGTACCCCAAAAAGCTATGCTGTTTTCCGGAACCATTGAATCCAACATTGGCTATAACGGCAATGGGGATAAAATGGCAATTCGCCAAGCCGCAGCCATAGCCCAAGCAGCAGATTTCATTGGTGAAATGGATGCAGGCTACAACAGCGAAATTTCCCAAGGCGGCACCAATGTCAGCGGTGGTCAACGCCAAAGAATAGCCATAGCCCGTACCATCGCCAAAAAACCATTAATCTATCTTTTCGATGATTGTTTTTCCGCTCTGGATTATAAAACAGATGCCAAATTACGCCAAGCTTTAGCAAGAACCACCAAGGAAAGCACCGTTTTGGTGATTGCCCAACGCATAAGCACCATTATAAATGCGGAAAAAATTGTGGTTTTGGATGATGGCAAAGTAGCAGGCATTGGCACACACCAAGAGCTTTTAAAAAGCTCTGAAGTATATAGGGAAATTGCCCTATCACAATTATCAAGGGAGGAATTGGGAATATGAGTAATTTAAAACAACCAAAAGCTCCTCGCCGTGGCCCCATGGGCAGAGGCCCTGTGGGCGCAGTGGAAAAACCAAAAAACTTTAAACAAACCTTAGGGAAATTATTTCACTATATGGGTCGCTACAAAATTGCTGTATTTTTCGTTATGCTATTTGCGGTGGCAAGCACGGTATTTACCATTATTGGGCCTAAGATTTTGGGCAATGCCACCACGGAGCTGTTTAACGGCATGATGAGCCACCTATCGGGTGGAGCAGGTATAAATTTTGATATTATTTCACAAATATTGCTGTTTCTTTTGGGCTTATATATCGCCAGTGCGGTTTTTGGCTATATCCAAGGCTTAATTATGACCTGGGTAACACAACGCACCACCTACCGTATGCGTAAGGATTTAGCCGCCAAAATAAACCGCTTGCCCATGAAATATTTCGATAAAAAACAGCACGGCGAAGTTTTATCCTTAATTACCAACGATGTAGATACTCTTTCCACAGGGTTAAACCAAAGTGCCACCCAGCTTATAACATCTATCACCTCGGTGATTGGGGTATTGATAATGATGTTTTCCATAGATTGGGTAATCACCTTGGTGGCAATGATAATTTTGCCCCTTTCCGCCTTTTTTGTGGCTTTGGTGGTTAAAATTTCCCAAAAATACTTTAAACGCCAGCAGGATTATTTAGGCCACGTCAACGGTGAAGTGGAGGAAAACTTTGGTGGCATCAACATTATCCAAAGCTTTAATAAAGAAGAAAGCACCACCAATAAATTTGAGGAAGCAAATGACATACTCTGTGCCTCAGCTTGGAAATCCCAATTTCTTTCGGGATTACTCCACCCCATCATGGTCTTTATCGGCAATTTAGGCTATGTGGCAGTGGCTATTTTGGGCAGTTATTTTGCCATCCAAGGCCGCATAACCGTGGGGAATATCCAAGCATTTATTCAATATATGCGTAATTTTACCCAACCCATTGCCCAGATTGCTCAAGTTTCCAACATGATTCAATCCATGACCGCCGCCGCAGAACGTATATTTGACTTTTTAGAACAAACCGAGGAAGACAGTGATTTTGCCACGGAAAATCCCTTAAAAAATATAGACCCCAAAGATGAAAAAGCAATTAAAGAAACCACCGTTGCACTGCTAAATAAAAAAACAACCCCGAATTTAGAAGATATTCAGGGCAACATCAACTTTAACAATGTACACTTTGGCTACGAACCTGAAAAAATCGTCATCAATAATTTCAGTTCCAAGGTGAAAAAAGGTGAAAAAATAGCCATTGTTGGGCCAACAGGTGCAGGCAAAACCACCATTGTTAAATTGTTAATGCGATTTTACGATTTAAACAAAGGCACCATAACCGTGGACGGACACGATATTTGCGAATTTGACCGCCAAAATCTCCGTGAAATTTTTGGTATGGTTTTACAGGATACTTGGCTGTTTTCCGGCACCATCATGGAAAATATCCGTTACGGAAAATTGGATGCCACGGATAGAGAAGTTATAGCCGCTGCCAAAGCAGCCAGAGCACACCATTTTATAAAAACCCTACCTGACAGCTATAATATGGAATTAAATGAGGAAGCCTCCAATATTTCCCAAGGGCAAAAGCAGCTTTTAACCATTGCCCGCACCATATTGGCAGATCCAAAAATATTAATTTTAGATGAAGCAACCAGCTCCGTTGACCCACGCACAGAAGAACAAATTCAAGTGGCAATGGATAACCTTATGCAGGGCAGAACCTGTTTTATAATTGCCCACCGCCTTTCCACCATTACCAATGCAGACCAAATATTGGTAATGAAAGATGGGGACATTATAGAGCAAGGCACCCACCAAGAGCTATTAGCCCAAAAAGGTTTTTATGCTTCAATGTACAACAGCCAATTTGACACCATAACCGCCTAAAATCTAACTACCACGGGTTTACACTCCCAAATAAACTAAATGTTATCCATAGAGATTCCCCCAAGAAGCTCGAAAATAACCCACAACCGCCTTGGGCTACTTAAAAAAACACCCAGAGAGCGGCAATCCCCAAAATTCACAAAACAAAAAGCCCTTACTACGGTTAAATCCGTAGTAAGGGTTCAGATTGTCAGGCTGTTAAGAAAGGCTTAGATTCGGCAAAACTCACTGAGCAGCGGCTGTGCAGTGTACTTAGATGTACATAAGCAGTGGATGGGAAGGGATTTTACCGAATATCAGACTTTATCAACAGCCTAAGCCCTTACTGCGGTTTTAATCGGAGTAAGGGCTTTTTAATTTCAATTTATTTCTGGGTTAAAAAGGAAAAATCCGTTACATCTTCAAATTTATAATTGTAGGGGCCTTTAAATTCGGGGTGCTTGGTCATCCATCCTTGAATATCGTCAAACTGAGCTTGGGAAGGTGCTTGTAATGGCACAAATTTTAATTTACCCAAGGCTTTTTGGGTAGATTGGGGAAATTCCCCTTTGGCGGTAACATCTTCCATCACATTAGCCATGCCGTTTTTATCCAAATATTTAACCGCATCGTTATAGCCTTCATAAAAAGCTTTAACGGCTTTGGGATTTTCCTTAATAAATTCAGTGGGGAAAAGCATTACCGCAGCGTAAATATCCAAATCTGCGGCGGTGCCAACTTTAACCGCTCCACGCTCCACTGCCATGGAGCCATAGGGTTCAGGCACCACTGCCAAATCTATATCTCCGGAAAGCACCTGTTCAATACGGGTCATCACATCGGGAACCATTATTTTTTGAGAATCCCCTGCTTTATCCGCAATGTATTCCATTAAGCAATTTAAAGCAATGCCATTGGTGTGGCTGGGTGTGATATCCTCAAAGGTTTTTATACCGCTTTCCCCATTGGCAATTATGGCAAAATCCGTTTGAATAAGCGAGGTTATTTTCATATCCAACCCTGCCTGCAAATAGAGAACATCCGCCACCATATCGCTCATCACAGCATCTACTTTACCACCTTGCAAAGCTGCGTTTCTATCTGTGGGGCTTTGAAAATTCTCCACATTCACCGTTAAACCCCGTTTTTCAAAAAAGCCCATACTCTCCCCAACTATAATGGGTATTTTATCAATAGATGGCATAACCGCCACGGTTATTTCCATATTATCCGCCTCTGTTGCCTCATCTTTGGTATCTTTATTCTCTCCTCCGCACCCTGTGGCAAATAACATTAGGGATAGGCAAAAAATTACCAATATTTTTTTCATAGCTTCGCTCCTTTTTCTATTTTCATATTACCTCACCATGTGATATAATTGACCATATTATAGCCTAATGTGATATAATATACAATATGTATTTTAGAAAGCGAAAATGGTCAGATATGTTATCTTTACAAAATCTCACAGTTTCATACAAAAACTATACAGCTTTAAATGGCATAAGTATAGATTTTTATCCCAATCGCATCTATGGAATTTTGGGTAAAAGCGGCAGCGGCAAAACCACTTTAACCAAAGCTATTGCCACTATTTTACCTTTTCAGGGTGATATTTTAATAAATGAGGAAAAAATAGATTGCCACAAACACTCCATAGCTTTAGTGCCCCAAAATCACGGCTTAATACCATGGAAAACCGTAAAAGAAAATATAGCTTTTCCTTTAAAAATGCGTAAAATTTATGATGAAAAAGCTCTGTTTACCATCGGTGAAGAACTGGGAATAAACAAACTTATGAATAAATACCCCAACCACATCAGCGGCGGTGAGCAACAGCGTGTATCCATGGCTCGGGGGTTTTTATCCAAGCCCCATGTTCTCCTTTTAGATGAAGCCTTTTCCGCTTTGGATGCCATTACCAAAGAAGAAGCCCACCAAGTTTTTTTACGCACCTTTAACCACCACAAAGTAACAACATTACTCATAACCCACGATGTTGAAGAAGCCTTAAAGCTCAGCGAAACCATAGTTATAATCAAAGATGGTAATATCCACAAAACACTGAAAAACCCCATGTTCGGCAAAGAAAAAGAAGATGATTTTACCTTGTTTTTATCCTTGCAGAAAGAAATTAAGGCAGCATTATGAAAAATTTAGGTAAAATTATTTTAATATTCGCCGTTACAATATTGGCTTGGTTTTTATTTGCATTATTTTACAATCACCCAACTGTACCTTCACCCTTTGAAGTAATTGCCAATGTAGCCACGGAAATGGGGAACGACCTATTTATTAACGTATTATACAGCGGCACACGCATATTTATAGCCAGTTTTTTTGCGGTGATAATAGGTGTGCCTTTGGGCATTGCCATGGGCTACAAAGAAACTTGGAACCGCTGGGTATCGCCGATGATATATTTTTCCTACCCCATACCTAAGCTGGCACTTTTACCCATTCTTATGCTTTTATTCGGCTTGGGTGAAGTATCAAAATTACTAATGATTTTTATGATAATATTTTTCCCCGTGGTTATGGATGTGGCAGCAGGCGTAAAATCCATGGATAAAGAACCCTTTGAGGTTTTAAAATCCTACGGTATTTCCGGTAAAACCATCTGTACCCATGTGGTATTTCCCGGAGTTTTGCCCTCTATATTTAATTCCCTAAAAGTCACCACAGGTATTGCTCTTTCTGTTTTATTTTTTGCGGAAAATTACGGCACTACCAGAGGAATGGGCTATTACATTATGAACAGTTGGCAAAAAATGGACTATGTGGATTTATACACAGGGGTATTGGTACTTTCAATTTTTGGCTTTATCATCTTCTGTTTTATTGACTTTTTGGAAAGGAAACTAACACAATGGAAATAAAAAAACATAAATATAAACCCCTAACCTTTCAGGCTTGGTATGAGCTGGCAACACCCAATACCTGGGGAGCATCCATTATCCCTGTGCTTTTAGGCAGCACCTTGGCTTATACACTAAACGGTGCTTTTAACGGACTTTTTTTCATCTTGCTGTTGATTTGCAGCATTTTAATGCACTGTGCCGTTAACGCCATGAACCACCTTTTTGATTACCTAAAAGGCACAGATAGCTTGGAAAATTGCTTAGACCCCCACGATGCACCCATGGTTTACCACCGGCTTAATCCTAAAACAGTGTTTAGCTTAGCTTGTTTTTACCTTTTAACGGCTTTACTCTTGGGGCTTTACCTAATATCCCAAGTTGGCTTTGTTATCCTGTTTATCGGCATCATCGGTGGCTTGGTGGTGGTTTTTTATGCAGGAGGCCCATTCCCCATTACCCACACACCTTTGGGTGAGTTTTTTGCAGGCTTCACCATGGGTGGGCTAATAACTTTTGCGGTATATTACACCATGACCCAATCTTTAAATTGGCTGATATTTTTCTACGCTTTGCCATTGATAATTGCCATTGGCTGCATTTTATTATTAAACAACACCTGCGATATTGAAAAAGATATAGAGGCAAAAAGGCACACTCTCCCCATTATAATCGGCAGAAAAAAAGCCACCCTTTTATTAAAAGGCGGCTACATATTCACAGCGGTGCTCATTGCCGCCATTACTGTATTAAAATTTACTACGGGGTCTTGGCTTTTCTTTTTAATGCTGATTCCTTGTTACAAAAAATTCAAAGCAGTAATGACCATGGAATTTAAAGCAGAAACCCGTATGGCTGGGATGAAGGCAGTGCTGCCCTTAACCCCAATGCTGAACATAGGCTATGTTTTGGCAATTTTTGCCGCAGGCCTATTGCAATAACCAAGATTTTTTCCATAAATCAAAACACAAAATAAGATGAAGAAACCCCACTTTTAACCATGTTATGAACTAATCCCTGTTAAGTAGATACTTGAAATAACAAAAAGATTTCAACACTACACCAAGGGATTATATCATTAACCAAAATAAAAGTGGGGTTTTAATTTTTTCAACTATGCACCGAATTCAGCCTTTTATCACATCATTCAGCCTTTTATCACATCTTACCGCCAAAACTAAAACACCAAAACACAGCACTTTAACCTAATTTTTTGGAGATTGTAAATTTCAGTAACCATAGCCTTGGTCTGTAATTTTTTTCACTCTGAGATAACCTTTTTATCATAATAATAAAATTTTTTCACTCTGAGATAACCTTTTGAATATAATCATAATAACCCTGAAATTGGGGAATAAATAACTCAGGCTTACTGGAAAAAACCTTAATTTCACCGTTATTTTCCAAAGATAATAAATCCTCTCCCTGTAAAATACGGCACAAATTCCGCACCGTACCGCTGCCGCCATCTATAATTTCCACATTGGGATAATGCTTTTTGATAATTGGCTCTAAAAAAAGATAGTGAGTACAGCCTAAAACCACGCTATCCAAATGTTCCAACCCCGCAAAAAGATTATCAATATAGGCTGCTGCCATATCATCGTTATAGTGTCCGCCTTCCACCAAATCTGCAAGACCCGGAGCAGGTAAATTAATAATATTGCCTTTATCTTCACATTGAGCCAATAAATGGCGAAATTTGGATTCCCTTAAAGTTAAGGTAGTGGCAATAACCGCCACGGTTTTATTTACAGATTTTTCCACCGCAGGCTTTAAAGCAGGCTCCATACCTAAAATGGGAAAATTGTAAATTTCTCTAATATCTTCTATTGCCACGCTGGTGGCGGTGTTACAAGCTACCACAATGGCTTTAACCCCATTTTCTGCCATGGTTTGGGCAGCTTTAATTAACCCTGCTTTAATGATTTTGGGGTTTTGGTCACCATAGGGGAAATTGGCGGTATCCGCATAATATATAAAGTTTTCATGGGGTAAACATTGGGCAGCCCGAGCCAAAACAGAAATTCCCCCCACACCGGAATCAAAAACCCCGATGGCTTTATTTTTTTCCATAAAAAACTCCTCAAAATTATTTACTGCCTTACATTATACACCCTAAGGAAAAAAAAGAAAAGAATACACTTTCCCACCATAAAAAAATGTGATATAATTATAGGTAAGTTTAATTGATACAATACAAAAAAAGGAAGTGCCAAAATGAGTAAAATATATAATTTTTATGCAGGACCTGCTGTAATAGCCGAGGAAGTGCTAAAAACAGCCCAAGAAGAACTCCTCAATTTCAATAATACAGGCATGTCTGTTTTGGAAATCAGCCACCGTGCCGCTGCATTTGATGAAGTTATATTAGAAGCCGAAGCCAATATTTTAGAACTTTTGAACCTTGGTGATGATTACCAAGTGCTGTTTTTACAGGGCGGTGCCAGCCTGCAATTTTCCATGATTCCCATGAATTTCTTAAAAGAAGGGGAAACCGCAGACTATGTTTTAACAGGCTCTTGGTCGGAAAAAGCCTTAAAAGAAGCAAAAAAAATCGGCAAGACCCATGTTGCCTTTACCGATAGCGAAAATAATTACAAACGTGTGCCACAGGATAGCGAAATAGAATTGAGCCAAAACCCCAAATACGTGCACATCACCACCAACAACACCATTTACGGCACGGAATTTCGCACCATGCCAAAAATAGATGCCCCACTAATTGCGGATATGTCCTCGGATATTATGTCCCACCCCTTTGATGCCTCTAAATTTGCCATGATTTACGCAGGAGCACAGAAAAACCTCGGCCCATCGGGAGTAACCGTGGTTATCGCCAAAAAAGAATTTTTGGCAACAGCACAGGATGTTAATGCCACAATGCTGAAATACAGCACCCACTCAGAAAAAAAATCTCTTTACAACACTCCCCCTTGCTTTAGCATTTATTTGGTAAACTTAGTAACCCGTTGGTTAAAAGCTCAAGGCGGATTGGTAGAAGTGGAAAAAAATAATCTTAAAAAAGCTCAATATATTTACGATGCCATAGATAACAGCAATGGCTACTATATTGGCCATGCAGATAAAGATAGCCGCTCTTTAATGAACATCACCTTTACCATGGCAAAAACCGAGCTGGAAAAGGAATTTGTGGCAAAAGCCGAAGCAGAGGGCTTTATCGGACTAAAGGGCCATCGCTCCGTGGGTGGCTTAAGGGCATCAACCTACAATGCCTTGCCCTTGGAAGGTGCCAAAGAATTGGCAGACTTTATGAATGATTTCATGGCAAAAAACTAAATTAGATAAATTAAAGGGTGTTAAGAAAGGCTTAGATTCGGTAAAACTCCCTGAGCAACGGCTGTGCAGTGTACCTAAATGTACATAAGCAGTCGGTGGGAAGGGATTTTGCCGAATATCAGACTTTATCTACAGCCTAAGGTGTTGAAAGCGTTTTGCTTTCAGCACCCTTTTTTATTAAAAAATATTTTATTTAGAAAGTTCAACAATTTCACTCTTTAAAATTTTCTAAAGTTAGATGCTACGATTCTTCAAACTTTTAAGCGATTAAAGCAAAGAAACACACCAAGCCCATACATCGCATATTTAAAAATTACAAGTTTAAAAAACTTAACTTTATCTCAACTAAACCCCAAGCCTTACCTTTTCACGATAAATTATTTTACCTTTTTTAATAAATAGCGTTTTTGATATTTCATCTTGGCAAAATCTGTAATTTTATGGCAGTAAACCACATTGGTTGCTCCCCCCACAACACCCACCAAGGGCAAGCCCTGAATAAATTTCATTACCAATAAATCATTGGCAAGAGATTGGGCTGTGAGGCGGATTTGCTCATCTAAATCGAAATTAAAAGCCACATTGCCATCAAGTTTAGCTGCCACTTCTTCAAGTCGGTCATAAAGTTTTTGCTTTTTCATGCCGCTGCCCAAAGATGATTCAATAAGCAGTAAAATATAATATTTTTCCCCATCACTACTGTAAGAAAAACCATAGCTCATAGCGGTTTCATAAAGGGATTTTAACAAAACCCCAATAAATATAGGAATATCCGGTAAGCCAATGCCTAAAATCCCCAAACCTGCCCCTTCCAAAGCTGTGGCACCAAGATTGGCAAAATGACGGCGATGAGAACCGGCGCTAACTGCTCTTAAGCCTTTTTTATTACCCAAGCGTTCAAAGGCATAATCACCAATTTCATATTCGGCTTGGCACTTTTCCTTATGGTAAGTTTTTTCAATAAACCCGGTGCCGTTTTGAAAAACCACACGAAAACCAAGGCAAAAGCCTTGTTCTAATTTATCTCTTAATGTAGGCGGAATTTTTGCTTCTATTTTTTTGGTAAATACAGCTATATCCAAATTTGTCTTTTCATTAAACTGTCTTTGCTCTTTTTTTGCTATTTTTGCCAACTGTTTATAAACAACAGTTTCCATATTATCACCCACTTAAAATTTTTCACATATAAAATCAACAGTAAAAACACTCTAATTATTTTACCCTAATTATAGCATAAAATCAAAATATTTTAAATTACAATTCAGATTATCCACATAATCAACTTTTTAACCAAGCCACAAACTTTTTACAATGGCTACGGGGGAAAACATAATATTGCATATTGGAGTTTAATTTGCTAAAATAGAAAAGAAGGACGGTGAGAATATGCAGGAAAAGCTTACCATTCCCCAGCAAGTGGCATTGATGAAAAGTGAAGGCATTGGCTTTAACATCATCGGTGAAAAAGAAGCACAGGAATATATAACGGAAAACACAATTTATTTTAATATTAAAACTTTTGCCAAAAACTATTTCAAATATACAAAAACAGAAAAACAGGGGCAATATATCAATTTGGAATTTGCCTATTTAAAGGAACTGGCAATTCTTGATGGCATATTTCGCAAGATGATATTGGATATGTGCTTAGATATAGAATACTCCATGAAGGTGCAAATAAACAGAGATTTTACAGCCAATAGAGCCGAGGATGGCTACCATGTGGTTCAGGAATTTTTTGATTGTAACAAATATGTTTGGCGTAAATTGCAAAAAATGGCAGAAAAACGCTCGCCATACACAACCTTGGTTTACGGTAAATTCATAGAAGAACCCGCAATTTGGAATCTCGTAGAGGTGCTGTCTTTTGGGGAATTTGTGAATTTTCACACCCTTTATTATCGCATCTACCCACCTGAGTGTGAGGTTGCAGCTTTTTTACAGCCGGTAAAATATTTAAGAAATGCCGCCGCCCACAACAACTGTTTATTAAACAATATGCGTGGCACCATTGCCATAGATGGCAACAAGGAGCTGTTAAATAAAGTATCCACCATTAAATCCATTGGTGTGGAAGCACGAAAAAAACGCATGAAAATACCTGTGCTCCACGATTTTGCCGCACTGCTTTTTGTTTTTGATGGGGTGGTAAAAAGCCGTGGTATTCGCCATAATACCATAGAGGTTTTGGATGAGTTTACAGAGCGTTGCCGCCGCCATAAAGAATATTTTGCCAAAAACGATATTATAACCGCCAACTTTCATTTTGCAGAAAAACTTATTGACAATTTTAAGAAAAGTAGTATACTATAAGTAGAAAAAAGGTCAAAATGCTATTCACGTAGCGTTTTAGGGTGGGGAGTGCAAGCATTCCCCACCTATTTAATTTGCCAAAAATCTATTGTAATAATAAGCATGAAGATAAAAAATTTTAATAGAAATTTCACACTGAAAAGATATTACAAAATGAACATAAAAAAACAAAACACCTATTTTACGGTAATTTTTTGCGGCAATTACCATAATTAATAGGTGTTTTTGTTTACCCTGAAAAGAGTTGAAAATTTAGCAACAGGCAATATTCACCGCACTACCAAGTGATTTTTTAATTGCCCGCTGCCCAAAGGAGGAGTTTAATTGAAATACAAATTTATACTATAAAAAAGTCTAAAAGACTGAATTTAAAAAGGTAAGGCAATGGTTTTACAATCATTGCCCAAGACTGTTGATAAAGTCCGATATTCGGCAAAATGCAATTTTGGCTACAAGTTAATAGGCTTTGGAGAAAGGCTTAGAATGGATAAACGCCCCAAGCTGCGGACTCGCAGTGTACTTTGATGTACATAAGCCACAGTGGACTCTCAGAATCCCATCGGGAGTTTTAAATGTTATTCTTGGTGTAGAACCGATATGGCTGAAGTGCGAATATCGCATATATTTAAGCTGAGGACAGATTGGTTATATGCCAAGAAGGACATTTTAAACGGGATTATGAGAGTCTATTGGGGCTTAAGGTCGGAGTTTGGGGGGTTTGGCTGTTATCAGCCTTTATACACAGCCTAAGGCAAAATGCAATTTTGGCTACATGATGATACTATTCAACAAAGATAAAAATAAGGGGCTTGTAAAAGGGGGTTAAAAGATGATGTTTGGCAACTTTCATCTACAAATTTGGCTAATTTAACAGGTTTGGCTAATAAAAAAAGCCCTGCTTCCATAAGAAACAGAACGTCTTTACAAAAATATGTAAAATAAAAAACGTTAACTCCTTATGCGGAAGTTACGAACATAATTTAAACACGAAATATCCTGACTTGTTTTCAGCACTTATTTTTCCTTCCCAAGTAATAAAACTCAGTGGCTAATAAAATAAGCTCCAACTTACAGTGGCGCAACCGTTAGGGATTTTAACCCCATTCCTTCGTGGTTTAAATTTATTTGATTAACCTATTTATAGCATAAACGCCTATGGTTTACAAGTATAATTTTTCTACCACCCATGTTAATTCCTTGCTTTGCCCCTTAAAACAATATAATCCCAGAGCACATAGCACCCCGGGATTATACAAAATTAAATTATAGATTTAATTCAGATTGTCAAAAAACATAGTTTTTCGGCAAGATTTCGGACTGTTAAGAAAGCCTTAAATTCGGTAAAACTCCCTGAGCAGCGGCTACTCATGTACTTAGATGTACATAAGCAGTGGCTGGGAAGTGATTTTGCCGAATATCCGACTTTATCAACAGCCTAAATTAAATTATAGGCTTAAATACCTCAGCCAAAGCTTTTCACAAATATGCTCCTACTTTGGCACTGTCCCTTATTAATAGGTGTAAAAACAGGGGCATCTTGGGATTTATACCCCAGTTTCACCATAAATTGATTCCAAGCACCAAAGCGATATTCTATATAACCGTATTCAGGCAACTGCCCCCTTAAGGGTGGCTCTCCATACAAAAGCACATATTCCCCAATAAAGCTCAGTAATTCCTCATCTGTATAATATTTCCCGTTTTTAGGTGGGTGTATATTTTCACGGTTTTCTCCGCCGTAAGGCATAAGCCCTGCTTTTAACACCGCATTATGGTATCCACCCTCTATACTGCCTTTATAATTAAGCTCACTGCGCAGGGGGGCTCTTTGCAATTCCCGAGCCTTTATTTTAATGCTTTTAATTAATTCTTTAGTTATTTTTCCCATAAGTCACCTTATTTTTCGCAATATGAAAATTCTTTATTGCTTAAATTACTTTGTTTTATCAAGATTTATTCTATCCGATTTCACCAAAATTACCAATTACTGTTATCCTGACCTAAATCACGCCCTAAATCAGTGGTAAAATGCCATTCCACAACATCGCCATCCTTTAATTGATAGCGGCTGCAACCGTAATTGGGGTACCAAGTGTTAACGCAATACATCCAACCGCTGTTTTCCCCGCAATCAAACTCATATAGATTATTAATGCCTTCAATATAAGCGGAATTATACATAGGGGTAAAGCTGGATTCCAGATGAATTTTATTTGCCTTGGTTTCTCTTTGGAGCACATCAAAAACAGATTCACCTTGGGCAAAGGTTACTTTCCTTGTTGCATAAACAATGCCGTCTTTAGGTAAAACGCTGATTTTATCCGGATTAAAATCTGCCATGTGGCTTAAAATAGTGGAGCATTCAATGGAAAAAGTGCAGCTTAATTTTTTGGTGGTGTTTACTTTTACGGAATCAGGTTCAACCGGAGCAGGCTCTCCTGAGGGTATAGCCTCGGTTTTATATTTATCCAATTCCTCGCCGCTGCTATCTGAGGATGTGCCAGCACCATTGTTCCCTGCTGTATTTCCCGTGGCACCGTTGCCACCGTTGCCACCTGTGGATACATCGGAGTTTTCTGTGGTATTAGCCGTTGTGGCATCTGTGGCATTTGTGGTTTGGGTATCTGTTTTTTCAGCGTATTTATCCATATTTTCGTCACTGCTGCTATCAACGGAATCAACATCTATATATTTATCTTCAGTTTTTTCCTTTGCAGATTCATTGGCTTTCACATCGCCACAGCCACTAAAGCATAAACCAAAAACAAATGCCATTAACAAAACAAGGATTATAGTTTTATTTTTCATAATAATTGCTCCTCTTTGAGTTTTCTGCTTTTAAAATAGCTCATAGGTTTTCAGCATTTAAAAGCTTAAATCAACCGCAAAAAATAGGCAATCATTTTAGCGGCTTCACCACGGGTGGCATTGCCTGTGGGGTCAAAAATGTTATTGCCTTTACCGTTGATTATCCCTGCTTTTTGCATATCGGAAACTGCTGCAACGGCATATTCTGCAATGCTGCCGCCATCACTGAAGCTAAGGGGAGCATTCTTTTGGGGCAAGGTTTTATGTACAACATTTTTAGCATATCGGGCAATCATCACTGCCATATCTTGGCGACTAATGGGAGCATCGGGGCAAAATTTATCTGCTTCTACACCATTTACAACACCTTGGGCATTTGCCCAGTTAATATATTTTTTTGCCCAATGATTGTTTACATCGGCAAAATTACCTGCCACATCATAGGCGGCTAAATCTTTGGTATAGGACATTGCCAAAATTTTACCAAACTGAGCACGGGTTATTTGACCTTGGGGTTCAAATGCCGTAGTTGTTATACCATTAATTATTTCTTGGCTTGCCAAACGGTAAACGCTATCATAAAACCAATCCGAGGTTTTTACATCGGCAAAATTAACCTTAATATTTAAGGTTTTAATCTGGGAAAAATCATAAAAAGTTTTTTCTTCGTTAACAAAGCAATTATAAGCAATTAAACCATAGCGAACTTGGTCTGTTGCCATGGGATTACTTTTACCTGCATCTGCATTGGGACTGTTGGCATCTGCACTTAAAGAATGGGAAAAACCGCCATCCCTCGGCACATAATATCTTTGTAAATCATCTAAAACAGTTTTACCGTTTTTAATAAAGCGGGAATCACTTATGGGATTAATTTTTAAGGCACAAAGTGCAGTGAGTACCTGAACAGAGCTTTCACTGCTGGTAACAGATGAACCAGAGGGAACAAAGCCACCATTATTGGTTTGCACAGAGGATAACCAAACTAAGCTGCGGTCAATGGCGGCTTTTACTTCGGGCTGACCATAATATGGTGCCAAAGATTGCAAAACCATGCCTGTCATATCTGGGTCCGGGCTTGCAGCACTTGCGGCTGTGGCAAAACCACCGCCTTTGATTTCTCTTTTTAATATTTTTTCAATAAGGATTTCTCTATCATAATCCCCATTGGATGGCACTTTAAAGCCTTTTGAATCCAAGGCTAAAAGACCAAAAACAGCACCATTGATGCCTTGTTTCATAATATCCCCAATTTTGCAATTATAAACGCCATCGGCAATAAGATTAATGGGCTTACCTTGGTAAGAACCAAAATTGGTGGGATCTCCACCCAAAGCCACCACCCCAATGGCAATACGCTGCCATTCCGTAGCTTTGCTGTTATCTAATTTGCCATTTTTTTCAGCATAGGTTTTGGTAACATAATTTTCCAATTCTTTAAGATAAGCTAAATTATTATCCCCATAACCATAGCGACCTGCGGCTATGGCAGTCCAATCCCCATTGGTTGTGCCCACAAGACCTTCGGCTAAATATTTTGCATTAAAAATTTGGGAATTACCCTGCTTAGACCAGGTAAAGCTATTTTCAATGGCATTATTATAATCTGTTTTTAAATCGTTAACGGGTTTTAAATCCCCTGCCAATGCTCCGGTGGCGGAAAAAGCCAAAAGCAGCATAACAGCACAAAACATAGTCAGTAGTTTTTTTCTCATAATTTTTCTCCTTTATTATGGGTTCTTTTGGTAAAAGTTTGAATGGGGAAACCGCCCAAAGCCCCCAATGATTATACTGATTTAGTTTCAGTATAATCATTGGCAAAATAAGGTAATTACCTCTGTTTAAAGATTATTTACTGATTATTTTACTTTACACCATGCTCCCCTGTATCCATAGTTACTAAAATAGAGGAATTGGCTTTTTGGTTTTCATAAATTGCAGAATTGGCAGATTGGTCCGAGCCGCCACTTGTGCCCAATTTAACAAAACGGTGGAGCACCGCTGCAACCTCACCACGTAAGGTAAAGCCATTGGCATCAAATACATTATCGGTTTTACCTTTAATAATATTTGCGGCTTTCATGGTATAAACAGCCTCTTTGGCATATTCCGTAATATTGCTGTTATCATCAAAAAGAGCTGTGGATGGCGGGGGTAATTTTATGCCCATGGCTGTGGCATAACGCATCATCATAGTAGCCATATCTTGGCGGCTAATGGTTTTATTGGGGCAAAAATCAGTTGCATTTATGCCCTTGGTAATACCTTTTTCCACTGCCCAAGCAATCTGGGAGCCATAGTATGCTCCGTTATCCACATCGCTAAATTTGCAATTTCCGAGATTTTGGGGGGTAGAATCCACCACGCCGTTGTTTCTGCCCAAAGTGGTAACAAATTGGGCACGGGTCATGGGTTCTTGTGGCCCAAAAGTAGATTCTGAAGTCCCTTTAAACAAACCTTGTGCCAAAACAAATTCTACGTCATCATAATACCAATCCGTAGAAAATACATCTTTCATATTTTTAATATCAATAACAGGTGTGGCATCTTTAACCACAGTAACAAGGCATCTGGGTGCAACCAAATAATCCGGGCTTGCACCTCTGGCAGATATTACATAGGTTCCCGCTTGGGCAAAGGTTAACTCCACATTGCCGTTTTCCCCATGGGTAACTGCTCCTTTAATATTGGTTAAGCTGCCATCTTTGGTGTTTACAGCTGCAATTTGGGCACCACCTATGTTTTTGGTATTTTTTTCTCTAACATCATCAGCTGAGCAATTATACCAAGCATAAGCATAGCCACGCAGGGTTAAAGTAAAGGGCTTATTTTCATCAACAACTACGGCTTGGGTTTTTTTGCCGTTTTGTTCAAACCAAGTGTAAATATCCCCCCATGTTTTATCCTGATAAAAGAAAAGCTCCACTTGATTTTCTGCTTTTATAACAGCTTGGTTAATGCCATAACCACCATAATAGCCACCGCTGAGTACACCGTTGTGGGGTGCTGCTCCGTTAACCAATAGCCCCACTGCGGTAGTGGTAATATTAAACATTTTAATGATGCCATTTTCTTTTACAACCAAGTAATCCCCTGCATTTTTAGGGGTAAACTTATCCCCATAATAATTTATATGGGCAGCCACCAAGGCATCTAAAGCAGTAACATCATTGGGTTTTACATTTTCGCCATATTCATAACCATAGGTTTTGGCTAAACCCGGCACCACTGAAAGTGTTTTTTGGGGAATAATAAATTTGTATTCCTTTTGAACCTCAAAACTAACATTAATTGCCCCATTATTGGCAGCAGGTTCAGATGATACCACGGTATTTTCACCAAAAGTTCCAGATGCACCTTGGTTATCCCCACTGTTTAAAGTAGGGCTTTGGCTTGGGGCATTTGCCACTGTAAGTCCATTTTCATTTGCCAATATTCCACCACTCATGGTAAAAACCATAGTGAGGATGAATATCATGGTTAAAAGTAATCCTGTTTTTTTCATTCTTTTTTGCCTCGTTCTTTTTAAATTTTTAGATAATTTTTTCCTTAAAGCAGTAATCTTTTTATGTTTATTAAGGGTATTTAATTATAAAAGACCTGCTACCCATGGTTTTATACCATGCTGAGATATGGGGAAATTTAACTTAATATAAATGCTTTTGCATTTCGCCGAGTCCCAAGTGGCACTCGGTTGCGGCGAGATTCCCAGAGGACAACGGCGAAACGCAAACTTTTTAACTATCCAAATACACCCGAAAAAGAGGAACTTATTACCATGAAAAACAAAATTTACAGCCATAAAAAATACGGAAATAATCAAAATTAGAGATACACTTATCCCTAAAACGATTACTTTCCGCAACAAAGTAATTAATTAACAAATATTTTTTTGTGGAGCATGAAATAAATTTTGGGAGCATGACCAAATAAAAAAGCGAAAAACAATCAACAGGATACACTTATCCCTAAGTTGATTACTTTCCGCAACAAAGTAATTTATACATTTACCCATGTATAGGTTATTTATTTAAAATAGCACCCCAAGGCTTAACCAATGGTTAAACCGTGGAAAATAAAACGTAATTAGCATTTGCATAGATAAGGCTATATTCTTAAATTTTGCCTTATCTACACAATTTTGGGTAAGAAAAAACGCCAAAACATTGTTTTGACGGTTATTTACAAAACGCTTCCATTTCAAGAGAACAACATAAGAAAAGTATCCTGACTTTCGGTTCAATGCTCCCCTTTAGCCTTCCCGATTTCTCAGTGGCTGACGCTTACGCCTACAAAAGGTTTGCTCCCCGTTACAGTGGCCGACCCGTGTGGGAATTTCACCCAACTTCCAATTTCTTATTGAAGTATTAAATTGTTAATTAGATTATATACCAAGCCGAGAAAAAAAGCAATAGCTTATTTTATCTAACACCCTAAAAAACCCATAGGTAAATAAATTGATTTGAAACAGCAAAAATATTCCCCACTCCAACTTAGATAAAATGAACTAAAATCTACGCTATTTCAAACTACCTGCATTTAACCTAAATTTTCCTAAGCCGCATTACTTCACGAAACTTACCTGCATCTTAACCAAAATTTCTAACTGCCTTACTTCACGAAACTTACCTACATCTTAACCTAATTTTCTAACCGCCTTAACTTCACGGAACTTACCTACATCTTAACCTAATTTCCTAAGCCGCATTAACTTCACGGAGCTTACCTACATCTTAACCTAATTTCCTAACTGCCTTACTTCACGAAACTTACCTACATCTTAACCTAATTTTCTAACCGCCTTAACTTCACGGAACTTACCTACATCTTAACCTAACTACCTTAATTCACCGCTTTTTTAGATTTTAGCAGAGCATTAATCAGCAGGTGGATTCTGTTCTGAAGTGAGGATTAAACCATATTTAATTTTAATACGCTCTATTTTTTCTATCATGGGATTTGCCAATATAAATAAGAAGAAGGAAGTGGCAACACCAAGAATAAAATTAAAGGGAAGTCCCGATAAGTATGTAAAATAAAATGCTTGTTGGCTTTTAAAGGCTGAAGTTAAAATAGTGCAGGTATCCATTAAAAAACCGTAAATCACCAAAGCGGAAAAAAAACCAAAAACACACAAAGGCAGTCTTTTTTTGGAGAGCCAACCCTTTTCAAAAAGAACACCTGCCAAAAAACCAATAATACCAAGGGAAAACATTTGCCAAGGAGTAAACGGCCCTTGTCCCACGAAAAAATTGGAAACCAAAGCCGTTAATGCTCCCACTAAAAATCCTGTTTCTGCACCTAAGCAAACACCGGCAATAATAACTATTGCCACAACGGGTTTAAACTGGGGCACCATAAAAAAAGCGGCTCGCCCCGCCACGGCAATAGCGGCGATAACTGCAATTAAAATAAGCTCCCGAGCTTGGGGTTTGCGGTTTTCAAATACCATAAAAAAGGGAATCATGGTTTCAAATATAATTAATAAGCTGATAACATAATACCTTCTGTCCTCTAAAAACAACATACCAAAAGCTATGGTTGCAGGTATTACCACACAGGTTAAAAGTGCCACCATTAAAAGACGTTTTTTTATGCGGAGCATCAATAACAGCAAAACCCCAACCACCAATGCCACCACCAAGGTAATAGCACCAACCTTTAAAATCACCGTAGCATGGCTATCCACCTCTACACCAATAATATAACGCAAATAGTAAAAATAGCCAAAAACCATGGCGATGCCAACCAGTGAAGAAAAAATAGTAAAAATGGAATTATCACTGTTTTTAGTGGCTTTATTTTTATTAAACAACATTAACAAACCAAAAACCACCGAAGCCATAATAGAGAGGGCAATAACTTTTAGCACCATTAATAAACCTTTTGCCTCAAAGGTAAAATGCAATCCCACAGCGGATTTATAAAAATAAGCAAACATACCATAAATGCTGAAGGTTTCCTCAACTCCATTGGCATTTACCGTAACAAAGGGCATTATCATACACACCAATGCCACTACCAAGGCGGTTTTTACCCCATCTTTTATTTGGTATTGGTATTTTGATTTTTCATTAAGTTCTCTTTGCATAATTCTATAACATCCTCATTATTCACAGCATTGATAAAAAGGTGACGGGAAAGGCGATTTGCCGAAGTGGTATAAAAACTGTTCCCTGAAAAAAACTGATTAGGCGTATCCGTGGTTACAATATCCCCATCAAAAAACATGGAACAGCTATCTCCATATTTAGCACAAAATTCAATATCGTGGGATACCATAACTATGGTAACACCTTTTTGGGTTAGGGTTTTTAAAATTTTTGCCAGCTTAATTTTGAAGAAATTATCCAAGCCCTTGGTTGGCTCATCAAGGAGGAGTATTTTAGGTTCTAAAAGCAAAACCTTGGCAAGTGCCGCCCTTTGCTGCTCCCCACCGCTGAGATCATAAGGGTGACGTTTGAGTAAATCCGTTATTTCCACCAGCTCTGATATTTCCTTAACTTTTTGAGTTTGCTGGGCTTTTGTTAAAGAAAAATCCGAGAGCATTTCATAAAGATCCAGTTCCACGCTTTTTTTTACAAATAAAGATTGGGGATCTTGGGGGAGCACCGCCATATTGCCTAAAAACAATTCTTTATTGCTATATTTTTTTATATCCTTACCATTTATAAGCACTTTACCACGGTAGGGGGTTAAAATACCGCTTATCATCCGCAAGGTGGTGCTTTTCCCTGTGCCGTTGCCTCCCACCACACAAAATAATGTAGATTTGGGAATATCAACGGTAACACCCTTAACAATATCCGCCCCATCTTTTTCATATTTAAACCAAAGTTCTTTTAAGGATATAGCAGGTTCTTCCTGAGATAAGGTTTTAGTATCGCAAATTTCCCGATGCTCCGGTAGCTTATCATTAAATATTTCCGTGAGCCAATTTCTTGCTTCACGCACGGTAAGGGGGCATTGGGAATTGCTTTTTACAGCGGCAAAAATCTGCATGGGTGAAGGCATTGCCACAAACATATCGTTATTGGTGCTTTTTAACTGTGCTCCCACATTTCTGGGTGTGTCGTCAGCGATAATGCTCCCATCTTCCATTACCACTATGCGGTCGGCATAGGGTACAACATCTTCCAAGCGATGTTCGGTAATTATCACCGTGGTGCCCACTTCTCTGTTGATTTTGCGAATGGTTTCCAAAAAATCCGAAGCAGCAATGGGGTCTAATTGGGAGGTTGGCTCATCAAGAAGTAAAACAGAAGGCTGCATAGCCATGATAGATGCCAAATTTAAAAGCTGTTTTTGCCCACCGCTCAATTCCTTTACTTTTTTCATAAACCAAGTTTGTATCCCAAAATAGCTTGCCATTTCCGCCACACGCAAGCGGATAGTATGGTTATCCGCACCCAAACTTTCCAAGCCAAAAGCCAGCTCATGCCAAACCTTATCGGTAACTATTTGATTATCGGGATTTTGCAAAACATAGCCTATTTGCCCTGCCTGATCTCGCAATCCCACATCTTCCAAATTTTCGCCGAAAAATTTTATTGCACCGCTGCGTTGTCCATGGGGGCACAATACGGATTTTAAATGCCGCATTAAGGTACTTTTACCACAACCTGATTTGCCGCAAAGCACAATAAAATCCCCTTGGTTCACTGTTAAATTAATATCTTTTAAAACAGCTTTCCCCCCTGAGGCATAGGAAAAATTCAAATCTTTGATTTCAAAACACGCCATTTAAGATCCTCCACAACATTAATCATCAATGGTAAAAAACAAAAAATACCATAAAAAACATAGGTTACCACAGCAAATACCGTGGTTTTATTAAAGATAAATTCCGGATAATAAACCACAAAAACCGTTTTGGAAGCTATGGCAACAAAAATAGATAAAGTCATAAAAATTACAGCAATTAACATAAGCTTATCCCGAAAAGTAAAGCGAAAAATAGAAAAACTGGTACGCCCTGATAAACCATAACCCCGAGAACCCATTGAATCCGCAGTTTCTATGCCGTTTTCCAAAGCCCAAGTAGTTAATATGGAAATTATTTTAATCCCGTTTTTGGCTCTTTTAATAATGTTGCCATTGGTTATATCCCTGCCGATACATTTTTGAGCAGCGGATATTTTTTTTGCCTGGTCAATAAATTTGGGTACAAACCGCAAAATCATAGAAAAAACCAAGGAAATAGAAGGAATAATCCGCCCAAAAAGGTAAATAAATTTATCCGATGTCATCACCGCATTGTAGCAAGAAAACCACATAATCACCGTAACAAACATAAAAGATGCTCCAAACCCATAAATAATGGATTCCAAAGTTAGGGGATTACCCGATGAAAAATAGCTAATTATGGTAGCTCCTTCGTGGTTAAACAGGGGATTAAACACAGCGGATAAAACCAAAAGCGGCAACATACCGCAAAGATTAAATAAAATAGCTTTTTTGCCATTGAGATAAATCGAATAGCAAAAAGCCCCCACTACCCCTAAAATTAAAAAACAGGGGTGCATCATAAACATAGTATAAAGTATAATTACGGCAAAATACATGAAGTTGATTACGGGATGATATTGGGAAAAGCCATCATTCATTTTTCTCTCCTCAGTTTTTTCTACTCAGTTTCTCTCCAAGATTTTTCTACTCAGTTTTTCACTCGGTTTCTCACTCAGTTTCTCTACTCAGTTTCTCCACTCAGTTTCTCCACTCAGTTTCTCCACTCAGTTTCTCCACTCAGTTTCT
>JAVXOZ010000002.1:0-3871 GCA_036644995.1 Clostridiales bacterium | reverse complement strand
TCTCCACTCAGTTTCTCCACTCAGTTTCTCCACTCAGTTTCTCCACTCAGTTTCTCCACTCAGTTTCTTCACTCGGTTTCTCCTCTCGGTTTCTCTACTCAGTTTCTCCACTCAGTTTCTTAACTCGGTTTTTCCACTCGGTTTCTCTACTCAGTTTTTCTCCAAGATTTTTCTACTCAATTTCTTCATTCGGTTTCTCCACTCAGTTTCTCCACTCAGTTTCTCACTCGGTTTTTCTCCAAGATTTAACACATTGGCTTACTTTACCGATTCTTTTTTTTATTTTAGTGCCCACTTTCAGTAAATAAGCTTTTAAATTATCCAATTTTACCATAACAGCAATGACCCAAGGCTTGTGGGCAAAAACGGGAAAACAACGCCACATAAAGGTAAAAACCCCAATAGCCAAACCCAATAAAAGGAAAATCCCCAAGAGCACCCAAACCACTAAAAACCCCTTAGCACCCACAGAATCTTTGCCATTGTGGGCACTTATATCTGCGGCTAAAAGCGAACCCGCCCGAACCTTATCCGCAATAAAATAATCACCGCTGTGGGTTAAAATAAATTTAAAACCGTGGTTTTCCACCGTAATTTTTTCTTCATAATCACCTTGGATTTTGGGCTTATTATAGGAAAAAACCAAAGTAACCCCATCATCCAATGGCAAATCCTTAAATTCCAATAAAGCATTGCCGGGTAATTTACCTCGGTGCTGCAAAGAGAATATAAAGGGTTTTTGGCTCAGTCGTTTAATATCTTTTGCATTATGGCATTTATTCAGAATATTCATATTAAAATCACATGGTTCTTTAATATCCATGCCGTTAAAAATAAGGTTGTAACCATAACCTGCATCGGTAACACCACCAAGGAATAGATTTTGGTCTTTACCCATTATGGTTTCAAATTCAGCTTGGGGCACTATGCCTTGGGGAAAATCGCTGCTTTGGCAATATTTTGTATTGGAAATCCTAATAATTTCCCCTGTGGTTACGGGCTTACTCTGGGAGGTAATTGGTTTTTTTGTGCTACTTACTTGATTAACGGATTTTTTGGGAGCTTTATTGCCCACAGTGGTTTTTTTTGTGGTTGCGGTGGTTTTATTGGCATCCCCAACAGGTTTGGGGGTAGGTTTAACCACAGGGGCAGTTACAGGTGGTTTTATTTCATCGGGAACTACCACAGGTTTATCTTCCTCAACAGGTGGTGTAACAATAATTGGGTCTTTTATCACCGGTTCTAAATTACCTTGTAGCTTTTGTATCGCCGCTATTGCCAAAAGTAATTTATCTTTACTTTCCACCGCATTTTTATCTGATTCGTTGAGCAAATAGTATCTATGTGCCACCCGAAAATATTCACCGGCGGTGTTTAAATCCACATTATTGGGTAAATTATTTATTTCATTGCTTAAAGCGGATATTTCCGTTTTTGGTCTGGGTTTTTCTTCCCCCATATCATAAAAAGTTCGCAAATTATGAACATAGCGATAATAGGCTATTAGAGCATTTATGCCTTTATCATTTGCCAATTTACTTTTTGTGCCACCCACTGTTTCGCTGAACCAACCTTCATTGTTATAAAACAAATTTAAACCCGTTAAAACAGTATTGCCATTTTTTATAAAAGCCGTATTTTCCAAAGGATTTATCCCCATGGTACAAAGAGCCACAAGCACCTCGGCACTGCCCATAGCTGTGGGAGCTGTGCCAAAAGTGCCGTTTTCATTTTGCATTATGGATAAGGCATTTAAGCTTTTATCCACACAGGGTTTTACCGTGGGATACTGGGCATTGTTATAATAAGGAGATAATGCCGTAATTGCCAAAGCCGTGGTTTCCGGGTTAAGTGTATTGCCCTTTAGGGTAAACCCTCCATTGGCTAACTGCGCTTTTAATATAGATTCAACAAAGAGCCTTGGGGAATAAAGGGCATTTTCAGCCACGGTAAATTTACCGCTGTTAATTGCCAGCAAGGCTAAAATTCCATCTCCAATATTTCTATTTTCCCAAGGTGCACCAATTAGGCAGTTGTAAGTACCATGGGCAATTAAATCCACAGGAACACCGTTTTTATCCATACCAAAATTCAAGGGGTTGCCACCCTGAGCCAAAACAGCCAAGGCAAATCTGGAGTATTCTGCGGATTTTGTATTGTGGAGCTTACCTTTTTCCTTATATTCATTGGTAACGTACTTTGCCCCTTGATTTAAAAAGCCCAGGGAATTATCCACATAGCCAAATCTACCCAAGCCAATGGCAGCCCAATCGCAATCTTCACTGCCAATATAGCTTAGCAAATCCGAAGTTAGCACAAACCCTGTATTTTTATATTTTTCCCCATCAATATTTTTTAGGATAATATCTTCATAATCTGTGGGAATATTTGTGGTTTTTACCGTGGCAGCCTCAACAAAAGTATAAGGAACAGCCATTATCAACAACAAAATTAGCCAAAAAATGATTTTTATTCTTTTCAAAAGTCTACTCCTTTGCCAAAGATTAAAGTTAAAAATCAACGCAAAAAAACCCGCCAAAAAATTGACGGATTTGTCTAAAAATTCCTGTCTGAGAGGGTTCGCCGCAAAAATGTATCCTGACTTCGGTTCAATGCAGGCTTTTGCCTTCCCAAATTTTCATTCAGTGGCTGGCTTATGCCAAAAAGCTTGCTACCTTTCACAGTGGCCGACCCGTAGGAGATTCAAACTCCTTTCCATTATATGCAGACTTATTAATTTAACTTATTATATCGCATATTTTCCCTAAAAGCAAATATAAATCTTAATAAAACCATATTTTAAATTCCAATAAATTACACACCTAAATTATACAACTAAATTACCCCGCCCAAGCCACGGAGTTTTACACAAGCAATAAAAAACCCCAAGCTGTGAACCTGCTCAATATACAAGCAGCCACAACTTGGGGTGTTATCCATTATTTCAAAGAAATATCGGAGATACAAAAAACTCCCGATGGGTGGTCGGGAGTTTTTTTAGAAGGGAAAACAATGAAAAAGTTTTTTTATTGGGTTTTCTTATGGGTACAAACATATAATACCCAATCTTCATGACTTTTATTTTGTAATTAGCAGAAGTTTTATAGATACATTGGTGTATAATTGGTGAAACTTATTTTCAACTACAAAACTTTTGCCAAAATCAAATCCGAACTACTGTTTTTCAAGGTTTTTATCAAAACACCTCAGATTGTCAAAAAACATAGTTTTTTGGCAAGATGTTAGACTGTTAAGAAAGGCTTAGATTCGGTAAAACTCCCTGAGCAGCCGCTGTGCAGTGTACTTAAATGTACATAAGCAGTGGGTGGGAAGGGATTTTGCCGAATATCAGACTTTATCAACAGCCTGAAGGGTTTTTTTCAAAAAATATCTTCCCTCTTGAAGAATTCCCCCAAATATGCTAAAATAAAAACGCTTGTTAAAGATATAAGAGTTACTTATTATACCTTAAACACAAAAAATATGGAGTTGTATCGAAGATATCATAACGAGCCGACTCAAAATACTATCCTATTATTGGTAGCTGTCATATCCAAAATACCAGTACACACTGGTTTTTCCTGTGGTTCTAATTGCATAATTCTTGATAGTTCTCTCCTAAAATTCTCTCCTTTTTCTGAGAAGCCTTGGAGTAGCTATATATGGAGAAGTATCGAAGTGGTCATAACGAGCCGCACTCGAAATGCGGTTGTCCGCAAGGGCACGTGGGTTCGAATCCCACCTTCTCCGCCATAATTAAATGCAATAAAAGATGTCATCGGTAGAAATGCCGATGACATCAGCCTTTTCCGGGGGTTTTCACCCATAAAAACTTTTTGTAAATACAATAATCAAGAAAAGAAAGGATGTG
>JAVXOZ010000001.1:133116-151068 GCA_036644995.1 Clostridiales bacterium | reverse complement strand
TTAATTTTTCCTGTATGTATACACGGTTATCAAAAATATCCGTATTTTATATTCAGGCTGCTGATAAAGTCTGATATTGGGCAAAATCCCTTCCCGCCCACTGCTTATGTACATCTCGATACACTGCACAGCCACTGCTTAGGGAGTTTTATCGAATCTAAGGCTTTCTTGACAGTTCGGCATCTTGCAAAAAAACTATGGTTTTTGACAATCTGTTTTATATTTTCAGTTTTTTCCAAAATTCAAAATTATTATTTATGGTTCAAAATTCTACATAATATCATTATAGCAGAAAAATCCTTTGTGGTCTGTGGTTAATTTATGAATATTTGATTAAAACAGGTCTTTTACCCATGTAATAAGGAAACAAATGTGAAAAAGAGAAAAAATATACATGGTTCTTGGGAAATGAACATGATATAATACTTGAGATAGCCACTGATTTGCAGTAAAATGTAATATAGGCAGACTGTTGATAAAGTCTGATATTGGGCAAAATCCCTTCCCACCGACTGCTTATGTACATTTAGGTACACTGCACAGCCGCTGCTCAGGGAGTTTTACCGAATCTAAGTCTTTCTTAACAGCCTAACATCTTGCCAAAAAACTATGTTTTTTTTGACAATTTGTAATATAGGTAATCTTTGTTATTAAGAAGGTATTGATTGATGGAGAATTTTTTAATTTCTTTAAATGTAGTTTTACCGCTATTTTTATTGATGTTGCTGGGCTTTCTTTTAAGAAAGTTCGGCTTGATGGATGATATTTTTCTAAAAAAATGCAATAAAGTTTTATTCCGCATTTTTTTGCCGATTTTAGTGTTTTACAGCTTATATAATTCGGATATTCGAGATGTTTTTGATTTAACTTTGTTGCTTTACGGGGCAATAGGATTAACAATTTATTTTTTACTTTTATTGTTTATCTGCCCTAAAGTTATAAAAGATTCATCGGTTAGCTCAACTATGATTCAAGGTTCCTATCGGGCAAATTGCCTTATTTTTGGTATTCCCATTGCCACTGCTATTTGCGGAACCGGTGGTATTGGTCCTACGGCTTTAATAGCCGCAGTTATGGTGCCCCTTTACAACGTATTTTCGGTTTTGGTATTTTCCGATAAAAAAGATGGCATAAAAAACCAAATTAAAGATGTGGTTACCAATCCTTTGATTATTGCGGTAATTCTCAGCTTAATTTTGGTTATTTTTAATATTAAATTACCCATGGCAATGGATAGAGCCATAGGCAGTGCAGCTCAAATAGGTTCTCCTTTTTCCCTTATAGTTTTAGGTGCTTCTTTGCACTTGGTAATACCCAAAACCAAAATATCGCCGCTTATTTGGTCTGTTTCCTTAAAATTGGTTATTGCACCGCTGATTTTTCTTTCCATTGGCTATTTATGTTTCGATTTTACAGGTAGTTTTTTTGTTGCTTTATTGGCGGCATTTGCCACGCCTTCTTCCTCAACCTCTTATATAGTAGCAACGGAAATGGGGGGCGATGGTGAGTTGGCAGCTCAAATTGTGGTTTATTCTTCCTTGGTTTCTATTTTTACAATATTTTGTATAGTGTTTTTTGGCATTAATGTGGGGATTTTATAATTTATTAAGGTTAAAACTATTCTCAAATAAATCATGTTATGATATAATAATATATTAACCATGTAATAATATGTTTTGGGCAAAATAAAGCCTTAATAAAATTTAAAGGGATTACTGCTTGGTTGTTTCAAAATGTATGGGCTAAGTTTTTAGCATTTGCCCTAATTAGGATATTTTTAAAAATATAGGTTCTTATCTTATGCTGTAAAATAGAAAGAAGGTGTGTTTTGATGGTAGAAGTAGATGTTTTGGCTGATTTAAAAAAGAAGATAGAAAGCTACAACAGTGCTTGTAATTGGCAAGCCATTGCCTCTGCGTATTATTTTGCCAAAAAAGCACATGAAGGTCAATTTCGCCATTCCGGTGAAGCCTATATAATCCACCCTTTGGCGGTGGCAAATATTTTAACCACTGTGGAAGCAGATGATGCCACTATTATGGCAGGCTTACTCCACGATGTGGTTGAGGATACCGAATACAGCACCCAAAGTATTGCGGAACTTTACGGTAATGAGGTTGCCATACTTATAGATGGGGTAACCAAGCTCAGCAAGTTGGACGGCCGCACCAAAAGCGAACAAAAAATGGAAAATATGCGTAAGATGTTCTTTGCTATGGCAACGGATATTCGTGTAATCATTATCAAGCTGGCGGATCGTCTTCATAATATGCGTACCTTGTCCTTCCATTCATCCGAGGCTAAGCGTAGGGCCATTGCCCAAGAAACCTTGGATATATATACACCTTTAGCCAATAGATTGGGTATTTTCCAATTCAAATGGGAATTGGAAGATTTGGCACTGAAAACCTTAGAACCATCAAAATACAACCGTCTTGTGCAGGATATTGCCAGTACCAGAGAAAAAAGGCAGGAATATATTGAAATTGTCAGTAAAATTTTGCAGAATAAATTGGCAGATGCAGGTATTGAAGCTGAAATATACGGTAGACCCAAAAATTTTTACAGCATATATAACAAAATGTTTAGGCAAAATAAAGAACTGGCGGAGATATACGACCTTTTGGCTTTGCGGGTAATTGTTAATGATGTGGGAAATTGCTATGGGGTTTTGGGCATAGTACATAGCTTGTGGACTCCCATGCCCGGGCGGTTTAAGGATTACATTGCTTTGCCCAAGCAAAATATGTATCAATCTATCCACACTACCATTATCAGCCCCAATGGTGAACCTTTGGAAATTCAAATTCGCACCCAGGAAATGCACCAAGTAGCAGAACACGGCATTGCTGCTCATTGGCAGTATAAAGAGGGTGTTACCGATAAAAATAAAAATACCGAAAAACTTAATTGGTTGCGGCAAATGCTGGATTGGCAAAAAGAAATCAGCGATGCCGATGAATTTATGGAATCGGTAAAAAATGATTTATTTGACGATTCTGTTTATGTTTTCACCCCCAGAGGTGATGTGGTTGAATTGCCCCGTGGCTCTGTACCCTTGGATTTTGCCTATCGTGTTCACACAGAAGTGGGGCATAAAGCTGTGGGTGCCAAAGTTAACGGACGTATAGTAACTTTTGATACCCCGTTATGCAATGGGGATATTGTGGAAATTATCACCTCAAAATCAGGTAAGCCCAGCCGTGATTGGCTTAAATTGGTTAAAACTCCACAATCTAAAAATCGCATTCGCAGTTGGTTTAGAAAAGAGCAGCGTGAGGAATTGATTGCCCGTGGCAGAGAAATATACGAGCATGAAATAAAAAAATATGGTGCAGAGATGCAGCCATATTTGAAAGCTGATAATATATGCAAAATGGCTATGTGCCATAATTTTGCCAATACCGAAAATTTTTTAATGGCTTTAGGTGAAAACCATCTTACCATTCATAGTGTTATCACCAGCATTAAAGATGAAATAAAATATGAAGAACCGCATATAGTTCCGGAAGTAAAACCATTTTTAGCCCATAAAAACACCAATACCATGGGTATATCCGTAAAAGGTGTGGATAATTTAATGATTCGCTTTGGGCATTGTTGTAATCCTTTGCCCGGTGATGATATTGTTGGCTATATTACCAAAGGTAAAGGCGTTACTGTGCACCGCCGAGATTGCATTAGCTTTTTGCACACCGCAGACCCCAATCGCTGTTTGGAAGTGGAATGGGATAATAGCCTTGGTGGTAAATTTCAAGCTGAAATTGAGGTGTATTCCCAAGACCGTGACCACCTTACCACAGATGTGATGAATGCCATTGCGGAAACAAAAAGCAATATAAATTCTGTTTTTGGCAGGTCTGCCAAGGATGGCATGGCACACGTTAATGTAAAAATTGAAGTTAAAAGCAATCAGCAACTGGATTTTATTATAAATAAATTACAAAAAATAAAAGGTGTAACCAGAGTACGCCGTGTTATTCATGGTAAAGGTAAAGATAAAGGTGATAGTGAATGAAAGCAGTTATACAGCGGGTAAAATCTGCATCTGTAAGCTCTGAAGGGCAGCCCGCAGGAAAAATTGAAATAGGGCTTTTAATCTACATTGGTGTTGGCATCGAAGATGATGAAAACGATATGAACTATTTAGCGGATAAAATTCCCAAATTGCGAATTTTTCCCGATGCAGATGATAAAATGAATTGCTCTTTAGAAGATGTAAAGGGTGCTATTTTAGCAGTATCTCAATTTACTTTGCAGGGAGATTGCCGCAAAGGCAGGCGACCCAGTTTTACCGGAGCCGCAGAACCCACCATTGCCAATGAATATTACCAACAGCTGGTATTGAGGTGGCAAGAAATGGGCATTCACACAGAAACAGGGGTATTTCAAACGGATATGCTGGTAGAATCCGTAAATTGGGGTCCTGTGACATTTATATTAGACAGTAAGGAAAAGAAAGGAAAATAATAATGGAAGTTTTTAAAGTGGAAGTTATGCCTTTGGGCACAAATTGCTATTTTGCTTATGATAAAGACAATATGGAAGGCATAGTTATTGATCCCGGCGGCAGTGCTGAATTAATTTTAAAAAATGTAGAAAAAAAAGGCGTTAAGGTAAAAGCTATTGTTAATACTCACGGGCATTGGGATCATATCGGTGCCAATGTGGAAGTTTCAGAAGCCTTAAAAGTGCCTGTATATATCCATGGTGATGATGCTGATTATCTAACGGACCCCACCATGAATATTTCCAATATGTTGGGAACTCAAGCCAAGGCAAAAGCTGCCGATGGCATACTCCAAGAAGGGGATAAAGTGCATTTTGGTAATTGCACCTTGGAGGTAATACATACCCCGGGACATACCCCGGGTGGCATATCACTCTATGGTGAAGGTGTGGTTTTTTGCGGTGACAGCTTGTTTCTTTTATCCATTGGCAGAACAGATTTGCCCGGTGGTGATTATGAAACTTTGATAGATAGTATTAAAAATAAACTTTTTGTTTTACCCGGGGAAACCATTGTTTGTCCCGGCCACGGCATGGTAACCACCATCCGTGATGAAATTAATGGAAATCCTTTTGTGAGGTAAAGAAAATGAGTATATCAAGACCTAAAGGCACCAATGATTTTTTGCCTGAGGATACGGCAAAATGGCAATATATAGAAAATATTTTGCGTGATTTGGCTGCCTCTTACGGTTATGAAGAAATTCGTACCCCTATATTTGAAGCTACGGAATTGTTTTTGCGTGGAGTAGGGGACACCACAGATATTGTAAATAAAGAAATGTATACCTTTGACGATAAGGGCAAACGCAGCATTACTCTGCGTCCTGAGGGTACCGCCGCCACTGCCCGTGCCTATATTGAGCACAAAATGCACGGCTTGGCTCAACCTGTAAAATTGTGGTATATCGGGCCGATGTTTCGCTATGAACGCCCTCAAAAAGGACGCTTCCGCCAGTTTCATCAATTTGGCTTGGAGGCATTTGGCTCCCAAGACCCCGCTTTGGACAGTGAAATAATATCTTTTGCTATGGCTTTTTATCAAAAGCTGGGGCTTACAGGTCTTTCTGTGCGATTAAACAGCGTGGGCTGTGCCCATTGCAGAGAAGAACATAAAGAAAAATTACAGGAATTCTTGCGTCCTGTGTTAAATGATTTGTGCAGCGATTGTCAAACTCGTTTTGAAAAAAATCCCCTGCGGATATTTGATTGTAAAAATGAAAAGTGCAATGAATTAATTGCCAAGGCACCCAGAATTTTAGATTGCCTTTGCGATGACTGCAAAGACCACTTTGAAAAGGTAAAAACCTTGCTTACAGCCGGTAATATTCCTTACCATATAGACCCTTGTTTGGTGCGTGGTTTGGATTATTACACCAAAACTGCTTTTGAGATATTGCTGGAAGATATCGGTGCTCAAAGTGCTATTTGCGGTGGCGGCAGATACGATGGATTAATCAAAGATATCGGTGGCAATGATAATTTCGGTGTGGGCTTTGCCTTGGGATTAGAGCGAGTTTTTGGGGCATTGGCAGCACAAAATATAGAGATACCCACAGTACCCAAATGTGATGTTTTTCTTGTTTCCATGGGGGATAAAGCCAAAACCGCACTTTTTCCCATTGCTGTTTCTTTACGTGGTATGGGGATAAAAACCGAAATTGATTTTGGCGGCAAAAGCCTAAAATCGCAGTTAAAAACCGCAGATAGGTTAAAGGCAAAAATTGCCATTATCATGGGTGAAGATGAACTTTTGCGTGGGGAAGCAATTTTAAGAGATATGGCCGATGGCGAGCAATCTCCCATCAAGGCTGCTGATATTTTAGATGAGGTTATTAGGAGGATAAAGCAATGAATAGAACCCACTATTGTGGCGAAGTAAACGGTAAACAAAACAACGGTGAAGCAGTTACTCTTTGTGGCTGGATACAAAGAAGGCGTGACCACGGCGGCTTGATTTTTATTGATTTAAGAGATAGAACAGGCTTGGTGCAGCTGGTTATTGATCCCGATATTGCCGGTGATTATTTCGTCTTAGGCGAAAAAGCACGTCCCGAATATGTAATTCAAGTTACAGGTAAAGTTTCCCTCAGACCCGAGGGTCAGGAAAATCCCAATCTTGCCACCGGTGATATTGAAATTTATATCACTGAAATGGAAATTTTAAACGAAGCTAAAACTCCACCTTTTCTCATTGAAGATAATGTGGATTGTGACGAAAATGTGCGTTTAAAATATCGCTATTTGGATTTAAGAAGACCCGAATTGCAAAAAAATATGAAACTCCGTCACGACCTTACTATGAAAATACGCAATTATTTGGATAAAAGTGGGTTTTGGGAAATTGAAACCCCTATGCTCACTCAAAATACACCTGAGGGCGCTCGCTGCTTTTTAGTGCCTTCCCGTGTGCACCAAGGTGAGTTTTACGCTTTGCCCCAATCACCCCAGCTTTTAAAACAAATGTTGATGATTTCCGGTATGGATAAATATTTTCAAATTGTTCGCTGCTTCCGTGATGAAGATTTAAGAGCAGACAGACAACCGGAATTTACCCAGCTTGATATTGAAATGTCCTTTGTAAACCGTGAAGATATTATGTCGCTCATGGAAAATATGATGGCGGAAATTTACCGTGATTTGATGGGTGTGGAAATTAAAACACCATTTTTGCGTTTAACCTATGCCGATGCCATGGAACGCTTTGGTTCTGATAAACCGGATTTACGCTTTGGTATGGAATTGAAAGATATCAGTGATATTGCCAAAGAATCCAACTTTAAAGTATTCGCTGCCAATGTGGAAAAAGGCGGCGTGGTTAAAGGTATCAATGTTAAAGGCGGAGAACATTTTTCTCGCCGTGAGCTTGATGATTTAACTAAATATGCAGGTATTTTTGGTGCTAAAGGCATGGCATGGATGGTGGTAATCGGCGGCGAAGATAAAGTGAAATCGCCCATTGCCAAATTCTTTACATCGGAACAAATAGATGCTATTTTAGAACGCTTGTCAGCGGAAAAAGGTGATATGCTCATGTTTATCAGTGATAATTATGAAACCACCTGTAACGTTTTGGGGAATTTAAGAAATGAAATTGCCAAACGTGAAAATCTCATCGACCCCAATGAAAATAATTTCCTTTGGGTTGTGGATTTTCCCATGTTTGAATATGATGATGAAGAACAACGCTATGCTGCGAAGCATCATCCTTTTACCAGCCCCATGGATGAGGATTTGGATAAATTGGAATCTCACCCCGATGAAGTACGTGCCAAAGCCTATGATATGATTTTAAATGGCGTTGAGCTTGGGGGCGGCAGCATCCGTATCCACCGCAGTGAAGTTCAATCCAAGGTATTTGGGCTTTTAGGATTAAGTAAAGAAGATGCCATTGAAAACTTTGGCTTTTTATTAAATGCTTTGCAATTTGGTACACCGCCCCATGGTGGCATTGCCTTTGGCATTGACCGCATGGTAATGCTGATGACACAAAGAAAGAGCATTCGTGATGTTATAGCTTTCCCCAAAACCCAAAGTGCAGCTTGCTTAACCACCAATGCTCCCGGTGCCGTTGCTCCTAAACAATTACGTGAGCTTGGCTTGGAACTCCGCAAAAAGGATGAAGAATAAATTGGCAGAATAAAAACAATTTCACTGCATATCCTAATAATGTTAGTGATTAGCTTGCATTTTCTAAAAAAAAGTAGTAAAATAATATTCAGAAATCCCTGCGTTGTTCGTGGTGGCTTACGTTTTGTACCTACACCTAAAATACGGGAATCTATCTCTTATCTCGGACTCTAAGCCCTCCTGAAGGGACAGAGAAAGAGATAAGGAGGATACCCACCTGCACATGTGGCAGGAAGCAAAACTAAGCTTACGGCAAATGCGGGGATTCGTTTATATTGAAAGAAAAATTAAAATGAGTGATAACCGTTTTATGCGCTTTTCTGCTTTAATAGGGGAAAGGGATTTTACAAAAATAGAAAAAACCCATGCCATTGTTTTTGGCATTGGGGGTGTGGGCTCCGCAGCCATTGAGGCTTTGGCAAGGTGTGGGGTGGGAACCTTAACAATGGTAGATTTTGATACCATTGCTTTACATAATATCAACCGCCAAATTCATGCTTTATCTTCCACTGTGGGCAGGTTAAAAGTGGAAGCTATGGCTGAACGCATTAAAGATATAAACCCCAATGTGAAAATAAATAGTTTTCCCTTACGGCTCACAGAGGAAAATATTGATGATTTTTTTATAGACAAGCCCGATTTTATTTTAGATGCCATCGACGATGTGCCTGGAAAAATTGCCTTAATAAATTATGGAAAAGAACATGATATTCCCTTGATTTCCTCGATGGGTACAGGCAATAAACTTAATCCTTCTCAATTACAGGTGGCGGATATTTCAAAAACATCTGTATGCCCTCTTTGCCGTTCAGTAAGAAAAAAATTGAGAGAACAGGGAATTGAAAAAGGGGTTAATGTGGTATATTCCCAAGAAATACCCATAAAAAGTCCACTAATGGAAAATAATAAACCTATTCCCGCAAGTTCAGCTTTGGTTCCACCTGCGGCAGGTTTATTAATGGCAACTTGGGTGGTTAACCAAATAAGAAATTAGCAAAGATAAAATTTTAGAAAAAAATAGAAATAGCGGTAAAATTTAGATAATAAAAGGAGGAAAATGCCATGACTGAATTGGTAGTAACTTTAAAAGATGATAATTTTTCACAAGTTATTGAAAGCGAAAATGCCGTACTGGTGGATTTTTGGGCAGCTTGGTGTGGTCCGTGTAAAATGATTTCCCCGGTTGTGGATGAAGTTGCTTTGGCGTTTGTGGATAAATTAAGAGTAGGCAAAGTTAATGTGGATGAAAGTAATTCCATAGCTGCGGCATATAGCGTGGTTAATATTCCAACTTTAATATTATTTAAACAAGGCAGGGAAATTAAACGCATCACAGGTTATCATAGTAAGGAAGATTTATCTGTATTAATTCAAAACGCATTAAAAGGCTGATGGTATAAAAATGGATTTGTTTGATGAAAAAGCAGGCTTTGTATTGCCTTTGGCTGCCCGTATGCGGCCTCAAAATCTAAATGAATATGTGGGGCAATCCCAAATTTTAGGGGAAAACTCCATGCTGCGAAAGGCAATTTTAGCGGATAAAATTGGCTCTTTAATTCTTTACGGACCACCGGGTTCGGGGAAAACAACTTTGGCAGAAATAATTGCCAAAACCACCAAATCCAGATTTGTGGCTTTAAGTGCTATTTCCGCAGGTAAAGCCGATATTATGCAGGTGGTTAAAGATGCCAAGGAGCAACTGGGCTTTTATCAAATAAAAACCATTCTCTTTATAGATGAAATACATCGTTTTAATAAAACACAGCAGGATGCCCTTTTGCCCGCAGTGGAAAATGGCATAATCACCTTTATTGGTGCTACTACTGAAAATCCCTATTTTGAAGTTAATAAAGCATTGCTTTCTCGTGCCAGAATATATGCCTTGGAACCTTTATTAGCCGATGATATTAAAAACATTTTAATCCGTACATTAGAAGATGATGTGCGAGGCTTAGGCAAAATTAAAGTTATATATGGAGATGAGGAACTAACAGCTTTGGCTGTGCTCAGCTCTGGAGATGCTCGTATTGCTCTTAATGCTTTGGAAACTGTGGTAGCTGTGGCTCATCCTCAAAAAGATGGCTCTGTAATTTTAAATATTACAGATATTGAAGAAGCTATCCAAAAAAAACAAGTCCGCTATGATAAAAACGGAGATTCTCATTATGATGTGGTTTCTGCCTTTATCAAAAGTATGCGTGGTTCAGACCCCGATGCAGCGGTGCACTGGTTGGCTCGGATGATTGCCGCCGGTGAAGATATGGAATTTGTGGCAAGACGTATAGTTATTTGTGCTGCGGAAGATGTGGGTATGGCAGACCCCCAAGCATTAACTGTGGCTACATCTGCTTTTCAGGCATTGCGTTTTATCGGCTTGCCCGAGGCTCGTATTCCCTTGGCTGAGGCTGCTATTTATGTGGCATTGGCACCAAAAAGCAATTCTGTTATTTGCGCCATTGATGATGCACTCCATGATGTTGCCAAAGAAGAAATTGGCGAAGTGCCTATGCACCTGCGAGATGCCCACCATAGCGGTGTAAAGATGGGGTTGGGGCATGGAATAGAATATAAATATCCCCACGATTATCCCAATGCCATTGTAAAACAACAATATTTGCCCGATAAATTAAAAGATAAAGAATACTATAATCCTACGACTCATGGTCGTGAAGGAAAAATCAAAGAATGGCTCCAAAAAATCAAGGAATGGAAGAAATAAAATGGAAAAAGTTTTAGTTGCCATCAGCGGCGGTGTAGATTCCGGAGTTGCTGTGCATTTATTACAAAAGGCAGGTTACGAAGTTTACGGTTATACCTTTTTAACCTGTGGTGATGAAAAAGATAGGGCTATTGTGGCTGAAGATGCCGCTAAAGTGGCGAATTTTTTTGGAATTTCCCACACCGTTGCTGATATAAAAGAAGAATTTGAAGATACGGTAATGACCTATTTTGTACATCAATATGCCGCAGGCTTAACCCCCAATCCCTGTGTATTTTGCAATGAAACCATAAAATTTCCCAAGCTTTTGGCTCATGCCGATTCACTGGGCATTAAAAAAGTGGCAACAGGTCACTATGTGCGGGTGGAAAATGGTGTTTTAAAAAAAGCTGCTGACATCAGAAAAGACCAGAGCTATGTGCTCTGTTTACTAAATAAAAAAGATATTTCACGTTTTATGTTTCCTTTGGGTAATTATTCCAAACCTGAAATCAGGGATATTGCCAATGAAATAAATTTACCCGTTGCCAATAAAGGTGATAGTCAAGAAATATGCTTTATACCCAATGATGATTACCGCATGGTTATGCGGCAATTTCCCCACCAATATAAAGAAGGTGCGTTTTTGGATAGTCAAGGCACTGAACTGGGCAAACACCAAGGATTACCTTTTTATACCATAGGGCAGCGGCGAGGTATTGGCATTGCTTTTGGTAAGCCTATGTATGTTACAGGGTTGGATACCAAAAAAAATGCAGTTATTTTAGGCGATGAAAAAGAACTTTATGCACAAAGCCTAAAAGTAGATGGGGTTAATTACCTTGTTGATGGTTTGGGCAGCGTGGAATTTAGGGCTGAGGTTAAAATACGGTATCTGAGCAATCCTGTGCCAGCCACCATAAAACCACAGGGGAACAACAGTGTAGAGGTGATTTTTGATGAAGCTCAAAAATCCATTACCCCAGGGCAGTTTGCAGTGTTTTATGATGGCGATATTTTACTGGGTGGCGGTACTATACTTTAAAAAATATAATAGACATATAGAATTTCTATGAAAATTTACAATATTCTAAATTAATGGCTAAAACCATAAAATATTTTCAATTCTTTGCTGTGGGTTTTTTGACAGTGATGGTGTTTTATGGTAAACTATTTAAGCGATTTTTCACGCATTTTGCGTAAATATAATTGAAACCATGAATAGGAGGATAAAATAGATGAGTGGTCATTCAAAATGGGCTAATATCAAAAGAAAAAAGGGCAAAGTAGATGCGGAACGAGGTAAAGCTTTCACAAAAATATCTCGTGAAATCATAGTTGCAGTACAACAAGGCGGGGCAGACCCCGACGGCAATTTCCGTTTGAAATTGATGATTCAAAAGGCTAAAGCTGCAAATATGCCCAATGATAATATCAATCGCTGCATTCAAAAAGCAGCAGGTGGCGATGGGGATACCAAATATGATGAAATAGTATACGAAGGTTACGGACCGGCAGGTACTGCCATTCTTTTAGAAATTATGACGGACAACCGCAATCGTACAGCCAGTGAAATTCGCTATTTATTTTCCAGAAACGGCGGCAATTTAGGTGAAACAGGCTGCGTTGCTTGGATGTTTGATAGGGTAGGCCGCATTACCGTTCCCATGGAAGGCAAAGATGAGGACGATGTGATGATGGCAGCATTGGACGCAGGGGCAGAAGATGTAACCTTTGAAGATGGCATAGGTGAAGTTATTACCAAACCCGAAGAATTGGAAAATGTACGTCTTGGTCTTGTGGATGCCAATGTGGATATGGATGAAGCTGAGGTAACCCGTATTCCCAAAAATACCGTGGCTGTGGAATCCTTGGAGGATGCCCAAAAAGTTATTAATTTATTTGAGGCATTGGATGATCAGGATGATGTGCAAAATGCTTACAGTAATTTTGAAATAAGTGATGAAATTTTAGAACAGCTTGATTAACAGAGTGTAAAATATGCCGAATACCACTGCTTATTAACAGGGAGGACTATATGAAAATGCTCTTACGAACCTTGATGATAGTGCTGGGAAGCCTTTTTGTTTTAGAAATAGTGGTTTTGGCTTTTATGTCAAACTTTAATGCTGGCTGGATATTAACGGTGTTCATGGGTTTATTTTTCATTAGTTATGGTGTGTTTTTTGAGCAAATCAATGGTTTTATGTCCTCGGGTGTGCTTTTAATTATTCGCTATATTGGCTATGGTTTATTGATTTTTCTTTTTGCTACCATTGGCTTTTTGGCAATTTATGGCAATGTAGATAATGTTTCTGCGGATGAAGATGCGGTTATAGTGCTGGGTGCAGGTTTGCGTGGGGATAGGGTTAGCCTTACTTTGGCTCAGCGTTTGAATGCTGCCTATGATTATTGGCAAAGAAATCCCAATTCTTTAATTGTGGTTACAGGTGGGCAAGGTCCCCAAGAAACAGTGCCCGAAGCCCAAGCCATGGCTAAATATTTAGTAGCTAAAGGTGTGCCCACAGCCCAAATAATAGAAGAAGATAAATCCACCAGTACAGCTAAAAATTTTGGTAATGCCAAAAAGATTTTAGATGATAAATTTGGTGAAAAATATTCCGTTGCCTATGTTACCAATGCTTTTCATATTTACAGAGCAGGGCAAATAGCAGAGGATCAAGGGCTTAATGCCACCCATTATCATGCCGGACTTTCTTGGTATATGGCACCTGTGGTGTATTTTCGGGAATTTGCGGCGGTGCTAAATTATTGGATTGGTGGCTAATTTTAGCGAAAATACTAATTTTAATAATAAATGTACTTTTGATAAATAAAAATAATTAATGTTGGCAAATAAAACAGCTGCAAAAATTCGGGGTTTCAGATTGCTGTTGCATATTGCTATTTTGTGGTATAATTATCTCATGAAAAAAGAAGCATTAAATCATCCCTTTGCACCGATATATGATAAAGATTCACGGATACTGATTTTAGGCACATTTCCTTCGGTTAAATCCCGAGCCAATGAGTTTTATTATGGGCATCCTCAAAACAGATTTTGGCAGTTACTTGCGGTTGTTTTCAGGGCGGATATTCCTCAAAATATTGAGGAGAAAAAAGCCTTCCTTTTAGAGCATAATATCGCTTTATGGGATGTTTTGGCAAGCTGCGAAATTGTAGGTTCTGCGGATAGTAGCATTTCTGCACCTGTGGTTAATGATTTAACCAGCATTTTAAAAAATGGTAAAATAGAAGCTATTTACACCAATGGCAAAAAAGCCAAAGAGCTTTATGATAAATACATTTACCCAAAAATAAAAATAAAGGCACAAGCCTTGGCTTCTACTTCTCCTGCGAATCGCCGTTTTTCAATGGCGGAATTAATTACAGAATGGGAAAAAATAAAGTAAAATAAAACCCGATTTAGCATGGTTCATTGCTAAATCGGGTTTGTTATTTATATGAAGTTTCAAAATATGTAAACTGCGGTTACTTGTGTATAATTCAAAAAGAAGCAGTGTTATTTATTTTTAAGTATTACAGCTTTGTGCTTAATATCTGAATTAATCTATTGCTGTTAAACCAAATTTCTTGCCATGTGCACACCCATCACAGAAGCCATCATTAATCCTCTTGTCCAGCCACTGGAATCACCTAAACAATATAGATTTTTAATATTGGTATTGAAATTTTCATCCATTTTTATTTTGTTACTATAAAATTTTAGTTCAGGTGAATAAAGCAAGGTTTCCACCGAGGCAAAACCGGGAACTACGTGATCCACAGCTTGAATAAAATTAATTATATTGAGCATAGCACGGTATGGCATAGCTGAGGTGATGTCACCTGCCACTGCATCGGGTAATGTAGGAATCACATTGGATTGACTAAGTTCCTTTTCCCAGGTGCGTTTGCCATCTAAAATATCTCCATAGCGTTGTACCAAAATTTTGCCGTTCCCCAGCATATTGGTGAGCTCCCCAACTTTTTGAGCGTAAGCTATGGGCTGATTGAAAGGTTCGGAAAATTCACTGGAACAAAGAATTGCCAAATTGGTGTTGCCGGATTTTAAATCCTTATAGGAATGTCCGTTTACCACGGCTAAATCGTTGTCATAATTTTCTTGGCTTACAAAGCCGCCGGGATTTTGGCAAAAGGTACGCACTTTATTTTTAAATGGTTTGGGGTAGCCAATAAGCTTGGATTCGTAAAGCACATTGTTTACATCTTCCATTATTTCGTTACGTACTTCAATGCGTACCCCTATATCAACTACACCGGGTTGGTGGGCAATGTGGTGTTCTTCACAGATTTTTTCCAGCCAGTCTGCACCTTTTCTCCCTGTTGCCACCACTATGTTTTTACCCATTATTGTTTTTTCTTCCTGAGTTTTATTGTTGGCTAAAATAACGCCTTTACATTCTTCATTTTCTAAAATTAAATTGCGGCAAGTATAGTCAAAAAGAATATCAACACCGTTTGCCAGTAAATATTGTTCAATTTTTAAGTAGATTTCTTGGGCTTTTTCCGTGCCCAAATGACGAATGGGACAATCCACCAGTTTTAACCCTGCTTGTATGGCTTTTTTGCGGATTTCCTTGATTTTGTTGCCTTGATTTAAGCCTTCAACCTTGCTTTCCGCCCCAAATTCCAAATAAATTCCATCGGTATATTTAATTAATTCTTGGGCAAAATCTTCACCAATTAGGGCAGGTAAATCCCCGCCCACTTCACGGCTTAAAGATAGCTTTCCATCAGAAAAAGCACCGGCACCGGAAAATCCTGTGGTAATGCCGCAATAAGGCCGGCAATTCATACATTTTTTAGTTTTACTTTTTGGGCAGCTGCGGTTTTCAATGGGTTTGCCCTTTTCAACCATGACTATTTTTTTGGTACTGCCATTTTTTACCAATTCCAAGGCGGTAAATATTCCGGCAGGACCTGCCCCTATTATAATAACATCGTAATTCATAAAAACATCCCTTCAATCTATATTAAGGCATAAAAAAACACTTGCTAAAAATAGATACAACTATCCCCATAAATGGGCTTATAGTCAACTATTAAAGTATATTGTTTAGTATACTTAAAGCAAGTTGGTAGAAACATTCCAGCATTTTTGAATTTATATAAGCTAAAGTCAGCATATTCATTATCTCAAAAAAACCATATATTGTCAAGGTTGGGTAAATATAATACCGTTTTTATTTTGATTGTAAATTATTACCTTGAAAATAAAGAAAAAATCGGATAGAATAAAATAAAGTACAATAAAGTAGATTGTTTAATAAGGTGAATTATGAATATAAAAAGAGAAGAAGTTAAATTTCCCTCGGTAGAATCGGGGCAAACTATATATGGCGAGGTATTTTATCCATCAGGGGAAATAAAAGGTATATTGCAATTTGCCCACGGCATGAGCGATTATGGTGCCAGATATGGGGATTTATTTGAAATGTTGGCTCAAAACGGTTATGTGGCAGGTTATAGTGATCATTTGGGTCACGGTTATACTGCATCTTCTTCGGAAGATTTGGGCTATATAGCACATTCAGAAGGCTATAAAAAGTTGATTGGTGATTTCTCTTGTTTTTATGATATATTAGATGAAAAATTTCCCAATGTACCTCATTTTGTTATGGGGCACAGTATGGGTAGTTTTATTGTACGCTGTTTTTTGGTAACCGCCAAACCACAAGGTGCCATTGTGATGGGTACAGGAAAGAAAAATCCTTTGGCAGATTTGGGAATTGTTGTGGCAAAATTAGTAGCCGCAGTTAAAGGGGAACGCTATCGCTCCAAACTTTTAATGAAGCTGTGTTTTGGCTCTTATAATAAAAAGATAAAAGATGCCAATCACCTTTGGGCATGGCTTTCTTATGATAAAAAAGCCCAACAAAATATAGTTGATGATGAAAAAAGAAATAAATTTTTTACAGCCTCTGCTTTTCAGGATTTATTTTACTTGGTTAAATATGCCAATGCTGATGTGGTTATAGATAAAACACCAAAAGATTTGCCTATTATTTTTATATCGGGTTCTGAAGACCCCTTGGGGCCTTATGAAGATGGCATAAACACCTTGTGTAAAGAATTTAAAAGCCGTGATTTTAGTGCTGTTGAAGCTAAAATTTTCCCTAATTGCCGCCACGAGCTTTGCCATGAAATTCGGCGTGAAGAAGTTTTTGAGTTTATTTTGCAATGGCTTAATAAAGAAGTAAGTAGGGTGAAAAAATGATAGTTGATAAAAGCGAATTTACAAAAATAGCATTGGATTTGCGGTTTCACACTGCAACTTTGGAAAATCTCCAAGGGCAAATATTTGATGATAGCTATCGCAAGGGTTCCTTAATGATTTTTCGTGCTATGGTGATGAAAAAAGAACTGGAAACCAATTTTGAAGAAGAAAAGTTTTACGAATTTGAATCAAAAGTTGATGAGATATCGGATTATATCCAAGAGGTGATAAAATCGCCAACTATTTTTGGCACATTTTTTCAATAAAAGTGCAGTTTTACATCTTTAAAATTCAATTTTAGTATAATTAAAAAAACCCAAAGCTTATGTTTATGATGTGTTAATCTCCATTCCATGGCAACACATAAATATAAGCTTTGGGTTTTGTTTACTTTTTATTGATGAATATTAAGCCGATTATACACAATGCAATGCCAATAATTTTGTAAATAGATATGGTTTCCTTATAAAGGAATATACCCACAAAGAGTAAGGCTATTGCCAGAAGAATATTTGCCACCACCGAGGCAGAGCTAATGGGCCAACCCGCTCTATACATAAATAAATAACCTGTTTCAATGCCTACCACGCAAATGCCCAGGGCAACGGTGGTCCAATTCATCATTTTAACTTCTTGGAGAAAGCTTTGATTTTCCGCAGTAAAAAAATATAATAAAAGGGAAAAAATAGCACCAACCAAGTATGCCAAAAATAATGAGGCAAAGGGATTAATTTGTTGAGGTGTGGATTTAGCAACAATATTATAAAAAATATTGGAGCCAAGAGCCAATAACATAGGCCATATAAAATACATTTTATTTCTCCTTGGGCAATGATGCAGATGATGAGGGTGGCTTTAATTTTTGATTAAATGT
>JAVXOZ010000001.1:0-133016 GCA_036644995.1 Clostridiales bacterium | reverse complement strand
GGTTAGTGTGGTTAGTGTGGTTAGTGTGGTTAGTGTGGTTAGTGTGGTTAGTGTGGTTAGTGTGAATAAGGTGTTTTGTGATTTCCTGAATTTAAAGGGAGTTTATGATATGGAGCGACCTAATTCTTCGGCTTCTTCTAATATTGGCTTATTGTCAATATCTCCGGGGTCGTTTATACCTCCTGCGGTAATTATTCCGGAAATATTCCATTTTAAATAACCGCAAATTGCTTTAAAATTAGCAACCGAGGGCACCATGGTTTCCATATTTGTATCACCCATTACCGACATAAAAATGGCTTCCTGAATGGGTAGGGGTTTTGTCATTGAGGCATAAAGCCTATCTATAACGGATTTTACCTGGGATGTTAAACCGAAAAAATATACAGGAGTGGAAAAAACCACCATATCTGCATTGTAAAAATGGGGCATTATATCCTGCATATCGTCTTTTTGCACACATTCTCCATTGTGCTTAAAGCAATATTTACAATCTTTACAGCCATGAACATTGCTGCTTCCCACATGAATTTTGGTTACAGTATTGCCTTGGGCTTTAGCTCCTTCTATGAAAGCATCTGCCAAGGTATTGGTATTACCCTTGGGTTTGGGGCTGCCGGTTATTACTAAAATTCTTTTTGCCATGATAAAAGCCTCCTGAATTGTGATATTGATATATTATAGCACATTAAAGGTAGATAAAAAAGTATATGAAATGAAAAAAATAAAAAGGTACTTCCAAAGCGAAGTACCTTTTGAGTTAATTTTACAAGTTAGTGTTATTGTGTTGATGAATATTTTAATCTTCTTGGCATTTCATAGTTAATTCACCATCTATCATTATAAGGTCAAAGGTGCCATCTTCTTTTTCCTTCTCCTCAACTATGGTTTTGCCGCTATTTGTGCGATACCACCGCATTTTTCCTCCGCACTGCTCACAGCAGGCAATAAACCAATAGCCTGTATCATCGTGACCGTATTTTTCTATGGTTCCCAATTTGGAAAAACAAAGAGAGCAAAGGAGCTTCTTCCCATCTTGAAAAGCAGGATAGATTTTTTTTTGTTTATTTAAGGGCTTCATAGCCTTTTTTAAATCCTTTTTCATTTACTGCCAAGAATTTTTGAGGAACATTATCACGGATAACATCAAGTCCCTCTTGTTCGGAAAAGCCAAATGCCTTGGTCCAAGCACCCAACAGCACCATGTTTAAGGCTTTGGGATTTCCCGCTGCCATAGCCATGGCATAAGCATTAAAAATGGTAACATGGGCATCCAGTCCATTCATAAAGGTTTCTAAATCTGTGGGATAAGCAATTTTACCCATGGTTACAGGCATGGGATTAATTTCTTTTTCATTGGCAATTAGGTAGCCGCCCTTTTTTAAATAAGGTAAGGCACGAATTGCCTCCATTTTTTCAAATGCTAAAATATAATCTGCTGTGCCCGGGGCAATAATAGGTGAATAAACCTTTTCGCCAAAGCGAACCTGGGTTATTACACTGCCGCCCCTTTGGGACATACCATGAATTTCGGATACTTTAATATCGTAACCTTTTTTTATAAGTAAGCGAGATAGAATTTTTGCTGCTAAAACCGTGCCTTGACCGCCAACCCCGGCAATTAAAATATTTGTGGTTTCACTCATTATTCGCCACCGTCCTTTCTAATTACTCCGTGGGGGCAGATATTTAGGCAAAGCCCACAGCCAACACATTGATCCCCGTGAATAATGGGAACATCATCTGTTTTTTCAATGGCAGGGCAGCCTATTTTTAAGCAGGAACCGCATTTTAAGCAACGGTCTGCTTCAATATACATGGGGTCTGTTACTGTTTTTATAAGCAAAGCACAAGGGCGTCTGGCAATTATTACCGATGGTTCTTTGGCTTTTAATTCAACTTTTAATACTTCTTTAAAGCCTTTTACATCAAATGGATCCACAACAGAAACTCGGTCTATACCTAAGCCTTTAACCAGTAATTCCAAATCTATTTTTTTGGTGGGTTCATTTTTTACTGTAAATCCTGTTAAGGGGTTTTGTTGGTGGCCGGTCATGGCGGTAATGCTGTTATCTAATATAATTACTGTGCCCACACCTTTATTATAGACCATATCCACTAAACCTGTGATGCCTGAGTGCATAAAGGTAGAGTCCCCGATAACGGAAACGGTATGTTCGGCAAATTCTTCACCGTGTACTTTTTCCATACCCATAGCCATGCCTATGCCTGCACCCATGCAAATGGTGGTGTCAACAGCCTGTAACGGCGGAGAACACCCCAAAGTGTAACAGCCAATATCGCCGATAACCCGACACTTTGCCTTTTTTAAAACGTGGAAAGTACCACGATGGGGGCAGCCTGCACAAAGTACAGGGGGACGCATGGGTAATTCTTTATCGTATTTATAAGTTGGGGTAGTTTTAATGCCCAAGATTTTTTCTGCTATAATTTCAGGGAATATTTCACCCTCTCTGGAGAATATATCTTTACCATGAACATTTAAACCCATGGCTCGGCATTGGTCTTCAATGATGGAATCAAGTTCTTCAATAACATATAGGGTTTCAACTTTTTTGGCAAAGTTTTTTATCATTTCTTTGGGTAAAGGATTGCTGATGCCAAGTTTTAAAATAGAGGCTTGGGGTAAAGCTTCTTTAACGTATTCATAAACTATGCCGGATACAATAACGCCTATTTTTTTATCGTTAATTTCTTCACGATTTAAAGGTGAGGTTTCCACATATTTTGATAATTTAACCAATCTTTCTTCGGCAATGTGATGGCGTGGGCGAGCGTGTGCCGGTATCATCACAAATTTTTGCGGGTTTTCTTCAAAGTTGTTAGGTGCTACTTCTTGGCGTTCACCTTTTTCTACCAAAGATTGGGAATGGGCAACTCTGGTGGTTAGCCGCAGCATAACAGGGGTATCAAATTCTTCACTTAATTCAAAAGCCATTTTGGTAAATTCCAAACATTCCGCTGAATCCGAAGGTTCAAATATGGGTATCTTGGCAAATATGCCCAAATTGCGGTTATCTTGCTCATTTTGGGAGCTGTGCATACCGGGATCATCCGCAGAAACAAAAACCAAACCACGGTTTATGCCGCTAAAAGCCACGGTCATCAATGGATCCATTGCCACATTAACACCTACGTGTTTCATGGCAACCAAGGCTCGTCCACCGCCTATGGCAGCGCCGATGCCAACTTCCATTGCTACTTTTTCGTTGGGTGCCCATTCTGCATATATCTCTTTGTATTTTGCGGCATTTTCTGTTATTTCTGTGCTGGGAGTGCCGGGATATGCAGCTACAACGTGAACCCCTGCTTCCCATGCACCATGTGCCACTGCTTCATTGCCTGTTAATAGTTGTTTCATGGTCTTACCTCTTTTGTTTCTTCATCGAAGTTCATTAAAAAACACTGTGCTAAAAAAACACTGTGCTTAAATTATATAGGAAAATTTTTATTTTGTCTACGGAAAAAATAATTACTGTTACTAAACCACCATAGGTGATTATTGAATTTCCTAAAACCTCAATAAAATATGATACTCGTCAATGCCCAAAAAATGCGGATTTTTCATGTACATAAAGTACAGTTTATATCTACACTTTTGGGCTTTGGCGAGTATAAGCTTGTAAAAAATCTTTGGTTAAAATTATATTTTATCTGTAATAAGTTATCTAAATTTCCATAGGTGGGGTTTTAATTATTAAAGATATGGTAAGTAGGGGTTGATATCTTGGGGAGCTAAATATTTATTATAATATTCTTCCATGCACAATCCCGATGCGGTAATGGATTTTGCCACTTCGGGTGAGCCAACATAGCGGAAATGCCAAGGTTCCCATGTTACCCCTGTGATTTGTGTTTTAGACTGGGGATATCTCACAATAAAACCATAATCAGCACAATGAGCAGCCAGCCATTTTCCTTGTTTGGTAGAACCAAATGCCTCGGTAAGGGAGCCATTGCTGGATAAGTCTATGGCTAAACCTGCTTGGTGTTCACTGGTGAAGGGCAGTGCAGATATGGTGGCGGCTTTTAAACGATTATTACCTTGCCGCCCTACTTGTCTATTGTATAGATATATCTGGGTGGCATCGGTGCGATAGCCTGACCGAACTTGAATACTCATATTGGCTGCAGATAGACCATTAATCATTTGCTGCAAAGCTATGCCGGCATTGGTTTCCATTTGTTGCCCTCTTACGGAAATTAGTTTACCTGTGCCCGCAATAAAATTAGCAGGTATGGGGTTTGTGCGGTTAATTACCATTTGGTAGCCTGTGGCTTCGGATTGGCGGAAAGAGGTTAAAGTGTTGATTATTGCCAACCTGTTTTGCATTTGGGAAAATACTAAATTTTTAGCATCCTGTGGAGTATCGGTTTTGGTGATTAAAAAGCTCATCATATCTTGATTCCAAGTGATGGTACAGCCGAAAAATTCTGTGATAATGCGGGCAGGCACCATGTAGCAATCATCTTGCACAAAGGGTGCACGTTCTAATTGAATATTACCGCTGTCTGTGGTGGCATATATAGATGCCTTATTAAAGGTTATGGTTTTAGTGCTTTCGGGCATTGTTAAGGTAGCGGTATCATCTGCTTCATTCCATGTTACCTTTGCACCTAAATATTCCGAAACTATACGCAGGGGTAAATAGCTGGTGCCGTTGAATATTTCCAATTTTGTTAAAGCTTCTTTGCCTAAACCATCTTGAAAATAGCCTCTATCCTGAAAACGCATTACTAAACCTTGGTAGCTTATTTTTTCTTGTTCTGTTGGTGCTTTATTGATGATTATACCCTCTGTATCTTGGTGCCAATAAACCGAGCAGCCAAAGTATTCGGACATAATACGCAAAGGCACCATATAGCATTCATCTTGGATAAAGGGGTTTCTTTTTAATTGTATGTTTTCCCCTGTTTCCGTAGTGGCGTAATTATATTTTTGGTCAAAAATAATCCACTTCCCCGTTGTGGGGTCTGAAATGGTTGCAGAAAAATCATCTTGGTTCCATTTTACGGTTTTCCCCAAATATTCCGAAACAAGCCGTAATGGTATATAGGTTGTATCATTGTTTAGAGATGGTTTAGTCAGTGCGGTTTTCATTATGCCATCTTCCCAGTAGGTGTTGGTATTTATGCCAAATACAATTCCCGGGTTTGAGGCAGCTTGTACATTTTGATTGTAACCAAAAATAAATGTAAAACCAATTATGGCAATCAAGCAAAATCCCAAAGTATTAAAAAGATATTTTTTAAACAAAGCTATTCCCCCCTCTACTTCCTATTTTGTTAGGTATATTATTCCATGAACAGAGAAAATTGTCAATATGGGAATATTTTATAGCAGAGTCCGAATATCATGGATTAGGAGTGATAAATATGAGTAAAAAAGAAATGTTTCGAGCTGCGGTTTCCCAAACTTTGGATATTCCTTCAGAATTAACCTGCGATTTGCCCCGTTTGGTTATTTCCGGCAATAAAAATGTTTTTATGGAAAATCACCGTGGTATTATCCACTATGACCCAAATAGGTTGGAAATAGCCTTTAGAGGTGGAAAATTAGAAATACAAGGAGATAATCTCATTTTGCCTATTTTAAAGCCCGATGCTCTGGAAATATCAGGTGAGATATTTTCTCTGAATTTTATTGTGATATAGGAGCATAGTATGGGTATAAGCAAATATTTGGTAGGCTATGCCATAATTAAAATAGAAGGGGAGAGCCTTGAGGCTTTCACCAATTTAGCCATGGAACGCAATGTGCCTATTTGGGATTTAATGCCCATTGATAAAAATTTTTGGCAAGGAAAAGTGCCCTTAAAAGCCTTGGCTGGGTTAAGGCATATCAGCCATGTTAGCGGTGTGTATTTTACGGTAAGTAAAAAGATTGGAGTTTCCCAATGGTGGCGTAAATTAACCTATCACCCTGTGGCTACCACCGTAATTATACTGGTTTTATGTTTATTGGTAATCTATACTCAATCGGTTTTAGGGGTACGAATAAGTGTAGATGGTGATTTATCCCATCAAGAAAAAACAGCAATTTTACAAACTGCCGCAGATTATGGTATAGATGTGGGTTTGTGGCAGCGTAATTTGCCTTGGGATAAGGCATCTCATGGTATTTTAACCACATATCCGAATTTGGCTTGGGTGGGCTTTAGCCGAGATGGGGTTATACTTAGGGTAAAAGTTATTTTGAAGGATGAGGAAAATCGCAATAATGCTATTTATGGTGATGTGGTTGCAAAAAAAGATGGGGTAATCCGTGAACTTTTGGTGCTTCAAGGTCAAGGAAGGGTGCCCATAAATACCCCGGTAAAAAAAGGGGAAGTTATTATCGGCGGTGAAATTTTACATCTTGATGAAGAAGGTAATCCCACCGCAGATAATACCGTGGTGCATGCTAAAGGCATTGTTTTTGGGTCTGCTTGGTATATTGGGGAAGCATATGTAAATATAAATGAAGTTAAACCTAAGCCCACAGGGAAAAAGTGCGATAAACTTACCGTTAAATGGAGAAATACAGAATATTTGGTTTGGGGTAACAATAATCATGGTTTTAAAGACTTTACCGCTGTAAAACACGTTGTTTTGCCCGGAATGAATTTGGAAGTAACCATAGATAAGGTGCGTGAAGTAAGGCCTCAATATCTGCAAAAAAGCAAAAAACAAGCCATGGCAGAAGCTGAAAAAAAAGGCTACCAAAAGGCGATTTTAGCAGTTGGTGTTAAGGCAAAAATAGTGGATAAAAAAGTGGAACATTTAGCAATACCTAATAATAATGAAATTGTGGGTGTGCGTGTAACTTTGGAAACCAGGGAAAACTTGGGTGTTTTTCAAGGTTTTGAAAGTAATTTCTAATTTAGATATTGAGTAATAAGTAAAAAAGAGGTATAATATTATATTAAGTGAATTTAAACTGGATAACTATGTCAGACTTAGATACTTGCTTTTCTTGTGATATTGAGAGGACCAAATTTTTACATGAAAGAATTGATAATTTCTTTAGGTGATGAGCAGATGGTATCTGCTATTTTAGGTCAGCGTGATCATAACCTTAATTTAATAGAAAAGGCTCTTTTAGCCAATATAATGGTGCGTGGAAACGAAGTTCATCTTTCCGGTAGTGAGGAAGAAAGAAAACGTGCCCGCAATGTTTTTGAGCATTTAAAAACTTTGGCAAAAGCCAAAGTGGAAATTAATGATAATGTTATAAACTATGCCATTGCCAATGCTGATAAAAGCGGTAGCAGTGTGGCTGAATCTTTAACAGGTAATATTTATACCACTCCCCGTGGAAAACAAATTAAGCCCAGAACCTTGGGTCAAAAAAAGTATGTGGATGCTTTGGAGAAAAACGATATTGTTTTTTCCATTGGGCCTGCTGGTACAGGTAAAACCTACCTTGGTGTGGTAATGGCTGTTTTAGCCTTAAAACGCAAGGAAGTTCGCCGTATAGTTTTAACTCGCCCTGCGGTGGAAGCAGGGGAAAAATTGGGTTTTTTACCAGGTGACCTCCAAGATAAAGTAGACCCTTATTTACGTCCGCTTTATGATGCAATGTATGATATTTTGGGCAGCGATACCGCCACTAAATTCATGGAAAAAGGTATTATTGAAGTGGCACCTTTGGCATATATGCGTGGGCGTACTTTGGATGATGCCTTTATTATCCTTGATGAAGCCCAAAACACCACCCCTCAGCAGATGAAAATGTTTTTGACCCGTATAGGCTTTGGCTCTAAAGCTGTGATAACAGGGGATATAACTCAAATAGATTTAGGACCTTTGGAATACTCCGGGTTAATAAATGCTCAAAAGGTTTTAAAAAATGTAAGTGGCATTGAATTCTCTTATTTAAGCTACGTTGATGTTGTGCGCCATCCTTTGGTGCAAAAAATTATCAACGCTTATGAGAGGGAGGAAAAAAATGAAAAAACACAATAATTCCTTCCTGTGGAGAGGTAAAATCTTTTCTAAAAAAGATATAGAAAAGCTTAAAAAGGATAATGTGTGGATTTGGTGGGTAGCTATGATAATGCTAACTGCCTTTATCTTGGTTATCCCGGCATTGGGTAGCAGTGATACCTATAATGTGGGAGAAATTTGTGATAACACTATATATTATGAAGGTAATACTCTTTCTTATATGAGCGATGTAAAATATCAGCAGGCTAAAGATGCGGTGGAAGATCAGTTAAGCCCTGTTTATGTTTTGGATGCACAAAAAATTATAGATGCCAAAGGGCGTATTTCTAACTTTGTGGGTGAAATTGCTAAAATTCAAGGCAGTAAAGATAACCACAACCCTTTATACCAATCCTTGCTGGGGAATCATTTCAGTGAAAAAACAGTGGCTTTGTGGGAAGCCGTTGATATGGACAAACTATATCAATTAGAATCGGATTTTAATATTTTACTAAATGAATTATATGACCCCGGTGTGAAAGAATCTGATTTTAAGGCATTCCTTAAAAATATGGATGAACAAATTAGCGAAGGTGAATATTCTACCTCGGAAAAAGCCGTGCTCCATAATTTAGTGGATGTGGCAAATCTGGAGCCTAATAATATTTATGATAAAGAAGCAACCATGGCTATTATTAAAGCGAAGCAGGACGAGATAAAACCCATAGAAGTAACTGTGCGTCCCGGGCAAATATTGGTACAAAGAGGCACTACCATCACTGATGAACAGGTGGAAATGCTGGATAAAACAGGGCTTTTGGTAACCAATAAAAATATGCTTTATTTCCCCGGTATCATGCTGTTTACTTTAATTATTTACTACTTAATTTATCTTTATTGCCGCCGTTTTTTCCCTGAATATGCCTATGGAAAACAGGGTGTGCCTTTGCTGTGCTCCTTTTTGGTTATGTTCATTTTGATTTGTCAAGGGATAATATTTTTAAGCAGTAATATGACAGGGGTATTGTATAGTGTTTTGGGCTATCTATTGCCATTGCCGGCTTTGGCAATTATCTTTACAACCTTAACCAATCAGCGATTTTCTTATTTTTTGGTTTCCGTTGCATCGGTGTTTGTGGCGTTATTAACCTTGAGTCAGCCGGCATATTTCATCGTTTCCTTTATCAGTGCTATTTACACGGTTCATATTGTGGACCGTATTCGTGAAAGATACCATCTTATTTCCTTTGGATTTTATATTGGGATAATAAATGTTGGTCTTATAATTGCAGTGGGGCTTATTGGTGGTCAAGGTCATATTGCTTTATTGGCAGGTGCGGTAATTGGTATGATTTCCGGCTTTGTTTCCTCGCTTTTGGCATTGGGGGTTTTACCCTTGGCTGAAACTTTCTTTAAAATGACCACCCCAATGAAACTTTTGGAATTGGCAAATCCGGGACATCCTTTGATTAAAAGATTAATGACCGAAGCACCGGGCACTTATTACCACAGTGTTCTTGTGGGTAATTTGGCAGAGGTTGCCGCAGATGCCATTGGTGCGGATTCCAATTTAGTTAGGGTTGCATCCTATTTTCATGATGTAGGCAAATTGGAACGGCCAAAATATTTTGTGGAGAATCAAGAACCAAACATGAATCCCCATGAAAAATTAAATCCTTCTTTAAGTACGCTTATTATTATATCCCACGTTAAAGATGGGGTAGAAATGGCGGAAGATTATGATTTACCCCAGAGCGTAGTGGATATTATCAACGAACATCACGGCAATAGTGTGGTTCAATACTTTTACCATAAAGCAAAGGCAGCCTCCCATGGTGACCCTGTGCATAAAGATGATTTCCGCTATCCCCATCCTAAACCTCAAACCAAAGAGAGTGCAATTTTGATGATGGCAGATAGTGTCCAAGCAGCATTGCAAAGTGCCACTCTGCGTTCTAAAGGTGATATGCGGGCTAAAATTCATGATATTATCCAAAATCAGTTGGCAGCAGGTCAATTTGAAGAATGTGATTTAACTTTTAGAGATTTACATAAGGTTCAGGAAGCCTTTTTCTCGGTATTGAGCGGGCTTTCTCACTATCGTATTGAGTATCCTTCCATGTCTGATTTGGATACCAAAGAATTGGTTAGAGAACTGGCTGCCAAGAAAAAAGTAGCTGTTGCAGATGTTGCAGCTATGGTTGAAAAGGCACCGCCACCCCATTGGATAGTACCTGAGGAGGGTATTGAGGTGGAAATAGATGCGCCTAAAATTACTGATATTCAACTACCTTCCGGGGTTTTTCAAGGTATTATTGAGGAAAAAGAAACAAACACGGATTTAAAGGAGTCGCACAAAAATGAAAATTGAAATGCGGAGTAATTTAAAACCTTTTTCCTTACAGGCTGAAGATATGGTTTTTTTGGCAAAGGTATTAAAAACAGCAGTAAAAGGTGAAGGTAAAGATGGTAAAAGTGAAGTAACAGTATTTTTTACCGATAATAAAACTATTCAATTATACAATAAAAAATTCAGAAATTTGGATAAAGCCACAGATGTATTGTCTTTTCCCATGTTGGAGTGTGGTGAAACTTTTGAATTTAGCAATTTACCGGGCTTAGTTGATTTTTCCATAGGCGATATTATTATTTCCTTGGAACGCTGTAAAGAACAAGCCTTGGAATATGGCCATAGTTTTAGGAGAGAGCTTTGTTTTTTGGCTCTCCATGGTTTACTGCATTTACTGGGTTACGACCATATAAAATCTGATGAAGCTGAGATAATGGAGGCTACCACCGAAAAATATCTGGAAATAATGGGGGTAGTAAGATGAGGAAAACAAAAAACCTTTTAGAGAGTTTTCATCATGCCGCCTATGGGCTTTGGCATTGCATAAAAAATGAACGCAATATCCGCATTCACCTGTGTATGGGTGTACTTGCTATATTTTTAGGTTTTGTATTACACATCAATTATTTTGAATATTTAGTTTTGTTTTTGGTGATTGGTGCGGTTATCGTCAGTGAAATGATTAATACTGCCATTGAAAATGTGGTGGATTTGGTAACCCAAGAATATCATCCCTTGGCAAAAATAGTTAAAGATATAACAGCAGGAGCGGTGATGTTTTCCTGTATCGTTGCTCTATTTATCGGAGGGGTAATTTTCTTGCCTCGTATAGCAAATTTATTTTTATAATCCCCTTTAAAAAGTTAAGAATTAGCTAAAGAACCCAATATCTCATTTCTTGAAGCTATAAAAAATATATGAAAAAAAGGAGACTTCTTATGAAAAAAACTGCAAAAATATTGGTTTTATTGTTGGCTCTCAGCCTTTCTGTTTTTATTGTTGGCTGCGGTAAAGATAAAGCCGAAAAAGCCCCGACAAATGATGTGCCCAAAGAAGAAGCGGTAAATTATTGTCCTTTAGACCATGCAGTAGTTGATAATTTGCCGGAAAGAGTATTAGCTGTGGCTGTGGATAACGGACCCAACTCTGAACCTCAAACAAATTTAGGCAAAGCAGATTTGCTTTTTGAATTACCGGTTGAAGGTGGCATTAATAGATTTTTGGCACTTTATTATCATAATCAGCCCGATACTATTGGCCCTGTACGCAGTGCCAGACATTGCTTTATTAGCTTGGTTAACTCTTTTGGTGCTATTTATGTACATTGTGGTGCCAGCTATATGTTTACCAATCTTTCGGATACCGTGGATGAAATAGACCAAATGGCAATGGGCAGCTATTTTTGGAGAGATAATTCCAGAAAAGCCCCGGTTAATTTATACACCTCTTGGGAAAAACTCCAAGCCGCCGCCACTGAAAAGGGTTTGTGGGAAAAACAAAATACCACAAAATTTGCTTTTTATAATGATAAAGCAATAAAGGCTTTAACCAAAGGTACCAATACGGATATTAATATAGCCTATACTTATAAACCTGTTTCCTATAAATGGGATGATGCCGCTAACCATTATATGCGTTTTTCCAAGGGTGCACCGCATATGGATGCCGCAGATAATACCCAGCTTTACGCAGATAATGTAGTGGTTATGAAAATAGCTGCACCTCTTGTAACAGGTGATACTAAATTATTGGATATGAAATTTGCCGGCAATAGTAGCAGTGGTGTTCTTTTCCAAAATGGTACTGCCACAGAGATTACTTGGTCGATGAAAGATGAAATATCGCCGTTAACCTTTACCATGGCAAATGGCAAACAAGCTAAATTTTTACCGGGCAGAACCATTATTCAAGTGGTGCCGGATACTGTGAATGTAGAGTATAACGGTGGAGAAACCGCCGCTGCATCCTCGGATGCCCAATAAAACTCTCACTCTAATTTCTCTGAGAAAACAGCAGATTGTAGATATTAAAAAAGTAAATTTAATTATAAAAATAATTAAAACACGCCTTAATTAAGGCATTTGATAAGCAAAGGAAAAAGAATGCAAGAATTTCGTTCAGGTTTTATTACTATTATCGGCAGACCAAATGCAGGTAAAAGTACATTGATGAATACCATTTTGGGGCAAAAAATAGCCATCGTTTCTGATAAGCCCCAAACCACTCAAAATAAAATTAAGGGCTTTTATACCACAGATAATGCCCAGCTTATTTTCATTGATACCCCGGGTATTCACAAGCCCAAGCATAAACTTGGTGAGTTTATGATGCAGGCAGCAAAAAGCGCAATCAGCGGTGTGGATATTATTTTTTACATTGCGGATGCCACGGAAAAATTTGGTGGCGGTGAGGAATATATTATTAACACCTTACCTTCTGATACCCCTGTTTTTCTGCTTCTTAATAAAGTTGATTTAATGCCTAATAAGGATGACCTTTTTAAGATAATTAATTTTTATAAAGATAAATTTGATTTTGCTGAAATAGTACCAATTTCAGCCTTGAAAGATGATAATGTTCAACATCTCCTAAAAACAGTTACGGAATACTTGAAGCCCGGGCCCTGTTATTATCCTGAGGATATGGTTACAGATCAACCGGAAAGAGCCATTATGGCGGAAATAGTCAGAGAAAAAGTTTTGGAACTTACCGAAGATGAAATTCCGCACTCTATTGCCGTGGAAATGATGGAAGTAAAGGAACGCCCAGGGGGCAAGGTTTATGCCAATGCCACTATATATGTGGAGCGTGAATCTCAAAAGGGAATTATCATCGGTAAAAATGGTGCTATGCTCAAAGAAATTGGTATGCGGGCAAGAATGGAAATGGAAAAAGCCTTAGGCTCATCTTTCTATTTGGAGCTTTGGGTTAAGGTTAAAAAAGATTGGCGAAATAAAGAAATATATTTAAGAAATTTTGGTTTTGATAAACGTAATATTGATGAATAAATTTTAATGCTGCTTTAAGGCACAAAAGTAATAATTTTTTAATATTATGGGCATAAGAAAGAAGGTGAGATAATGGATAGCGTTCCTCGATGGTGTAATTACATATTTTTAAAAAGAGCAAAAAAGGGGGACGTGTTTATTATCGAATCCCCCAAGTTAAACGTTGGTAATTAACCATAAGGTATTCATAAGGTATTCGCAATAGCTTTATTGGGAATAAATTGTCTATGCTGGTTAATTGCCGCTACAATAGGAATGTATAAGGATTACAAATTTCATTTTAATTTTTATTTCATTCTCTTATTAAGGGGGTAACCATGGATATTAAAGAAAAATTAGAACGGCTACAACCGTTCATTGAAACCGAAGATTATCCGGGTATTGCTGCGGTTTTAGCACCATCGGCATCTATTGATATTGCCGAAGTAATGGCGGAATTGGATGAAAACTGTATTTCCTCGGTTTTACAATATTTACCCACCGATGTAACTGGTGAGGTTTTAAGCTATTTAGATCCGGAATTAGTTCCCCAAATTATGAAAGATTTGGGTGATGAAAAAAGTGCGGCAATTTTAGACACCATGTTTTCCGATGATGTTGCGGATATTCTGGGCGAATTAAGCGTTTACGATCAAAATCAAGTATTCGATTTAATGGAACAGGATGATGTTGATGACGTTAAAGGCTTAATGGTCTATCCGGAAGATACTGCTGGTTCTATTATGACCACGGAGTATATTTCTCTGAATATGCACGAATCTGCGGCTCAAGCCATAGATAGCCTGAGGGAACAATCACCTTCAGCAGAAACGGTTTATTATATTTACGTGGTTGACGATGAAAATGTTTTGGTTGGTGTTTTGTCTTTGCGTGATTTAATTGTAACACCACCTCATTGGTCATTGGAACATATTATGCACACCAGGGTAAAATTTGTTACGGATTATATGGACCAGGAAGAAGTTGCCAATATGGTATCACGTTATGATATCATGGCTGTTCCCGTTGTGGATGAAGGCCACTGTTTGGTGGGGATTATCACCGTTGATGATATTTTAGATGTTATCCAAGACGAAGCTACCGAAGACGTTTTGCGTATGGCAGGTGTTCATGAAGATGAATTGGAAGATGAATCTTTCGTGGAAAAGGTTATTACGGCGGTTAAATCCCGCTTACCTTGGCTTTTGGTAACCTTATTTGGTGGTTTACTTTCAGGTACCATTATTCGCAATTTAGAATCCGAGCTCCAAGCTGTGGTGGCTTTGGCGTATTTTATACCCCTGCTTTGCGGCATGGGCGGTAATGTGGGTACTCAAAGCTCCACGGTTACAGTTAGGGGGCTATCCACAGGGCAGATAGACGTTTCGGAATTTTTGATTAATACTTTAAAGGAATCATGCGTTGGTTTTATTGTTGGTGGTTTTTGTGCCGTGGCATTATCAGTGGTTGCCTATATTTGGCAAGGCAGCGCTTACCTTGGTATTTTGGTTGGGCTTACCTTGCTATGCAATATGGTTTTAGCCGCTACCATTGGCACCATGGTGCCTTTAGCCTTGAAAAAATTTGGGGTTGACCCTGCTGTGGCATCAGCACCGTTTATCAGTACCAGTATTGATGTTTTAGGTTTGATAATTTACACTATTTTAGCTGCGCAGTTTATGCCTTTCCTTTTAGGGGTTGGATAATTTATGAAATATTACGCTGCGGATGCAATTATAATAAAAGCAATGAATTATGGGGAAAGCACTCGTATTTTTACGCTGTTTTCCCGTGAATACGGCAAGCTTTCTGCCATTGCCAAAGGTGTGAAAAGACCAAAAAGTACCATGAAAGGTCATTTGCAGTTGGGTAACCGCTGTAATTTAATGCTCTATCAAGGTAAATCCATGGATACCATTTCTCAGGCTGTGTCTTTAGAAACCTATCCCCAAATTCGCTCCAATCCCCAAGCTTATTTATATGTTTCCTATTTTATGGAACTATTAAATATTGCTTTACCGGAAAAAGAATCCAACAGTGCAGTTTTTGATTTAACCCATCAGGTTTTTTCTAAAATAGATAATAAAAACACTGAATCTATGGCAAGGTATTTTGAAATAAATCTCATGACATTGATTGGTTATGAAGTGGATTTTAAGCGTTGCAGTAATTGCGGAGAGCCTTTAAAAGAGGGATATTTATCTTCAAGATTTCCCGGCCCTATTTGTAAAGATTGTGGCGGAGGTGTATTTATCTCTCCCCAAGCCATCTATGGTTTGGATTATTACAATAAAACACCCATAGAGCAATTAAACAGATTAAAACTAAACGAAGAAACCGAAAAAATAATGGCAAAAGTTATGCAGGAATTGGTTGCCTATCATTTGGAAAGGCGTATAAAATCCTTAGATATTATACGTAACAGCCTGTGGACAAAACCTGATGTTAGGTAAAAATACCAAAGCTTATATGGGTAATGTAGTGACCCCAATAACTTAGACTTGATAGCGTAGCAGTTAATCTGCTACGCTTAGGCTGTTGATAAAGCCTGATATTCGGCAAAATCCCTTCCCACCGACTGCTTATGTACATCTATGTACACTGCACAGCCGCTGCTCAGGGAGTTTTACCAAATCTAAGTCTTTCTTAACAGCCAGACATCTTGCCAAAAAACTATGTTTTTTGACAATCTGTGCGTAGCAGTTAATCTGCTACGCTATTTTTTTTAATTAGTTTGGCTATATTCAGCGGTATATAAAATTGAAATTTTAGTATTATATTATAGTTAAAAATGTATATTGTCCACAATCCTGCACCGATAAAGCGGTGCTTAGGCTGTTGATAAAGTCTGATATTTGGCAAAATCCCTTCCCATCAGCTGCTTATGTACATCTATGTACACTGCACAGCCGCTGCTCAGGGAGTTTTACCAAATCTAAGTCTTTCTTAACAGCCAGACATCTTGCCAAAAAACTATATGTTTTAACAATCTGAGCACCGATAAAGCGGTGCTTTTTTTGTGGGAAAATGTCGTTTTATTTTGCGTTTTCTTATGCTATTATCGACAATTATCTCTTGGTAAAACCTCTATAATATAAAAGCGAGGAGGGATAAATATGGCTACTTATGTGGTGTATGGAGATTTATTATTTCTCATGAATTTGCTCATGGATTTAACCCTTCTTTATGGTGTGGCACATTTTGGCAATTTTAAAACCCCACATTGGCGTTTAATTTTAGCAGGCTTATTGGCTGCTATTTACGGTGTAATTGCGGTATATCCGGAATTTCAGATGTTAAATGGTATGGTTTTTAAATTATTGGCTTCCATTGCCATTGTAAAAACCGGTTTTTGGTCTTTAAGCCGTAAAATGTTTTTTCGGGCTTTGGTGTATTTTTATTTAATGGGCTTTGTGATGGCAGGTGGGGTTATGGGTATAACTTGGTTTTTACAAAGCGATGGCTGGCAAGGGCAAGCACTGCCCTTTACCTCTTTGGGCTTGGGCTTTGCTGTGCTCCTTGGGCTATTGGCATCACGCTGGGGTATTGCTTTTGTGAAGGAAAATTTAAGACATAATCAGTCTATGGAAATTATAGAAATTATTTTGGATAATAAAGCGGTAAGGGTAAATGCTTTATTGGATACCGGCAATGAATTGTTGGACCCCATTACTAAAAGCCCTGTAATAGTTGTGGAATTTGATGCGGTTAAGGCAATATTGCCATTGAATTTTAGCGATGCTTTTTTACTGGGAGGCAATAGAGATGTAGCGGAAATTTTAAGTAATTTTATAGAGGAACCCATTGGCAAGCGGTTGCGTCTTATTCCTTTTTCCAGTATAGGGAAAAGAAATGGCTTGATGTTAGGGGTTAAGCCCGATGGTATACGCTTGCCCCAGCGTAAAAATGTGGTGGTAAAAAATGCCGTTATTTGTCTTTATCGTGGTTCGCTACACACCAAAGACCGGTGTAGGTGCATTGTAAATCCGGCTATTTTAGATTGGATATAAGGAGGGGGATTATGGAACAGAAGGGATTGAGAAATTTTATGGTACTTTTTTTGCCCATGATAATGGGTAAAAATTCCGGAGATGGTATGTTCTATGTGGGGGGCAGCGATGTTTTGCCACCGCCTTTACCCAGTGATGAGGAACATGAAATGCTTGTACTTTTAAATGAAGATAATTTAGGGGCAAGAAATTGTTTAATTGAACACAATTTGCGTTTAGTGGTTTATATTGCCCGTCGATTTGAAAATACAGGAATAAATATTGAGGATTTGGTTTCTATTGGTACTATTGGCTTAATAAAGGCAGTAAATACCTTTGATATATCTAAAAAAATTAAATTGGCAACCTATGCTTCACGCTGTATTGAAAATGAAATTTTAATGTACCTCCGCAGAAATGGCAAAACCAAAGGTGAGATATCTTTTGATGAACCATTAAATGTAGATTGGGACGGTAACGAGCTTTTACTTTCGGATATTATGGGTACCGATGGTGATTTGTGCTCTAAAGAATTGGAAAGCCAGGTTGATAGGGCGTTGCTGCGTATGGCGATGAAAAAATTAAATGAGCGTGAGCGTATTATTGTAGAACTGCGCTATGGCATTAATAAAGAGGGTGAGGAAAAAACCCAAAAAGAAGTTGCCGATGTTTTGGGAATTTCCCAATCCTATATTTCACGTTTGGAAAAACGCATAATTAAGCGATTGCGAAAAGAAATATTAAAAACTATATAATTTCATGAAATCCGTAAGAAATTATTCACTATTCTTGCGGATTTTTTAGTGGTAACACCTTGGTTTGAAATTTGATTTAACCGAGTAAATTATATTTTGAATTTTTTTGAATATAATATATAAGTCATATTTATAAGTCCAAAAAACACTTTTGCGGTGAAAATTCTATTTTCTTGATATATAAAGAGAGGGATTATTTGTTTTTTGTCGAATAAAATACAGTACCCTTATTATATTTGGATGGGAAAAATTATGGAATGGAATTTTTTAACAATATTTATATCGTTGGTAGATATCTTAATTGTGGCGTATGCAGGCTATAAAATACTGCTATTATTAAAGGATTCCAGAGCTATGCAGCTATTAAAGGGCATGGTTGTAATTTTAGGATTTTACATTCTAAGCGGTTGGCTTAATCTTACCACGGTGCATTGGATTTTAGGAAAAAGTTGGAGTGTTATACTTTTAGGTATTGCTATTATTTTTCAACCGGAATTACGCAGTGCTTTGGAAAAATTAGGTAGGGGCGGTTCATTTTTTGCAAGCGGCAACAGCACCAGTGCCATAACCTTAACTGAGGAATCCATAGAAGAAACCTTGGTTGCGGCATCAGAGCAATCCGTGGGTGTGCTTTTGGTTTTGGAAGGCAGCACCGGTTTAAAACCACAAATTGATACAGGGGTAGCCTTGGATGCTAAAATAAGCAGTGAGCTTTTAAGAAATATATTTTTTAAAAATGCACCGCTACATGATGGTGCAGTTATTGTGCGTAATGACCGTGTGGTGGCAGCAGGGTGTATTATGCCCCTTACTGCCAATGATGATATAGACCCCATGCTGGGCACTCGGCATCGTGCAGGTATTGGCATATCTGAAGTTTCCGATGCTTTGGTACTTATAGTTTCCGAGGAAACAGGTGTGGTTTCTATGTGCCGCTATGGAAAATTAATTCGTGGTGTTACACCCCAAAAGCTACATAGAGCATTTGATGATTTTTATGGTATAAACAAACAAAAGACGAGAAAGAAAAGGAAAAGACCATGATAAATCGCTTATGGTTACGATTGCAAAAAAATAACCTTATTTATAAAATAATATCCGTTGTGGTAGCTGTGGTATTGTGGTTGTATGTAACTAAGCCTTTTGGGCTGATTTTGCCTTGAGGCAGTATTACCTATAAAAAATATATAAAAGAAAAATCTATAAGAGGTGTGTCTTATGAAAAAATTATTTGGGACTGATGGTGTGCGTGGTGAAGCTAATGTGGTGGTTACCCCCTTATTGTCCTATGAAATAGGGGCAGCGTTAGCCATGGTATTGCAGCAAAGTATAGAAAAACCCACAATATTAGTGGGTAGAGATACCAGACTTTCGGGATCTATGATTGCGGGGTCTCTTATGTCCGGAGTTTGTGCTTTTGGGGGAGAGGTTGTTTCTTTGGGTATTGTGCCTACCCCTGCGGTATCTGCCTTGGTTAGAGAGCGTAAAGCAGCAGCAGGTATTGTTATTTCCGCATCTCATAATCCCTATTACGATAATGGCATTAAAATATTTGGTGCCGATGGCAGAAAACTTCCCGATGAAATAGAAGAAAAAATAGAAGAAATAGTTCTTGCCAAGGCTTTTCCTGCTTTAAAAACAGGAAAAGATATTGGGCATATTGTTTATGATAAATTTGCAGGCACTGAATATGTTAGCCGTTTGAAAAAGTTTTTCCCTATGGATTTATCCAGATTTAAGCTGGTGGTGGATTGTGCCAATGGTGCAACATCTAATTTTGCTGCTGAAATGTTGCGTTCCATGGGTGCGGATATTGTGGCTATTAACAAAGATTATGACGGCATTAATATCAACGAAAATTGCGGCAGCACCAAACCTGCCTCAATGAAGGATACCGTGTGGAAAGAAGTTGCTGATATGGGCATTGCCTATGATGGTGATGGTGACCGTGTAATCCTTGCGGATGGTGTTGGCAATATTGTAGATGGAGATATCATCATGGCAATTATTGCCGCCTATTTAAAAAAGAACAACAAATTAGCAAATAACAGATTGGTAGCAACGGTTATGAGCAATTTGGGACTGAAAATAGCTATGGAAAAATTAGATATAGATATGTCTCAAACTGTGGTAGGTGATAAATATGTTATTACCGAAATGGATAAAACCGGAGCTGTTATTGGTGGTGAACAATCCGGACATATTATACTTTCCCAATATAACCCCACCGGAGATGGTATGCTTACCAGTTTGATGATTTTGAAAATAATGCTGGAAACAGGTGATTCTTTGGCGGAATTATCTAAAATAATGAAGCCTTTACCCCAAATACTTAAAAATGTTACAGTGGCAAAACGTGACCAATGGGCAACTAACCCTAAAATCACCGCAGTTGTAAAAAAAGCTGAAACAATTTTAGGTGATAACGGGCGTATTTTAATTAGACCCTCGGGCACAGAACCTCTTTTGAGAGTTATGGGGGAAGGGCCTGATGTTGAAGAATTAGAAAAAATCATCGATGAATTGGTTGAGGTTATTTCAATAGAATTGAAATAAAGATTAGTTCATATTAAAGTATGATGTTTTTAATAAAAAATAAATGCAAAGTAATTTGTTGGAATGAAAGGAGCGTGTCATATTATGTGTGGCATCGCCGGATATATTGGTAGTAAGAAAGCATTGCCTTTTCTTATTAGTGGTTTAAAAAAATTAGAATACCGTGGTTATGATTCTGCGGGTATAGCTATTTATGATAAGGATTCCATTGTGGTGCGTCGTCAAGTTGGTAAAATAGTGGAATTGGAAAAACTCATTGGCAATGAAAAAATTGAAGGTACTGCGGGTATTGCTCATACCCGTTGGGCAACCCATGGTGCGCCTTCAAATTGTAATTCCCATCCTCATCGTGATGGTAATGGCAACTTTGCCGTGGTGCATAATGGTATTATAGAAAATTATTTGGATTTACGTAAAGAACTCCAAGAAAAAGGCTACACTTTTTCTTCGGAAACAGATACCGAGGTTTTGCCTAACCTCATTGCGGATTGCTATGAAGGTGATTTAAAGGCAGCGGTATTAAAAGCATCAAAACGCTTACGTGGTTCTTACGCTGCTGTTTTTATGGCAAAAGCACAGCCCGATGTTTTGGTGGCAATTAGAAAAGATAGCCCTTTAATTGTGGGTATCGGCAAAGATGGTCAATATTTGGCTTCGGATATTCCTGCCCTTATTGGCTATGTAGATGATTATGCCGTTATGGAAGATGGTCAATGTGCTGTTTTAACCAAGGATGGCATAAGTATTTTTCAAGATAACAAAGCAATAGAATTGAAATTGCAGCCTTTAAATATGGATATTGAAACCGCAAAAAAAGGTAATTTTGAACATTTTATGCTCAAAGAAATTTTTGAACAACCCAGATCCTTGCGTGATTGTCTTTCCGGGCGTTTGAGCAATTTAGAAAACCGTGTAAATTTAGGGAATATATCTTTAACCAAGGAAAAATTAGCTACCTTTAATAAAATTGTTATGGTAGCTTGCGGCACGGCTTATCATGCTTGTTTTGTGGGTAAATATATCTACGAAAAATTATTAAGACTTCCTGTGGAAGTTGATATTGCTTCGGAATTCCGTTACAGAGATCCTATTCTGGATGAAAAAACCCTAACCATAGTTGTATCCCAAAGCGGTGAAACTGCGGATACTAAAGCTGCTTTAAAAGAAGCTCAGGGCAAAGGCAGCCATGTTTTGGCTATTACCAATGTTTGGGAAAGCTCCATTGCCAGAGATGCCGATGATGTGATTTATACCAGAGCAGGTATGGAAATAGCCGTGGCTTCCACCAAGGCTTACAGTACCCAGCTATTATGTTTATATCTTTTTGGTTTTTATATGGTAGAAGCCTTGGGCAAAATGGATAAAAAAGAATTGGATAATATTCTCAATGAACTTTACCGTTTGCCGGAAAAAGTCCAAGCTATATTGGATAATCAAATTGAGGAAATCAAAGAAATTGGTGAAATAGTTGCAGACCATGAAGATGCTTTTTTCATTGGGCGTGGTCTTGATTATGTTGTGGCGCTGGAAGGTGCCTTAAAATTAAAAGAAATTTCTTATATCCATGCCGAAGCTTATGCCGCAGGTGAATTAAAACACGGTACTTTAGCCTTGATAGTAGACCAAGTACCTGTTTTGTGTTTGGCTACCCAAAGTGCAGTGGCAGAAAAAATGATAAGCAATATTAAAGAAGTTCAGGCAAGAGATGCTAAAATTTTAGCCTTTGCTTTTGAGGGCAACAATAAGATAGAACAGGTTGCCGCCAAGGTTTGCTATTTACCGAAAACAGATGATATTTTAGCACCAATTGTTGCTGTTATACCCTTACAGTTAATTGCATATTATGCCTCTAAAAAACGTGGCTCAGATATTGACCAACCCAGAAATTTGGCAAAAAGTGTAACTGTGGAATAATCCAAACACCGGATATAATCATGGAATATACGTAATATAAGCAATCAAAATATTTGCTGAAAAATACAATAAAGAAAGACCCGTGGGGTAAAAATTAACTTTTACAACCTTGGGTCTTTCTTTTTATGTTAGCAGATATGCTTTAAGCTCTTGACAAAAAAGGGTTTTTTTGTTACATTTAATATAGAATCGATTAAATTGCGATGATAAGAAATAGTAATTCCGATATTAGCGAGTGGGGATGGTGCAAGCCCACCATGGGAATGAAGGCATCTTGGAGTAACGGTTAATTACCGTCGGTGGCACACCGTTATAGTGCAAAAGTGGACTTCTTGTCAACAAGGGTGGAACCGCGGTTTTGTGCCGTCCCTTATTTGGCAGGGATTTTTTTTATCCGAATATAATATTATTCTTAATAAAAGGAGTACAATATGAATTTTCAAAATCTCATTTTAGCCTTAAATAAATTTTGGGGCGAACAGGGCTGCATTATTCAGCAACCTTATGATATGGAAAAAGGTGCAGGCACCATGAACCCCGCCACGGCACTGCGAGCCTTAGGCCCTGAACCTTGGCGTGTGGGTTATGTGGAGCCATCTCGCCGCCCCACTGATGGTCGCTATGGGGAAAACCCCAACCGTTTGCAGCATTACTATCAATATCAAGTAATATTGAAACCATCCCCCGATAATATAGTGGAATTATATATGGATAGCCTCCGTGCTATTGGTATAGATCCTGATGAACATGATATCAGATTGGTTGAGGATAACTGGGAAAGTGCCAATTTGGGAGCATGGGGTTTGGGCTGGGAAGTGTGGCTTGATGGCATGGAAGTTACCCAATTTACCTATTTTCAACAATTTGGCGGCATAGATTGCAAGCCTGTAAGCGGCGAAATAACCTATGGTATTGAGCGTTTGGCTATGTTTATCCAAAAGGTAGACAGCGTTTATGATATTGAATGGGTAGATGGTATAACCTATGGTGATGTGCACCATCAAGGCGAGGTTGAACATAGTACCTACAATTTTGAAATTGCCAATATAGATATGTTGTTTAAAGTTTATGATATGTATGAAAAAGAAGCAACGGATATTTTAAATGCAGGTTTGGTGCTCCCTGCCTATGACTATATTTTAAAATGCTCCCACACTTTTAATCTTTTGGATGCCAGAAGTGCCATCAGCGTTGCGGAACGGCAAAATTATATTGCCAGAGTACGGCAACTTGCCCGTATGGCAGCAGAAGCCTATGTGGCTCAGCGTGAAAAACTGGGTTACCCACTGATTAAAGACCAAAACCTGCGTAAAGCCATGGGCTTGGATGAAAACAAAAGTGAAAACAAAGGAGGTGGCAGCAATGAGTAATATTTTATTTGAAATTGGAGTGGAAGAAATTCCTGCCAGATTTATGGCAGGCAGTATCAAAGATTTAAAAACCGCTGCCGCAAAATTTTTAAAGGAAGCTCGTTTAGATTATGAATCCATTGTGGGGTTGGGAACTCCTCGTCGTTTAACTTTAATTATCAAAGGTTTAAGCGATGCTCAAAAAGATTTATTTGAGGAGGTTAAAGGCCCTTCCAAAAAGGCGGCTTATGATAGTGAAGGTAATCCTTCCAAAGCTTTGCAGGGATTTATGCGTTCACAAAAGGTAACCATTGACCAAATAACCGTTAAAACTCAGGGTAATGGTGAATATATTATGGCTGCCAAAGAGGAAAAAGGTGCTCCTGCCAAAGATGTGCTCCCCAATATTTTGGTTTCCTTGGTGGATAGCTTAAAGTTCCCCAAGCCTATGCGCTGGGGCGATTATGAAATGCGTTTTGTCCGCCCCATTCGTTGGCTGGTTGCTATGATGGATAAAGAAGTTATACCTTTGCAAATTTTAGATGTTAAAAGTAGTAATATTTCCCAAAGCCACCGTTTTTATGGCAATGGGGATGTGGCTATTGAAAGTCCGGATACATATATAGAACAGCTTAGGGAAAACTATGTAATGGTTGACCCTAAGGAACGTAAAGAGCTTATTTGGCAGCAGATTCAAGAATTGGCAGCGGCAAAAAATGCCGTGGTTGAAGAAGATGAGGAACTGTTGGAAGAAGTTGTTTACCTTTTGGAATATCCCACAGCTTTAATGGGGAGTTTTTCCGAAAAATATTTACGTATACCAAAAGAAGCTGTTATTACACCCATGCGGGAGCACCAGCGTTACTTCCCTGTGCTGGATAAAAAAGGTAATTTATTGCCCTATTTTATCACCGTGCGTAATGGCTTAAAACGAAACATTGAAACCGTTACAGAAGGTAACGAAAAAGTGTTACGTGCCCGTCTTGCAGATGCAGAATTTTTCTACGATGAAGATTTAAAAATAGCACTTGGGGATAATGTGGAAAAATTAAAACCCGTTGTTTTCCATGTTACCATGGGTACATTATTTGAAAAAGTTCAACGTATTGTAAAAATCAGCGGTGAACTTGCAGAATATTTGGGTGCGGATAAAAAAGAAACCCAACGCAGTGCCTTTTTGGCAAAAGCAGATTTGGTTTCCAATATGGTATATGAATTTCCCGAACTCCAAGGAATTATGGGTGAGTATTATGCAGTAGCCCAAGGGGAACCCCTTATAGTTGGTCAGGCAATCCGTGAAAGCTATATGCCACGTTTTGCCGGTGACGAATTGCCCCAATCTTTAAATGGTATGATAGTTTCCATTGCGGATAAAATAGATAGTGTTGTGGGCTTTTTTGGTATGGATTTGGAACCCACAGGTTCTCAGGATCCTTATGCTTTACGCCGCCAGGCAATGGGCATTGTGCAAATTATTCTCAAAGGTAATTTAACCATAGATCTTGATAAATTGGTAACATATTGTTATGAAAATATTGCAGCATCCCATAAAATGGAAAAAACCTTGGCTCAAACCCATGATCGTGTTTTATCTTTCTTTGCTCAACGTTTAGAAAATGTTTTAAGTGATAGCGGTTTGAAGTATGATACGGTAAATGCTGTGATGTATAATGCCCCTAAGGATTTTTGCCTTGTGCGTACTAAAGGTGAAGCTTTGGAAAAATTCCGTAATGATGAAAATTTTGCACCTTTAATGGCAGGATTTACCCGTGTGAATAATTTAGCCAAAAAATCTGAATCTGCGGATTTTAATTCTGATTTGTTCCAAGAAAAAGCAGAAATTGCCTTGGTTGAGGCTTATAATGAATTTAAAGTAAAATCTGCGGAATATTTAAAAAACAACGATTTTGCAGGTGCTTTCATGAGCATTGCTGCTTTGCGTAAGCCCATTGATGACTTCCTTACCGACATTATGGTAATGTGTGATGATGAGAATTTGAAGCTTAGCAGGTTGGGTCTTTTAAAAGCAATTAGCCAAAGTATTTTAAATATTGCGGATTTCAGCGTTATAGTTGTTGAAAAATAATGGAAATTACCTCGAAAAATAGCGGAATTTTCTCTTGACAGTAGGGAACTTATATATAATAATGTAATTAGGTTATCGCTAAAGGTCTCTGATCTGAAGTATACTATTACAAAAAACTGAAAAGGTCAGACTCTTAGGTGTCATTAAGGCACTGTTTGAGGCTGCCCTTTTCAATTTGCTTTTACACTTTATTGGGTGATAATATTTTTTTAGTGGAAAAGGAGCTTTATGAAACCACTTTTGCTTTATATAATTTCCGATTCCGTGGGTGAAACCGGTGAACAGGTTGCCCGTGCCGCAGTTAGCCAATTTGTAAGAGCACAAATTGAGTTTAAGCGTTTTCCCCATGTCAGTGATACTGTGCTGCTAAAAGAAATAGTGGCAGATGCCAGTGTTCACAAAGGTGTTATTTTTTACACCTTGGTTTCTGAAACCTTACGCTTAACCATGGAACAATTAGCAGATGATTACAACGTGGCAGTGGTGGATATTTTGGGTGCTCCTATCCATTCCATTGAAGATGCTTTAAATACAGACCCCAGCTGTGAAGTTGGCGGTTTAAGAAAACTGGATGCTCGCTATTTTCGGCGGGTAGCAGCGGTGGAATTTGCAGTTCAATATGACGATGGTAAAGACCCCCAAGGTTTTTTAGATGCGGATTTAGTGGTTTTAGGCGTTTCCAGAACCTCTAAAACTCCTGTATGTATGTACCTTGCCCATAAAAATATTAAAGCAGCAAATTTACCCATAGTGCCTGAAGTTCCTATCCCCGATGTGATTTTTCAAGTACCGAGGGAAAAAATATTTGGGCTTACTATTAATCCTAAAAACTTAAATGAAATTCGCACCCAGCGTCTTAAAATTATGGGAGCTGAAAAAATTGAATCCAATTATGCTGATGCTTCTCGTTTACAAGAAGAATTAGACTTTGCTAAAAAGCTTTACCGTCGTATCGGGTGCCGAGTGCTGGATGTTACCAACAAGGCCATTGAAGAAACGGCGGGGAATATATTAGATATTTATTTTAAGAACAAACAAAAATAAGGAGGCTATTCATGAGTACGAAGTACGTTTACCTTTTTGATGAAGGTAACAGCGAGATGAGAGGGCTTTTAGGTGGCAAAGGTGCCAATTTGGCAGAAATGACCAACATAGGTTTGCCTGTACCCCCGGGGTTGACTATTACCGCTGAGGCGTGTAATGAATACTATCGACAAAATGAAAAGATGCCCGAAGGCTTGGAAAAAGAATTAGCTGAAAAATTAAAGGTTGTGGAAGAACGCAGCGGCAAAAAATTGGGCAATAAAGAAAATCCCCTTTTAGTTTCAGTGCGGTCAGGTGCAAAAATTTCTATGCCGGGTATGATGGATACCATTTTAAACTTGGGTTTAAATGATACCACCGTTGAAGGTATGGCTCTTGCCACCGGTAATCGCCGTTTTGCCATGGATTGTTATCGTCGTTTTATTCAAATGTTTGGTGACGTTGCCATGGGTGTTGACAGCACCTTTTTTGAAGATGCCTTGGCTGAAATAAAAATTGATGAAGGTGTAAAATTTGACCATCAATTAACCGCTGAAGCTTTGGAAAAATTAATTGCAGTTTTTAAAGGTATTTATGAAAAGGAAACAGGTTCTGCTTTTCCCCAAGAACCTCAAAAACAATTACTCCTTTCTATCCAAGCCGTGTTTAGTTCTTGGAATTCTGCCCGTGCTATCTATTATCGTAAACAAAATAAAATACCCGATGATTTGGGTACTGCGGTAAACGTACAATGTATGGTATTTGGTAATATGGGTAACGATTGCGGTACCGGTGTTGCCTTTACCAGAAATCCCTCAACCGGTGAAGAAGGTCTTTATGGTGAATACCTTATCAATGCCCAAGGTGAAGATGTTGTGGCAGGTATACGTACACCTGAACCCATTGCCAGCTTAGAAAAGGATATGCCTGCTGTTTATAAAGAATTTTTAGATATAAGCCAGCTATTGGAAAAACATTACCATGATATGCAAGATATGGAATTTACCGTTGAACGTGGTAAACTTTATATGTTGCAAACCAGAAATGGTAAACGTACTGCGGCGGCGGCTGTGAAAACCGCTGTGGACATGGTTAGTGAAGGTCTTATTAATAAAGAAGAAGCTTTAATGCGTTTGGAACCTCTCCAAATTAATCAATTATTACACCCCGGCATCGACCCCAAGGCTAAATTAGATGTTATAGCCACAGGGTTGCCTGCTTCTCCCGGTGCTGCTGTTGGCTCTGTGGTTTTTGATGCAGATACCGCAGAAGAAATGGGTAAAGCCGGTAAAAAAGTGGTTTTGGTTCGTACAGAAACCACACCTGAAGATATCCACGGTATGAATGAAGCTCAAGGTATCTTAACCAGCCATGGCGGTATGACGAGCCACGCTGCGGTTATTGCCCGTGGTATGGGTACCCCTGCTGTGTGTGGTGCCGAAGCTTTAAAAATAGATGCAGTCCATAAAACATTAACCATTGGTAGCGATGTTTTTGGCGAAAATGATGTAATATCCATTGATGGAGCCACAGGCCGTATTTTCAAAGGGGAAATCCCCATGACCGCCGCAGCTATGGGCGAAGAATTTACTGTTTTCTTGGGTTGGGCAGATGAAGTCAAGCGTCTTGATGTTCGTGCCAATGCCGATACTCCCGAAGATGCCCAAAAAGCCAAAGATTTTGGTGCTAAGGGTATTGGTCTTACCCGTACTGAGCATATGTTTATGGCTTTGGATAGATTACCTGTTGTGCAGCAAATGATTCTTGCGGAAGATTTAGAAGGTCGTCAAAGTGCACTGGATAAACTTTTACCCATGCAAAGAGATGATTTTTATGGTATTTTAAAAGTTATGGCAGGTTTTCCTGTTACTATTCGCTTTTTAGATCCTCCTCTCCATGAATTTTTACCATCCAAAGAAGAATTATTGGTGGAAATTACCACTTTAAAATGCACCAATGGCGATGCTAAGCTTATTGCAGAAAAAGAAGCTTTAATGGCAAGAGTTGAAGACCTTTCGGAATTTAACCCCATGCTTGGTCATCGTGGTTGTCGTTTAGGTATTACCTATCCTGAAATCTATGCAATGCAGGCAAGAGCAGTATTTGAAGCTGTTGCCCAATTAACCAAAGAAGGTTTTGAAATTATCCCCGAAGTGGAAATTCCCTTGGTTATACACATTAACGAATTGCATAACCTTAAAACCTTGGTAGATGGTGTTGCCACCGCTGTAAAAGAAGAAACAGGTATTGATTTTAAATATACCGTTGGCACCATGATAGAAGTACCTCGTGCTGCATTAACCGCAGATGAATTGGCAAAAGAAGCTGAATTTTTCTCCTTTGGTACCAATGATTTAACCCAAACCACTTTTGGTTTCTCCCGTGATGATGCTGAAGGTAAATTCCTGCATCAATATGTAGATAAAAAGGTTTTGCCCATCAGCCCCTTTGTAACCTTGGATGAAAGTGGGGTTGGCAAATTGATGAAAATGGCTGTAAGCTCCGCCCGTCAAGTTAAGCCCGATTTCTTAATTGGTATTTGTGGCGAACATGGTGGTGACCCTGAATCCATTGAACTTTGCCATAGATTAGGTTTGGATTTTGTTTCCTGCTCTCCTTATCGTGTGCCCATTGCCAGATTAGCAGCGGCGCAAGCGGTTATTAAAAATAAATAATAATATTAGCGTTGTATAACGATGTACTGCGCCTAAAATTTGAGCGAATTATCTGTTTTTTGATAATTCGCTCAATTTTTTTATCTGTGTGATTTTTTTGGCTATTCAGCAATAATAAATTTTTAAGTGTTGCTAATTAAAAAAGCCGTGTTGCCTTAAATTAAGGAAACACGGCTTAGGCTGTGGATAGTCTAATAATGAAACCCAGCCAAGCTCCTAACTTTTATGTGCATTTGAGTACACCGAAAGTTTGCAGCTTGGTGGGTTTACCCATTATAAGCCTTTAATCCTATGCCTTTTATTTTGTAGCTAAATTAAATCCATAGTCTTTGTAATTGCTTATTATCTGTCAATTACAGCTTGTACCACTGCATCAACAGCGGCAATTTTTTCTGCACTTAAAGGAGCAGGATGGTGATTAGCCAATACTTCTCTGGTATATCTGTTTGCTCTTTGGGTAAAGTCCAATCTTTCTTCGGACCAATTTTCGTAGATATCTCTGTCAGACATAAAAGGAGTCCACAATTCACTGCGGAGATGTGTTAATGTGTGTTCATGGCCCAGGAAGTTGCCTTCGCCGCTGTCCACAACATCAGCAACAGGAGTTACTGCACAGGTGTCATCATTAACGATTTCGCCTTTGATGGCTCTTTTTACCAATGAAGCAATTTCATTGTCTAAAACTAATTTTTCAAAGGAAGCAACCAATACGTTATCCAAAGAACCTGAAGCACCAACAACGTCAACCCCAACCATAGCGGGGATTAAGGTGTTGTAAAGTGATTCAAAGGCTGCTTGGGCATCGGTAACTTTAGATGCACAGGAGAAGCCTGTAACGGTGCTGGGCATATTGTAATAGCGAACTAATTGAGCCGATGCTGCTGCGGCAAGTCCCATTTCAGGAGCAGCCCAAAGACCCATAGCTGTTTTCATATCCATAAAGGTTACACGGGGGCTCATGATTACAGGGCAGCCGGGTTTCATTAATTGAGCAACCACAACACCTGCAAGTATTTCGGCATTGTGCATTACCACAGAGCCTATTAAGGTCATAGGACCTGTTGCGCCCATCATGGGGCAGGGGATAATGCCTAATGGCAATCCGGATTCCACGCAAGCTAAAATGGATTCTGCGGGGTCAGCGGCATAGTCCATGGGGCTGATGGGGGATACTTCCAAATAAGCGATGGGCTTTTTCAAAAGTTCTTCTTTGCTGCCAACTGCGGCTGCCAAAACATCAACGATGTCGTTGGTTTCATCTGCGGTATGGATGCAAATACGTAAGGGTTTGGTGGTATTTTTTACTTGAGCAGCGGTTTGTACTGCACCTGCTGCTTTTTCGGGAATACCTTGAGCAGTTAAACAAGAAATAATATCAGTATCGGGAAGGGCATCTGCAATGCGGATATAGTCTTCCAAATCTGTGATAGATGTATTTCTTCTTTTACCGGTTTCTATATCGGCGATAAAGGGTGTTCCTACACAAGTGTGGTTGTAGGCTTTTCTTTCACCCCATTTGATTTCGTATTTATCATCCAGTCCATAAATTGAGAATTTTTTGGGAGCTGTTTCCAGAGCTTTGTCTACTTGGGCTTTGGTAAAACGGATTCTGCCATGAGTTTTTTCGTCGTTTTCGTAAGTTACGCTTAAACCAACATCTTCTGAAACTTTGAGAAATTTTGCCGAGGTGCATTTAATGCCTGTTTTTTCTAACATTTCTACACTGGCTTCATGCATTTTTACGATTTCTTTTTCTGATACATAATTTAGTTCCATGGTAAATATCTCCTTTTTTTTTATTTTTTTAGAAAGTAGAATATTGTAAAGATTTGCCTTTCTGGTAAGAGTAAATCCTTTTGAAATTAAAAATAATCAAGTTGCCACTAATTATTTTAATCCATACAATAATATTTTTTATTTGCTTTCTAAATAAGACAATATAATACTGCAAGTACAACCTTTAACTATTATACCATAAAGTAGTGCAAAAGGTTAGCCAAAAAGACAAAATTTTTGAAGTAATTATATTTTATCTAAAAAAATAGCTTTTAATAACGGCGTTTAACTGCTATGGAGCAATAGTTGGTTTTTTTTAATATAAAAAAATTTTTACTTTAAAAACAAAATAGAAAAACCACGCAATAATAACTTTTGTTATTGTATTTCATGAAAAATGGTATAATTGCACTAAAATAGGGATAACAAAAGTTATCCCTATAATAATAAAAGTTATCATAGTTATCAAAGTAAATATGTTGAATAAAAACTAAAATTATCATGGCAAAATAATGGTAAATCAGCAAAAATTTTTGATAATTATAGTTAAAACTATATCTTAAAGCTAAAACTAAAAACAGTAATATTTTTTATAGGTCATATAATACACTGAATATCCCCGGGTGTCAATAAAAAAATAAAGGGCAAGGTTTAAAAATACTACCCTTTATTAGCTTAAATTTTACTTTATGGCAAATTGATTTAGGGCTTACTCTGTTCGTCCATATATTTTTTACGGGTAGCTTCTCCGCCTCGCAAATGGCGTTCAGCTTTGTTTACCTCCAGTATATGCCTTACTTTTTGGGCTGTGTTTCTATTTATTTCCGGTAGCCTTTCGGTTACGTCTTTATGTATTGTGCTTTTGGAAACACCAAAAACCGAGGCAGTTTGTCTTACGGTGGCAGAAAATGTGATGATGTAATCGCTAACCTCAAGAACTCTCCTCTCAATATAGTCCTGCATAAATAGCCCCCCAGATAACTTCTCTTACTAATTCTATGGAGCAGATGAAATTTTTATGCTATGAAGATGAATTGATTGGATAAAAAAGCATTTAACTAAATTTTCACTTTTGTAAAAATGCTTAGGCTGTTGATAAAGTCTGATATTTGGCAAAATTCCTTCCCACCAACTGCTTATGTACATCTAAGCACACTGCACAGCCGCTGCTCAGGGAGTTTTGCCGAATCTAAGGCTTTCTTAACAGCCTGACAATCTGAAATTTTCACTTTTGTAAAAATGCTACTTTAAGTTTTATAATAAGTAGTAAAATTAATAATTTTCAAATTAAAGATAGATATTTTGATACTTATATGCTAAAATAAATATGTGTCATATTTTATCAAAAAAAAGATGATGATTGTTTTTTTGTATAAATTATGCTTAAGGAATTGGAGGCTTTATGATTAAACTGAGTAAAATACGCTCGGAATATAAATCAACATATCGCACGGCAGTTATTGCTTTTGTGTTGATATGTTTAGTTATGAGTATTTTATGTATGCAATATTATAACAAACTTCAAAATACCTTAAAAGAGGAAAACAGCGGTTATATGCAGGAAATATCCACCCAAATGAGCACAAATGTCAATAAAAATATTATTGATAATTTTTCGGTATTGGGTACCATTGGTACTGTTTTGCAAAGTAGCAATGTTGTTTCTTTTAGTCAATTAGAAACTGTGGTTCTTGAACAACAAAAATATTGGAATTATCAAAAAGTTATGCTAATAGATGAAAAGGGTGTGGCTTTTGATTATGAAGGTAAAACCGTATCTTTAAATAACGATGAATATTTACAGAATGCTATTGTGGATAGAAAACCTTCTATGTCATCTTCCCAAGTTATAGATGGTAAAGATTGCATTGTATTTGCCATTCCCCTTAATGGCGTAGTAATTGAAGGCAATAAAATATTGGCATTGGCAGCAAGTTATGACCTAAGTTCATTTGATAAAATTTTAGCGATGACCGCTTTTGAAGGCAGAGGATATGCCCATATAGTACGTGCGGATGGCACTGTTGTTATTCGTTCCAGTTCCAAAAACGCTTCACAAACAGGATATAACGTTTTAAATTCTCTTAAAAATTCTCAAATTAAGGATAATAAAACCATGGCGGATGTCCAGGTTGATATAGCCAATGGCAAAAGTGGGCAAATAGAATATGTTCTTGATGATACCCATGAATATATGACATATACCCCCTTAGATATGGAAGAATGGTCCCTTTTAACCTTTGTACCTGTTTCTGTGGTAAATGCCAAATCTGAATTACTTTTACAAGTAACTTTAATATTATGCGGTTTTATTACTTTGGCTTTTTCACTGTTGATAGTATTTTTAATAATCTCCTTTTACCGCAATAAGCGTAAATTGGAAAATATTGCGTATGTGGATATTGTTACCGGCGGCTATACCATTCAGCGGTTTTATGAGATTGCCCATGAAACCTTGAAAAAATCCACGGATATTCAGTATGCGCTGGTGTATATAAATATTGAAAAATTTAAAGTTTTAAATGAAGAATTTGGCAGAGATGCCTGTGATAATGTTTTACAGGGAATAGAAAATGGTATAGGTGCAAGTTTAAATGCCAACGAGTGCATGGGGCGTTTATATGCGGATAATTTCTGTGTTTTAATTGAATACAAAAATGAAAAACTTTTGGCACCACGTTTAGAGCAGTGGTATAAATCTTGTGCTGATGATATTAAACTCCGAGGCTTTGCTTGGTTGCCTTTGATTATGGAATTTGGTGTGTATGTTATTGATAATAATGCAATGGGTATGCCCTATATTGTGGATAGAGCAAAGCTGGCTTTAACTGAAACCACCAAAGAACTTAGGGGAAAATTGCGTTACGCTATATATAACGAGGATTTACGTCGCCATCTTTTAAGGGAAAAATATTTAGAAGATATGATGGAAAACGCCTTGGAAAATAAAGAATTTCAAGTGTATTTGCAACCTAAATTCTTTACCCAAAGCGAAAAAATTGGTGGTGCCGAAGCCCTTGTGCGTTGGGAAAGTGCTTTGGATGGGATGATTTACCCCGATGAATTTATCCCTATGTTTGAAAAAAATGGTTTTATTATCACCTTGGATTTATGGGTTTTTGAGCTTGTGTGTAAAACCATTAGCAAGTGGATTAATGCAGGCATTGAACCTATTAAAATATCAGTTAATTGTTCACGTTTACACCTTAAAAATCCTGATTTTTTGGATAGATACTGTGATTTGCAAACTAAATATAATATACCACCTAAATATATAGAATTTGAAATTACAGAAACAGCAGTATTTGAAGATGTTAGCTATCTTACGGAAACCATCAAAAAAATTCATAGTATGGGCTTTGGCTGCTCTATGGATGATTTTGGCAGTGGCTATTCATCTTTAAACCTTATCCAAAATATTCCTGTTGATACCCTAAAATTGGATAAAGTATTTTTTCACACAGAAGAAAAAAACTTACTGCGTACAGAATCTATTGTTGGTAGTGTTATTTCCATGTCCAAAGCACTTTCTATGCAAACCGTAGCAGAAGGGGTTGAGGAACTGGCTCAGGTTAATATGTTGAAAAAACTTGGTTGTGATTATATTCAAGGCTATTATTTTGCTAAACCAATGCCCATTGGTGAATTTGAAAAATTAGCTTATAATCATATAATTGAAGATGTGGGGGAATCTGAATAATGAGAAAATTAAGACGCAGTTATTATGTATTGATAATGGTTGTTTTCTTGTGCTTTTTATTAACAGCCTGTGCAGGGCAGGATACCACTACTGCAATTAATAGCGGCGATGTTCTTACCCAAAAAGAAATACATAAAGATAAAATACCCATTACCGTATTGGTGAAAAATGCTTTTGCCGTGGATTCCTTTGAAAAAGCCGCAGAAATAAAATTTCCCGATATTGATATTATTCAAGTTGGCAATTATTCATCAGAAATGGGTATAGATGAATACGAAGCTCGGCTTAAAAACCATGATTTAACGGATATGGTAATGACTTGGCCTGTGAATGTTGGGGAAGAATATTTAGATGGCTCTCTTATGGATTTATCTTCTTTACCCATGTCCGGTAAATATACAAACATGGCTCTTAACGATATTTCCCAAGATGGAAGCTTATATTATTTGCCCGGTCCTGCCCAAGTCCGTGGCATTTTGTATAATAAAACTTTATTTGAAGAAAACGGCTGGGAAGTGCCTAAAGATTACAATGGCTTTATTGCTCTTTGCCAAACCATTGAAAAAACAGGTATGCGTTCTTTGCAGCTTGGTTTGGGTAATGCTGAGGTTTTAGATACTGCATTTGTGGGGTACGGCTATGAAAGCTGTTTTAGTAAACCGGAAAATGCCAAAAAAATAGCGGATTATAATAAAGGAATTGGCAGCTTTGGCGATAATTTTACCCCGGCATTAAATACTTTTCAAGATTTAATAGATAAAGGTATTTTAAAAAAAGAAGATTTAAATCTCCATTATCAAGACCGTGAGAAAATGATTTTTTCACGGCAATGTGCTATGGTGGAGGATTCTGTTTTGATGTGCCGCATGGGTGAAGAAAAAACCGGCAGTACCGATGAATTTGCCCTAATGCCTTTTTTTAATCCCGGAGTGGATAACGATTGGGCAAGGCTTTACCCGGTGTGCTACATTGGTGCCAATAAAAAATTGGAGCAAACTGAAAATAGAAATAAATACGATTTAGTAATGGATTTACTGGAATATATCAGCACCCCTGAGGGACAACATGCCTTGGCAGGTGATACCGGTGCCATGTATTCCAGTTTGAAAAATACTGAGCCTTCGGATGCCCCGGAAATTACGGATTTGCGACCTACTTTAGTACAGGGTCGCTGTGCTATTTTTCCCACTTTAAAAAATGCACAAAATTCTTTGCGTAGAGGTTTGGCAGGAATGGTGGCAGGTAATCTCACCGCTGATGATGTAATAACAATGGTGGATGCCGAAAACTCAAAACCCCCAAAAATTGAAGATCCCAAGGTTGTTGGTACAGCAGCAGCGGATTTTTCCATGATTGAAACCGGTAATTTTATTACCGATACTATGAGAGAAGCTGCAAAAAGTGATTTTGCCTTATTTTTGGATAATGGTAAAGATGGCAAAAATAATGGCAAAGGAATATGCGGAAGGCTCTATAAAGGTGATATCACCCAGACGGATATTAATCGTATACTTCCGGATTTGCGGGCAGGGGAAAAAGGTGAGCTGTGGAAAGTAACTTTAACCGGTGCCAATTTATTAAAAACATTGGAATATTCCATCCCTGTTGATAATAACATTACAGGTTGGTTTTATTATTTTTCAGGGTTGAAAATGGAGTTTGCTCCCAATGCCAAGCCCGGTCAACGCATAAAATCAATTACTGATGATAAGGGTAACAGTATAGATCCCAAAAAAGAATATACCGTTGCTGTTGCGGATGATAGCATACCACGTGAATTTATTATATCTTGGGATAAAACAAATATTCCCATTAGCGACCTGCTATTAAAGAAAATTAAAGAAGAAAAAACGATTAAACCCGGAGATGACCATCGTTTTACTCTTTGTGTACCTAAATAATAAGCAGTAATAGCTTTTATGGTTGTTACCCAAATAATAAAAACATGATAATATAGAAAAAATCTTTTAGTTATGAAATCGGGATAAAAAAATATTATGAAAACATTAATAGATCATCACATTCATTTGGGTTATGGAGATTTCCGCAAGGAAAACCGCAGTACAAAATATATTAATACGCCATTGGACAGTGCTTATAATAATTTACTGCAGTATGTTGGTACCCCCATTAAAGAATTGCGAGATGGCAGCGATAAAGAAATGTTAGCTTTTCAGTTAAAGGCTGAAGCCGCAGATTTAGGCATTAAATTGCTTTGCTGTGGCCGTGGTTTAGTTAAAAAAGAATGCTATGGCAGACATTTGGGTTATCCTCTAAACAACATGGATGATTTAAAGGGTGAGCTGAATTTTTTAGCGGAAAAAGGTGTGGATTGCTTTAAGGTTGTACAATCGGGCTTAGTGGATATGACCGGTGCGCCCCAAGTTGAAAACAGCTATTTCAACGATGCGGAGCTTCTTTATATCCGAGAATTTGCCAACCATTGCCATATACCTGTGATGGTTCATGTAAATTTTCCCAATGCCATTGAATCCATTGTGGATGTGGGCATGGACTCCATTGAACACGGCTATTTTATTACCGAAGAATTGTTGAAAAAAATGCAAAAAAAAGGTGTGGCTTGGACACCTACCTTGGCACCTTTTGCCAATACTTTGGTTTATGACCGTTGGATAAAAGGTTGGGATAGAACCGTGGTTAAAAATATAGTGGCAACCCAGCGTAAAATGGTTAAACGTGGAGCTGAGCTTGGGGTTAAAATTTTAGTTGGCAGCGATGCAGGCAGCAGTATTGTACCACATGGCAGTGGCACATTGGATGAACATCGTCTGTTGCAGGAAATTATTGGGGATTCTTACGAATAAATTAAGTAAATAACATGGTAAAATACAATAATATAGTGGATAAATAACTAATTATTATTTGGCATATTGCTGTTAAGATTGCTTTAAAATCTATAAGGAGGTTATTAAATGAGTACAATTTCAAAACTTACTTGTGAAAAATCAATAGAATTTGTGAATACTTTTTTAAAGGTTTATTTGGAAGACCGAAATTTTTCATTGGCTATATCAATGTTTAATCATAATATCTCTTGGTTTGGCACAGGTAAACATGAAGTGTGCAGAAATTTTAATGATGTTAAGGCTCTTATGGATAAGAAAAAGCAATCTTGGGATGGAAAATATAAACTAATTGAACAATGGTATAAAGCTGCTCCAATCAGTGATGAATACTGTTTGGTATATGGTGAGTTCAAAGCCACCGCAGATCAAGATAAAGATGGGGATTTCCTTTGTATACCCGTTCTGTTTTCCATGATATGCTGTATAGATTCAGGGGAAATAAAGTTGTATCATTCTCATCTTTCCGTGCCAAATATGGGGCAGAATGAAAATGAATTTCTAAATAAAACCTTTAGCTGTGAACCTAATAAATTAGCGCACAAAACATTTGAAAAACGTAATAAATTATTAGAAAATAAAAATTCGGAATTGGAAATGCTTGCCAATAATATTTATGGCGGTCTTGAAATTTGCGATTGGGATGAAGGATTTACTATTTTATATGCCAATGATGGTTTTTCTAAGCTTACAGGCTATTCTCAATCGGATATAAGTTTATTATTGCAAAATAAACATACAAATTTAATGTTGAAAGAGGATATTAAATATTTAAGTGACGAAATTAACCGCCAAATAAAAATTAATGGTAATTTTGTGGTGGAATACCGAATTAAAAGAAAAGATGGTAAAATTATTTGGTTATTGGATAAAGGCATGGTGCTTCCTAACGGTGATAAAATGCCCAGGGTACAATGCGTTCTCACGGATATTACCGCCCAAAAAGAACAAGAACAATTTTGGGAGCAGGGAAAAAAAGAATTAGAAACCATTGCCAACAGCATTGAAGGTGCAATTATTCGTTGCTATTATGATGATTACTATACCGTTGATTATGCCAACGATGGCTTTTTTCGCATGATTGGTTATACCCGTGAGCAATTTAAACAGGAATGTGATGGCAGATTAACAGATATTATTTATCCCGATGATGTGGATTTTATGAATGAAAATATAAAAAATCAACTCTCAGTGGGTAATCATACCAGCAATATTAATAGATTAATTTGCAGAGATGGCAGTATTATTTGGATATTGGCAAAAGGTTCTTTTGTCACAAATAATGATGGTAAATATCAATTTCATGGTGTATTTACCGATATAACAGAACAAAAAAACATAGAAGAAAAATTAAAAATCAGTGAAAAAAGATATGAAATAGCCATTGGTTTTTCAGATATTACAATGTTTGAATATGATGTGGAAACCAAAGAATTAATGTTGCAGGAAAAAGATGCAAAATTATATGGAGTAAGCGAAAAAATTCCCGATGGAGTGGAAACCCTAATAAAATTAGGCATTATAGACCCACCATATATTTATGAATATCGTAAGATGTATCAAGATATAACAGCAGGTGCAGCCTTTGCCAACTGCTATGTTAAAGCCAATGGTATTGATGGTACTCAATATGAATTTGAAATTAATTTAATTAACATATTTGGACATAACGGCAAATCTATTAGGGTTATTGGGGTGAAAAAAAACGTTACCCAATTACGGGCATTGCAAAAAGAAAAAGAGTACGGCACCACCATGGCTTCAAAGCAACTTTTAATTTATGAAGCCAATGTGAGCCGTGATGAAGTTATATATTATAATGAAGATTGGGTGCAAAAATGCGGTGACCATGATATTACCTCTTTTTCCCAATTAAAACAAATTATTGATTATTCATTAATATCAGATGAAGAACGTGAATATATTGCTGAAAATTTATCTAAAGATGCCATTATAGCGGCATTTGAAAGAGGGCAAAAACTTATTACCTTGGAATATTGTCGCAAAATAGACGATGAAGAATATCACTGGTATCGTGAAAATGTTATGATAATTAAAGATGATATTTCAGGTGATATTAGCATACGTTGCTATATTGCGGATATTAATGATGAAAAAATTAAAGAAATTAAGGCAAAAGATGAACAAAGTTTATATGAAGCCATGATTTCTAAAGCGGCAATTATCTATGAGATAAATCTTACAAAGAATGTACTAATTTCTAATAATGGTGATTGGGATAAGCGTTTTCATATTCATCAAATTGCGGATTATAGCGAAATGATTAATGCTTTAGCTGAAAAAGTAATACATCCTGATGATGCAGGAAACTTTAAAACAATCTTTGCAAGGCAACATCTTTTGGCTGCTTATAAAAATGGCAAGGCAAAAGTTGCTTATGAATACCGCAGAACCGAGATTAGCGGTGAGTTTGTTTGGCTTAAATGTACATTCCATCTTTTTGAAAATTTGCAAACAGGGGATGTAAAAGCTCACGCTTATATTGAAAATATTGATGCGGAAAAGAAAAAAGAATTGCTGCTTATTTATAATGCAGAACATGATTTATTAACGGGCTTATATAATAATGCTGCATTAAGGCGTAAAGTTAAAGATTTTTTGATTACAAGTAAGGGAAAAGCCGGTAGGCATGGTTTTTTAATTATAGATATTGACTATTTTAAATCTATTAATGATAATTTTGGCCATGCTTTTGGCGATGCTGTTTTATCCCAAGTGGGAGTTAAAATTAAAAATTTGTTTCGTGAAACGGATATTTTGGGTCGTATAGGCGGCGATGAATTTGTGGCGTTTATGAAAAATATAGATAACGACCAAGTTGTATTGGATAAAGCCAAAGAAATATGTAATTGTGTTCAAGAAACATTTACAGAAAACAACACACACCACAAAATTTCTTCCAGTGTTGGTATTGCCCTATATAGCGAACATGGCAAAGAATATGAAGACCTTTACCGAAATTCCGATACTGCACTTTATGTTGCCAAAGCAAATGGTCGTAACCAATGTACCATATATAATGATAATATGGGTACCATGGAATTGGGCACAAATGAGATAAACCCCGGGGTTTTTACCAGGGTAAAAACCTTTGAGGATAACGCTTTGGAATATGTTTTTAGAATTTTATACGAATCCAATGATAAAGTGGCGGCAATAAATTCTGTGCTTGAACTTATTGCCAAGCATTACAATGTAAGTAGAGCATATGTTTTTGAGGATTCTGCGGATGGCAAATATACCAGCAACACTTTTGAATGGTGCAGCCGGGATATAGCTCCGCAAATAGATAAGTTGCAGAATATAGCATACGAAGATATTAACAATTACAAAGATAATTTCAATGAAGATGGCATATATTTTATGACAGATATTTATCATGTTGACCCTGTGTATAAAAATATGTTGGAAAACCAAAACATCAAGAGTATGCTGCAGTTTGCCATTGTTAAAAATGATGAATTTAAAGGATTTATTGGCTTTGATGAATGTGATATGGTGCATATTCCCTCTAAAAAAGAAGTTGGGGATTTGCAAAATATTTCCAATATTTTAAGCATTTTTATTATGGAAATGCGAGCCATAGATGCTGCCAATAAAATGCAAAAGTTATCTATGTCCATTATTAATGGCTTAACTTCCTACGCTTATATTTGTGATCCTAAAACTTATAAACTGTTGTTTATTAATGATAAAGCCATGGAAATGGTGCCCCATGCCAAAGTGGGAGAATATTGTTATAAAGTTTTTTGGAACAGTGATAAGCCTTGTAATCCTTGTCCTATGCAGATTTTGCATAAAAATGCTGGCACTACTTTTTTTGCGGAAAAATACAATAGCAATTTGGATATATGGATTAAAACAGCGGCTTCTTGGATAGACTGGATAGGCGATAATAAAGTGTGCCTTATTAATGGTTTTGATGTAACAAATTATAAAAGAGAATAAAAGCCGCAAAATTCACGGTTAAATTAACGAAAAATTATGTTTATTTGCAGTGGGAAATTTTAACACCTTAACAGCTGCACTCATAAACATTGGAACTTATAGAGGTGAATTTTTAGCCACCTAAACCTAAACCTAAACCTAAACCTAAACCTAAACCTAAACCTAAACCTTTGAACCTCTGAGCACCTAAAATTTTTTGGTTTTGTATTGAATGTTGTGGTGCAGAATATAAATTTTGCAAAAAGATTAAAAAAACAGAGGCTCTATATTAAATGTTGTGGTGCAAAATAGAGTTTCTAAAATAAAGAGTAGAGCATATTCAAAAAATCCTGTAAAATGGAATTGATTAAATACCAATTTCCAAGGATAACGAATATGCTCTATATTAATTTTATCACCAATTTATTAGGGCTGTAAGAGGTAATTATCACCAAAGTAAAAAATACAGGTTTTAAGTTAAGGTTGCGGTTTAAAAGAAAACACATAAAAAGTATATAGTAAAAAGTATATAGTATCAAAAGTAAAAAATGGTAAATTAAAATTATAAAATCAACTTAAAAGTGATACGGTATTGTGGTTAATAAAATTTAAAATGTATTTCCGCACATAAAGAAACTACCCGGTATAGGGACTTATGGCTATACCGGGTAGTATCTATTATTTATGAAACAAATCTAATGGCACTAATTTATGGGGTGTTATGGGGTTAATTATTCGGCGGATTCCACAATACGGCGTAATTCATTTTGTACTGCTTTTTCCAAAGGTTCACGTTTATGTGTTGCTAAAATTTCTTTTGCTGTTTCTGTTGCACGTTGAGAGGCATCTTTACCCCCTGTATTAATCATCCAAGTTTGACGGGCAGCTCTATCAAAAAGACCACCGGGTGCCTGTTCTTTGCGCATATAATCTACTGTGTGTTGGCTGGTTAAGAATTGCTTACCTTGTCCGCCGCCAACTTCTCTGATAACATCAACTGCCAGTGTATCATCTCTTACGTCAACGCCTCTTACCACACGCTGTACCATCTTGGCAATAGCGTCATCTAAGACTAATTGACCGTAACTGAAGGTAACACCCATTTCCAACATACCCATACCATAAATGATGTTAGCACCTGCTAACGCCGGTAGTAAGGATGTGATGGTTTTTTCGTGTCCGGCTTGAGCATCGCTTAATTTGCTATCTGCCTATGTTCCTGCTACATAACTGGGGAGTTGATAAAACTGAGCCAAAGCCGCAACACCGGCGTTGCAAATACCCAATTCAGGAGAACCAACAGGAGCACTTGCTTGTTGTAAATCGAAACTGGTGGTGGAACTACCGTAAATAACCGGTGCCCCTCTGTTTGCTAATTGGGAAAGTACCACCCCTGCCAAAACTTCAGCATTGTGAACCACTAAAGTACCTGCAATGGTAACAGGTGTTGTGGCTCCGGACATTGCCATGGATAAAACGTTAACGGGTAACCCAACATTACCTAACTGAATAATAATATCGCAACTTTCTTGATGTAATTGCAAGGGGCTTTGAGGACAGGTTAAAGCGGAAACAATGGGGCGTTCCACTAATTTGTCTTCACCGCCAACAATAGCTGCTGCCATTGCGATATATTTTTTAATATTATCTCTATTTGTTAAATCAATATGCATACAATGTTTGGTTGTATTGCTTAAAAAAGCTTCTGCTTCATGGAGGTCAACAGATGAGGGGGGACAATCTTGAGCTGTTACAGAATGGGAATAAATGCTTACGGTGTCTAAATAATCGCCCATTACTGCGGTGTTTCTTAAATCCTGTTTATTGGAATTACGAATGGAACCATCGTCGATATCCACAACAGTAACCCCTGCACCAAACGTGGTAAAACCAACACGACTGCCATCCATAACATAGTCATGTTTGCCGTCTTGACTTGCCATTACAATGGTGCTGGGTGCACTTTTAATAGCATCTTCTACCATATAAGGATGAATTTTTACTCTGCCTGTGCCATAATCAACAATGGCGCCTGCGTTTTTAAATAAATCTTGTGCTTCTTTGGAGTTTACGGTTATGCCTTCTTGCCATAATACTTCAAGTGTTGCCAGATGAATTTGTTGTAATTCATCTTGTGTGTACATGTTTAAACTAAAACCTTCTTTGTGTAAACAATTGGAACGCTGATTTCTGATTGTCATAAGTAAGTCTCCTTTCCATATTGAGAAGTATATTCTCATGCCACAATTTAATTTTTTGTTCTGACATCATTATACACAAGAAATTCATGTTTAGTATTGCGTTATTTTTTGATTTTTTTGTGATTATTCTATATGTTTATATTTTGTTCTAAAGGTATAATAATTTGAGTTTACAGGTAATTTTACTTATTCCGCAGATAAAACAATGCGTCTTATTTCGTTACGCACCGCTCTATCCAAGGGTTCTGCTTGGTGGGTGGCAATTATTTCTTCTGCTATGGAATTAGCTTTTATGTTAATATTCGCTTCTTTTTTGACTCCTTGCCAAAATCTGCGATATTGCTCCATGGGTGGTTCTATTCTGCAAGAGAAACCACGATATTCCTGAACTAATTCGTGTAGATAGCCCTTATTATTAAGCTGTGGTGGTAATTGCCTTTTTTTGATAATATTTTTCATATCACCGATAATGGCATCGTCTAAAATTAATTGTCCAAAGCTAAAGGTTATACCCATTTCCAACATACCCATGCCAAAAATCATATCAGCTTGGGCGAGTAAAGGGGATAGGGTGGTTAAGGCTTTTTCATGTCCGCTTTGAAAATCGCTGTATTTGCTATCAGACTACGTACCTGCTACGTAGCTTGGGATTTTGTAATATTTAGCCATGGAAGCTGCCCCGGAACTGCATAGTCCCAATTCCGGTGAACCCACAGGCGAGGTACTGGTAAAAAAATCAAAAGTGGTACTGGAGCAGCCATATATTACCGGTGCCCCGGGAGTGGTAAGCTGAGATAGCACCAAACCTGCCAAAACTTCGGCATTGGTAATTACCAAGGTTCCTGCTAAAGTTGCAGGTGCTGTTTGACCCGAAATAGCCATGGGTAAAATATTAACAGGTAAGCCCACTTTGGCAAATTCCATAATAATATCGCAACATTCTGCTGGAAAACAAAGGGGACTTTGTGGGCAGGTTAAGGCTGAAACCACGGGTCTTTCATGGAGATTATTTACACCATCCACCAAAAGCCCTGCCATCTCTATGAATTTTATTATATTACTGCGATGGCCTAAATCCAAGTGCATACAGTGTTTTGTGGTATTGTTGAGGAAAGCCTCAGCTTCATGTAAATCTATGGAGCGTAAAGGGCAATCTCTGGCTGTTACTGCATGGGAATAAATATCCAAGGTTTTTAAATAATCCCCTAAAAGGGCACTTTCCACCAAATCTCTTTTTGTGGAATCACGGTGGTGCCCTGTTTCCCTATCTATTACTGAAAATCCCACTCCAAAAGTGGTAAAACCGCAAACATCTGCATTTATTAAAAAATCATAGCGTGGATCTCTGGCACCCAACACAAAGGAAGAAGGTGCTGTATGCAGCGATTTTTTCACCAGTTTGGGGTCAATATATACCCTGCGTTCTGAGTAATCCACTTTTGCTCCGCCATCTTCAAATATGGCTAATGCTTCTTGGGATTGAAAAATAACACCTTGATTTAATAAAACATCTAATGTGGCTGCATTTATTTTATCCAAAATATTTTCGCTATATAGGGTTGCTTCTAAATTATTTTGCCATTTGTTCATTGGCTACCTCCTTGTTGTTAACCAAGTTAAATACGCATTGGTTTTAGTCTATCTGATTATTACGCCAACGATTGGGTGAAATTCCTTCATATTTGCGAAAAACGTTGGTAAAGTAGCTTTGGTCTGAAAAGCCTACTTCTTGGGCTGTTTCCGATATGGAGTAGTTTTGACGCAGCAATCTTTTTGCTTCTTCTATTCTTATTTTATTTAAGTAATTGGAATAGCTGGTACCGGTTTCTTTTTTAAAGAGATTGCTGAGATATGCAGGGTTTAAGGATACTGCATGGGCAACATCTCCCAGTGAAATATCACTGTAATTCATTCTTATATAGTGCATTGCCTGAAAAATAATATCTCTGTTTGTTAATTCTTTATTGGATAAATAGTGGTTTATAAATCTTTTATTGGTTTCACTCAGTAAATCTTTTAATGGTTGCAATTCTGTGGCGTTCATAATTTTATCAATATTTTCACCCTGAGGATTGAAAATAATTTCCAGATGAATACCCATTTTATGTGCTATTTCTATAATTAGCTCTATATATTTTACGGCTCTGTATTGAATTACCTCAAAGGTGCTGTTTTTGTAAATATATTTCATAAAAGTTTCAATGATGGAGTTTAAAGTTTCGGTATTGGAGCCATCTATGGGGTATTGTTCCAGCATTTCTAATTCTTTAATCAAAACATCATAAATATATTGATCTTCTTCATTATTGCGGTTTTTTAGCCAACTGCTCACCTTTAAAGATATTTGTTCATCTTCACTGTTTATACCTGTTAAGTTTTGGGGTACTCCCTTTACATCCCTTAAGGATGAGCTCATAATGGTAATTATGGATTGCACTTCTGCTTTGGGCTTTACCGTAACTTCATTTAGTCTTTGCCGCATTTCTCTGGCTCTGGGTTTAAATAAATAGTTGAGATCAAGTATATTTTTAACTATTAAATCGTCCGGTTCATGAAACAGCAAAGGCCCGGCGGTGACAAAATACGGTATATTATCGGATTTTGCAATGGGAAAAGTAATGTTAATAAGCCCAAAAGGGCAAAATGAAATATGGGGACTTTGTGTTTCATGGGCTTGGGCACAGCTCTGCATATAATATTGGCGGCATATTTGCTTGGAATCAAAAAATCCCACAAAACGGCAAAAATTGCTACGGTTGTTATAGCAATAATAGCCCAGTTGTTGCCCGGAAACGTCATAAAAGTAGCAGGAAATGTGAAAAGCCAAAGAAAAATCACGGAGTAAATCGTTGATATTTTTTTGTGTTGTCAGGAGTAGATTATTGGTCATAGTTAAACCCTCCTAAGTGGCAATGTTGTCATATATCTAATTTTTTGTCTATTGGCAGTATAAACCCGAAACCATTATGTTGTCAATGAAAAGTAAAAACGTTTTTAATCTTCTTTATTTAGATAAAACATACGTATTATAAAAAATATGCTGGTGCCAAAAAGAATCCCAAGGGTTAAAATTAAAAACCAAGGACTAAGTTCTTGTGTTTTTATAGTGGCTATAAGGAGAGCGGAAAATAAGGCAACTACCTCAATCTTGGTGGCAATAAGCATGGTTTTTTCGCATTGATAAAGTTTTTTGGCATTTTGTGGCTTCACTTTAAAAGGCATATTCCATATTTTTGGAAAAAATGTAACAATGCTAATGCCGATGTAGATAAATAAGGATGTTAGGGGAATAAATAAAACACTGTTTTTAGTGCCCCAAGTATCTATTTCACCTGCTATATTATAATGAGTGGGAATTTCTGCAGGTAGAGTTTTCCATGAAAATAAAAAAATCAGTAAAGTGGAAATTAATAATAAAGCACCTATGGCTTCTAAAAGAATTTGTAATTTGGTATATGGGGTTTTCATGATATATCTCCTTTTTATGTAAAAATCAGGTTTAAAATAATCCGCTGATTACAGCAAAATAGCACAGTTTTTTTAAGGTGTCAATACCAATGGACACATCAAAAACATCAAAAGAAAATGATTGTACACTAATTTTTCGTTGAAATGAGGCTAAATAAGTGTATAATAAAAAATATGAGATAAGGATAAACCGCTGAAAGGAGCATTTATGGAAATAATCAAAGTGGAACATCTAACTAAAGATTATGGGAATAACCGAGGCGTTTTTGATATTTCTTTTTCTTTAACCAAAGGAGAGGCGGTAGCTTTTTTAGGGCCAAATGGTGCAGGAAAAACCACAACTATCAGAAATTTAATGGGTTTTATCCAACCGAAAAATGGTGCGGCTTCGGTAATGAGTATGAATAGCTGGCTCCAAGCCAACGATATACAAAATTATTTGGGTTATATACCCGGTGAAATTTCATTGCCCTATGATATTACCGTGGAAAAATATTTTAAAACACTGGGTCACCTCAGAAAAATGGAGAGTTTAACCAAAGCCCATGAGCTTATGGAAATGTTTGAATTGAATCCCAAGGGGAAAATAAAGCGAATGTCCAAGGGTATGAAGCAAAAAATAAGCATAGTTGCGGCTTTTATGCACGACCCCAAAGTTTTGATTTTAGATGAGCCTATGTCCGGTTTGGATCCTTTGATGCAGAACCGTTTTGCGGAGTTGATAAATCAGGAAAAAGCTCGGGAAAAAACTATATTAATGTCCTCTCATATTTTTGAAAATATAGAAAAAACCTGTGACCGTATTATTATGATAAAAGAGGGCAAAATCATCGAAACTCCCAATAATGGCTTATTGGTTAATGCCACAGAAAAAATGTTTAAGGTTTGTTTTAAGGATATTGAGAGTAAAAATAAATTCACAGCCGCCTATGGCAGAGTGGTTGGGGTTCATGGCAACACAGCCAATACTTTTAAAGAAATAGATGCTGAGGATTCCGATAATATCGCTGTTGCCGCTGATTGCAAGGATTATCATGATATCACTGCTTCCAATGGGGAAATATCAGTGAAAGTGCCTGTGCCCCATGGTAAAACCAATGATTTTATATCGGCTTTAAATGGCTGTGATGTGCAAACTTTTACCGAGGTAGAAAACTCTTTATCGGAGTATTTTATGAAATATTATGGGGGTGAAATTGATGAATAAAACAATGTTTGCCCTCTATTTAAAAAGAACAATCAAGCTGTGGCTTTTGGTTACGGTTATATTGTGTGGTTTTTTAGTGGTTATTTGTGCTGCTTTCACACCCAATGCCATTGCGGATTTTGAAGGTGTAGTGAGTAATATGGCAATAGGTAATATTATTAAAAGTACAAGCTTAGAAGGTTTTTTTGCCAATATATTTTACGCTGTAATAGGTATGATTTTCCCCATGGTTTATTCATCCTTTGCCGCCAATAAAATCATAGCCTCTCAAGTGGATTCAGGTTCCATGGCGTGTTGGTTAAGTACACCCTTAAGCCGTTATAAAATTTCTGTAACCGGTGGAGTGTATTTAGTTTTTTCTCAATTAATAATGTTTATTTGCGTTTTTATTACCGGGCTTTTGGCAGCGGGTTACTTCCAACCCGGTGTTTTAGATATTAAAATATTTGCTTACCTGTGCTTGGGTGGATTTTTATATCATTTTGCCATTGGCGGTCTTTGCTATTTTTCATCTTGTCTGTGCAATACCGTGGGTAAATACTTGATTTTAGGTGCTGCTTTGCCCTTATTTTTTATATTTTTAAATGTAATACGTCAACTTGTGGATTCATTGGATTTCTTAAAATTTGCCACTTTAAATACTTTACTTAATACCGCAAAAATTTTGGAAAACGGCAATTTTTGGTTTGAATTTGCAGCCATGGCAGCCATTGGTATAGTGCTATATATTTTAGCTGTGAAAATATTCAAGAAAAAAGATTTACCGCTGTAATCTGTATAAAAAAGTGCTTTATTTTTTATATTAACTTATGTGTCTGTAATTTCTTGGCATAAAGAAAAAGCCTCCTGTGGTAGTTTATTTAATTCTACCATAGGAGGCTCTTTTTTTTATTGTACGTTTTTACCGGTTCTGTTCATTAATTCGTTAGAGCTTTTGGGTTTATTAATATTTTAGCTTAAACGTCAAAAAGCAGGTCGCCATATGTGGGGAATGGCCAAGCATCTTTAGATACCATGGTTTCCAATTTATCCGCAATGCCACGTAAATCTGCCATGGCAGGGATTATGTTATCCGCATAGTAAAAAGCTTGGGTTTCTATATCTCCTTGGGGTTTGGCATTGGATATTTTTTCCAAATTGTTGATTTTTTTGAAGAGTTCTTCGGTTAAATCCGAAAGGGTTTTGGCATATTTTTCTTCTTCTTTATTATCCAATTCCAATCCTACGGCATTTTTTAAAGTTAAGGATTCAAAAATACCTTTGGTGTAACTTAAAACAGCAGGTAAAATTTCTTGTTTTGCCATATCCAGCATGGTTAAGGCTTCGATATTTACGGTTTTTACATAGCCTTCCATGTTTATTTCATAGCGTGAATATATTTCTTCTTTGGTTAAAATATTGTGTTTGGTTAAAAGGGCAATGTTTTTTTCGCTGATAAATTCACGCCGAGCCAAAGGGGTGTTGGTTAAATTGGGCAACCCACGTTTGGCGGCTTCTTCCAGCCATTCATCGGAATAATTGTTGCCATTGAAAATAATGCGGCTGTGATTTTTAATGGTATCGGTAATATATTGGTCGATGGTAGTTTCTATATCATCTTGGGTATTTTCCAAAATATCCGCAATTTTAGATAAGGATTCTGCCACCATAGTATTGAGGGCAAAATTTAAACCGCTGATGGATTGGGACGAACCAGGCATTCTAAATTCAAATTTATTGCCGGTAAAAGCCAAAGGTGAGGTGCGGTTTCTATCTGTGTTATCTTGGCTCAATATGGGTAGGCTATCTACGCCTGTTTCCAACTGGGTTTTGCAATCCTTCATGGAATCGCCGTTGATGGCGGCTTCCAAGGCTGATGTTAAATAATCCCCCAAGAAAATGGAAATAATGGCAGGTGGTGCTTCGTTGCCACCTAAGCGGTGGTCATTGCCTGCGGTGGCAACGCTTAAACGTAAAAGCTCTGCGTGGTTATCCACAGCTTCTATAATGGCACAAAGAAAGAGCAAAAAGCGTTTGTTCTTTGCGGGGTGTTCACCGGGATCTAAAAGATTTTCACCTAAATCCGTGCCTATGGACCAGTTATTATGTTTTCCCGAGCCATTTACCCCATCAAAGGGTTTTTCATGGAGCAAGCAGGCAAGATTATGATTTCTGGAAACTTTTTTCATTAACTCCATAGCCAGTTGATTTTGGTCTATGGCTAAATTTGCTTTGGTAAAAATTGGGGCAAATTCGTGTTGAGCAGGGGCAGCTTCGTTGTGCTTGGTTTTGCTGTATATTCCCAAAGACCACATATTTTCGTCTAAGTCTTTCATAAAATCATTAACACGGTCTTTGATAATGCCAAAATAATGGTCATCCAATTCCTGACCTTTGGGTGGCATAGCCCCAAATAAGGTGCGCCCTGTCATCACTAAGTCTTTTCTTTGCTTAAAAAAGCCACGGTCTACCAAAAAATATTCTTGTTCTGCTCCCACGTTTACCACTATGCGTTTGGCAGGATTGCCCAAAACTTTTAAAACCCTTAAAGCTTCTTTGTTTAATGCCTCCATAGAACGGAGCAAAGGTGTTTTTTTATCTAAAACTTCACCTGTGTAGGAGCAAAATGTTGTGGGGATATAAAGGCTGCCATCTTTTACAAACGCATAAGAAGTGGGGTCCCAAGCGGTGTAACCACGGGCTTCAAATGTTGCCCGTAAACCACCTGAGGGAAAGCTTGAGGCATCCGGCTCTCCCATTACCAAGGCTTTGCCGCTAAATTCCATAATGGCTCTGCCATCTGCGGTGGGGGATATAAAAGCATCGTGCTTTTCTGCGGTTATCCCGGTCATTGGTTGAAACCAGTGGGTGTAGTGGGTTACTCCTTTTTCCAATGCCCAATCCTTCATGGCATTGGCTACTATTTGAGCTATGGAAGGGTCCAAGCTTAGCCCTTGTTCCATAGTGTTTTTTAATCCTTGGTAGGTTTCTTTGGGTAATCTTTCTTTCATTACTGCTTCGTTGAAAACATTGGTGCCAAAAAGTTCTGTTACTTTTATTCTACTCATATAATTCTACCTTTCGAGAATTTTTTGTTCCTTAGAGTTTAATATAAAAAAGCCGTTGGAAATACCTTTAGTATCCACAACAGCGTCATTGCTCAGTTATTAAATTTTTTTAAAGTATAACAGAAAAAGATAATAATTGCAATAGTTTTTTTAGAAAAAATGGTGTATAATGTTAATAATTATGATAATATGTGTGGTGAGGTACGGTGTGGAAAAGATTTTGATTGTTTCGCAAAATGAAAAAAGTATAAAAACTTTAACTGCATTGCTCAACGCAGATGGCTATAATAATGTAAAAGCCGTAACCTTTGGGGCAGAAGCCAGAAGGGCAATGATTGGGAATAGCTTTGAAATTATCATTATTAATATGCCTTTAGAAGATGAAACAGGTATGGAACTGGCATTTCAAGCAGCAGATACCGATGCCTCTGTTTTAGCAATAGTGGGTGCAGGTAATGAAAATTTATTTGGTCGCTTTGGCATAGAAAAAGGTATTTTTGTTTTAACCAAGCCTTTAAACAGGCGTAGTTTTCAAAATGCTGTGCGTTATATTAGCAGTGCCCAACGTCGGCTTTTGGTTTTGCGTGATGAAAATGCCGCACTTTTAAAAAAAATTGAAGAAATTAAAGTTATAAATCGGGCAAAATGTTTACTCATATCCGTGGAAAAAATGGACGAAAATGAAGCCCACCACTTTATAGAAAAAGAGGCTATGGCTTTGGGCTTAACCAAGCACCAAACAGCAGAACGAATTTTAAAAAAGTATTGATTTTAAAAGATAAGCTTGTGTTAGGGTGGTTTTAGTATAAAATGAAATTTTTATATTATAATTTAGTATATGCCATTGAAAAAGAGGGAAAATAATGGGGAAACAGATTAGTAAAAAAAATGATAAAGCTGTGGGAGAAAAAGGAAAATTCGCCGCAACTCTGGAACCTATTGTAACCTACACAGGGGTAACAATGTACCCTTTAGCACCTAAAAAAAGTGATTTTCGTATTACGGATATAGCCCATGCCCTTTCGATGATGACTCGGGCAAGTGGACATTTTACAACTTTTTTTAGCGTGGGGCAACATTGTTTAAATTGCTCCATAGAGGGGGAAGCCCGTGGTTATTCCAAACGTTTACAGCTGGCATTGCTACTCCATGATGCCACAGAGGCATATATTTCGGATTTAACAAGGCCTGTTAAAGCAGGCTTGCCTAAATATAGGGAAATTGAAGATAAACTCAGCGAAACCATTTTTGAAGCCTTTGGTCTTTATAAATTTGAAAAAGAAGAAGAAAAAATGGTTAAAGAAGTAGATGATGATATGTTGCTTTATGAATTTGCCCATTTACATATTTCAGGTGGCTTAAAGGGTACTTATCATTTAAAGCAAAACCATTCTTTGGCATTTAGGAATATGAAAGATGTGGAGAACGAATATATAGAAAGATTTCAATACCTAATTCATATGAAATGTGACCATGAGAGTGAAAAAGATAATATTACAGTTGAAAGTGAGGACGGTAATGATAGGGGTTATTGACTATAAGGCAGGCAACGCACCCAGCGTTTATAATGCCTTTAAAAGTATAGGTGCTGATGTAAAAATAATCACAAGCCCCACGGATTCCTTGGGGGTAGATGCTATTGTTTTGCCCGGGGTTGGCTCTGCGGCGGCAACTTTAAAATCTTTAACGGATATGGGAATGGTGGATTTTTTAGCCCAAAAAGTTTTAAAAGAAAAAATTCCTTTTTTAGGTATTTGCATTGGTATGCAAATTCTTTTTGAGTTTAGTGAAGAAGGCAATGTGCCTTGTTTGGGTTGGTTAAAAGGGCAGGTTGTAGCCTTTGACCAAAAAAAAGTGCGAGTACCCCAAATGGGTTGGAATGAAGTTGTTTTTAAAAAAGACCATGGTTTTACTAAAAATATGGGTAAGTCCGGTTATTTTTACTATGTAAATTCCTACCATGTAGTGCCGCAAAATCCCCAAGATATTTTGGCTGTTACAGATTATAATGGCGATTTTTGCTGCATGGTGCAGCACGAAAATATATTGGGTGCTCAATTCCATTGTGAAAAAAGCGGACCTTTGGGTCTTTCCTTATTAGAAAATTTTGCCGCAATGGTTAAGGAGGGGGCACTATGCTGACAAAAAGACTTTTGGCTTGTTTTGATATGCGAAATGGCATGGTAACCAAAGCTTTGCAATTTCAAGATAATTTTGACATTGGCAAAGCTGAGGATATCGCCACTAAAATTTATCAAGACCAAATAGATGAAATTATATTTTTTGATATTACCGCCAGTGCGGAGAAAAAACCCATAGATTTAGAAACCGTAAAAAGAGTGGCAAAAAAAGTTTTTGTGCCCTTTACCGTAGGCGGGGGTATTCGCAATCTTGATGATATGTATGAGGTTTTAAAGGCAGGTGCGGAAAAAATAAGCATTGATTCCATGGCTGTACGCAACCATGATATTATAGACCAAGGAGCCAAAGCCTTTGGTTCACAATGTATTGTATTGAGTTTGCAGGCAAAACGTGTGGAAAAATCCAAAAAAATTCCTTCGGGCTATGAAATAGCCATAGATGGTGCCAGAACCTACACAGGTATGGATGCTTTGGAGTGGGCAAAAGAGGGTGCAGCCCGTGGTGCAGGTGAAATATGTGTAAATAGCATAGATTGTGATGGTACTCACCAAGGCTATGAGTTGGAAATAACCAATTTAATCTCTCAAAATGTTAATGTTCCGGTTATTGCCTCGGGTGGTGCAGGAGTGCCACAGCACATAGCAGATGCCTTCACTAAAACAGGGGCAAATGCTGCTATTATCAGCTCCATGCTCTATTCCCCTAAGCTACCCCGCAATTATCCCGTGGCGGAGATAAAAGAGTTTTTGATGGCACAGGGAATACCTGTGCGACCCTATTTATATGATACTAAATCCTAAACCCCAAAGCTAAAGCCATAAAGCCATAAAGTAAGATGTTAAATCTAAAATAAAAAATCTAACGCTATATGGTGAGTTTTGAAACCTAAAATAAAAAATCTAACGCCATATGGTGAAATATAAACAAAGGAGCAAAGAATGAAAATTACAGATGAATTGATAGATTACGTTTCTGCTTTGGCAAAACTGGATCTCAATTCCGAAGAAAAAGCAAAAACCAAAGACGAAATCGGTAAAATTATTGATTATATGGAAGTTTTAAATACTTTAGATACCACGGGCATAGAACCCATGTCCCATGTTTTGCCCACTACCAATGTGTTTCGTGAAGATGAAATTAAACCTTCCCACCCCAGAGATGAAATTTTAGCCAATGCCCCGGATGGCACCGAAGGTGCGTTCCGTGTGCCTAAAACCGTAGAGTAAGGGAGAGTAAAAATGGATATGTTGAAAATGACTCCCTTGGAATTAGGGGCAAAAATAAAAGCTAAAGAAATAAGCGTGGCGGAAAGTACCCAATATTATTTAAACCGCTTAAAAAATGTAGATAGTGAAGTGCATTCCTTTATCCGTACCGAAGATGAATATGCTTTAACCAGGGCAAAGGAAGTGCAAAAAGATATAGATTCTGGCAAAAATCTTTCACCCTTAGCCGGTGTGCCCTATGGTCTTAAAGATAATATTTGCAGCAAAGGTTTGGAAACTACCTGTGCTTCTAAAATTTTAGGTGGCTTTAAACCGCCTTATGATGCTACTTTGGTGGAAAAACTTAACGATGCAGGGAGCATTATTTTAGGTAAAACCAATATGGACGAGTTTGCCATGGGCAGCACCACGGAAACATCCTATGGTGGTATTACCAAAAATCCTTGGAACAGTAACCACGTGCCCGGTGGCTCCAGTGGTGGCAGTGCCGCTGCTGTGGCAGCCCATGTTGTGCCCTTTGCCATTGGGTCTGATACAGGGGGTTCTATACGTCAGCCTGCTTCTTATTGTGGTGTTACAGGGATGAAACCAACCTATGGTTCGGTTTCTCGATTTGGGCTTATAGCTTATGGTTCATCTTTAGACCAAATTGGGCCTTTTGCTCAATCCTCATTGGATTGCGGAGCGGTGCTGGATGCTATCATGGGACATGATGTTAAAGATACCACCTCTATGGCAATGCCCGGTTCCATGCTGGAAAACATAGATGGCGGTGTGAAAAATCTGAAAATTGGTATCCCCACCTCGTATTTTGGTGAAGGTTTGGATTCTGAAGTTAAAGCCGCAGTGTTAGAGGTTGCTAAGGTTTTGGAAAAAGAAGGGGCAGTGGTGGAAGAATTTGATTTTTCCATGGTGGAATATGCTGTGCCTGCCTATTATATCATCGCTTCAGCCGAAGCCAGCTCTAATCTTTCCCGTTACGATGGTGTTAAATATGGTTACCGTTCTGAGGATGCCCAAGGCTTGGGGGATTTGTATTTAAAAACCAGAACAGAAGGTTTTGGCTTTGAGGTAAAAAAACGTATTATGCTGGGAGCTTTTGCTTTGAGTTCGGGATATTACGATGCTTACTATAATAAGGCATTACAGGTAAAAGCGTTGATAAAACAAAGCTTTAACACTGCTTTTGCTAAATACGATTTAATTTTAAGCCCCGTAGCACCCACCACCGCCCCGAAAATAGGTGAAAGCTTAAAAGACCCCTTGAAAATGTATTTAACAGATATTTATACCGTATCGGTAAACTTGGCAGGCTTGCCGGGTATTTCCTTACCCTGCGGTTTTGATAGCAAAGGTTTGCCCATCGGTGTGCAATTTATAGGGCAGGCATTTAACGATGCCACACTTTTAAGAGCCGCCCATAGCTACCAAAAAGTTACGGATTACCACTTAAATATTGCACCAACCGCATTGAAAGGAGGAGAATAATATGAAATACGAAACAGTTTTGGGCTTGGAAGTCCATGTGGAATTAGCCACAAAATCCAAAATATTCTGCTCCTGTACTACGGAATTTGGGGGTGAACCCAATACCCATTGTTGCCCAATTTGCACAGGTATGCCCGGTGTTTTACCGGTTTTAAATAAAAAAGTAGTGGAATATGCCGTGGCAGTGGGCTTGGCAACAAAATGTGATATTACTCCCCATGGTAAATTTGATCGCAAAAATTACTTCTATCCCGATTTACCCAAGGCATATCAGGTATCTCAGCTTTATTTTCCCATTTGCCGCAATGGCTCCTTGGAAATACAGGTGGGTGATGAAAAAAAGAATATCGGCATCCACGAAATACACATGGAAGAAGATGCTGGTAAGCTCATACACGACCCCATTTTTGATGCCACTTTGGCAGATTATAACCGCTGCGGTGTACCTTTGATTGAAATTGTTTCTGAGCCTGATTTTAGAAGCAGTGCCGAGGTTATAGCTTATTTGGAAAGCCTGAAAGCTATTTTGCAATATTTAGGTGTATCCGATTGTAAAATGCAGGAAGGTTCTCTCCGTGCGGATATAAATTTATCTGTGCGTCCCCAAGGTCAGGAAGAATTGGGTACTCGCACAGAAATGAAAAATATGAATTCCTTCAGAGCCATAGCCCGTGCCATAGAAGCCGAGCGTCAGCGGCAAATAGAGGTTTTAGAGGACGGCGGCAAGGTGATACAGCAAACACGCCGTTGGGATGATAACAAAGGTTCAAGCTACTCCATGCGCTCCAAAGAGGACGCTCAGGATTATCGCTATTTTCCCGAGCCGGACCTTTCCCCTGTGGTTATCAGCGAGGAATGGAAAGAGGAAATTCGTAAATCTTTACCCATGCTCCCCGGGGAACGTAAGGAAAAATATATTGAAAAATACGGATTATCGGAATATGATGCCGCTATCATAGTGGGAATAAAAGCTTTGGCAGATTATTTTGAAGATGTAAATAATATAGTTAAAGACCCCAAGGAAGTGGCAAATTGGCTCTTGGGTGAGGTTATGCGTCTTGCCAAAGAAGGGGAAGAAGATTGCTTTAACCTTACTTTAAGCGGTGAACATTTAGCTGCAATTATCATGATGATAAAAAATAACGTGATAAATCGAAATACCGCCAAAAAAGTATTTAGTGCAGTATGGAGTGAAAATTTAGACCCCAAAGCTTATGTGGCAGAGCATAATCTTGCCATGGAAGGCGATGATGATTTAATTTTAGAAATTGTGCTAAAGGTGTTGGCTAATAACCCTAAAACCGTAGAGGAATTTAAAAGCGGCAAAGAAAAAGTGGTTGGTTTCTTGGTAGGCCAGTGCATGAAAGAATTAAAAGGCAAAGCCGACCCCGGTACAATTAACCAATTACTTAAAACAGAACTCCAAAAATCTTAAAAAAATCTTAAAAAATAAGTAGCCACTTTTGTAAATTTGTAAAAGTGGCTACTTTTTTACTTAAAAATAGTGATGATTTTTTGCATATGTTAATTCTATGTAAAATTTTGGTTAAACCTTTGTTTTCCCCTTGCATTTATGGTTTTGTGTGTTAGAATGATGGTAGTGTTTAGAAGGAGGGAAGAATTAAAAAAATGATATTCGCAGACTATCATGTGCACACAAGTTTTTCGCCGGATGCACATATAGATATGGAAGAAATGGTACTTAGAGGAATAGAACTTGGTTTAACTGAAATGGCTTTTACTGATCACGTGGATTTAGAACCCGCCAATGAAGATTTTATTACCATCACAGATTATAAAAAGTATTATCCCGTTTTTAAAAAGCTCCAAGGAAAATATGCCGATAGAATAAATTTACTTTTGGGCATTGAAAATGGCTTTCAAGAAAAAGTTGTTCCCCAAATGGATAAAATAGTGGCAGAAACCCCCTTTGATTTTGTTTTACTTTCTGTGCACAGTGCAGGCGGTAAAAGCTATTCCACACCGGAATATTTTGAAGGTATTACCCAAGAAACAGCCACCATGCGTTATTTGGAAACAATACTAAAAGCTGTAAGTAACTATAAAAATTACGATTCCTTGGCTCATCTTACCTGTTTAGCCAGATATATTGAAAGTAAAAAAATACCTTACAGTATTTACAAAGAATATTTTGATGAAATTTTTAATTTACTCATTGCCGGAGGCAAATGTTTAGAAGTAAATACCTCGGGTTATCGCTACGGACTTAACCTTCCTATACCCAACTGGAGTTTATTAAAGTGCTATTACCAAGCAGGTGGTCGCTACATCACCTTAGGTTCCGATGCACACAAAGCCGAAGATTTGGCTATGGATTTCCAAAGAGTTCAAGATGGTTTAGAAATTATAGGTTTTAAAAAACTTTCCACTTTCCGCAGTAGGGAAATGATTTTACAACCCATTAACGGTTCGCCGTTACAAGGTATAAATCACCTTATAACCAAAAGAATCCACGGTTAAAAAAAGAGTTAAAAAAAGTAAATAATACTTTCGCCGAATTCGCAAGGATTTGGTTTTTTGTTGTCCAAAATTAAGTAAAATCCCTTAAATTTCCCGGTAGATGTTTTTTTATATTAAAAACACATCATAGGCTGTTGATAAAGTCTGATATTCGGCAAAATCCCTTCCCACCCACTGCTTATGTACATTTAGGTACACTGCACAGCCGCTGCTCAGGGAGTTTTACCGAATCTAAGTCTTTCTTAACAGCCTGACATCTTGCCAAAAAACTATGTTTTTTGACAATCTGAGATGTTTTTTATATTAAAATACATCATATAAAATATTGACTCAAAAGCATATTACAGGTAGAATAGAATTAAAGAAGCGGTGTGGGTAATACTAAAAATTAGAGGGCGAACAAGGAATATGCTTAACAGTGCTATACTAAAATTTAGATGCTAAAAGGAGACTAACCATGTATAATATTTTAATAGTTGAAGATGATTTATCTTTAAGCAATGGTATAGCCTTGGCTTTAAAGGACCAACAGTGCTGCTTTTTTCAAGAATCTACCCTTGGCAACGGAAAAAAATTATTTAATAGCGTGGAGTTTAATCTTCTCATATTGGATGTAAATTTGCCCGATGGCAATGGCTTGGATTGGCTTAAAGAAATACGCAAAAATTCAGCAGTGCCTATAATAGTATTAACCGCCAATGATTTGGAAACCGATATTGTTACAGGTTTGGAGCTGGGAGCCGATGATTACATTACTAAACCATTTAGTCTGATGGTGCTCCGTGCTCGGGTTAATAACCAGTTGCGTAAAGAGGCAGCAGCTGTTGCCACAGAAATTGTTATAGATAATTATTTATTTTCCTTTAATAAAATGGAGTATTTTAAGGATGGCATAGCCGTTAATTTAAGCAAAACAGAACAAAAGTTGCTGAAAACATTAATCGAAAATCGGGGCAATACCATAAAAAGAGGGGATTTGGTGGATAAAGTTTGGACAGATGGAGCGGAATATGTAGATGAAAACGCCTTATCCGTAACCATAAAACGCTTGCGAGATAAATTAGAAGAAAATCCCTCTAAGCCACAATATATCAAAACCGTATACGGCATAGGTTATACATGGGTGGTAAAGTAAAATGAATAATACGGAAATTATATGTATTGCTGTTGCCATAATGGCAGTTTTAATCGGGGTAACTTTGGTGGTTTTCAATTATTACCACACCCGCAAAATTATGATACAGTTAAAAAACATGGTAACAGATGCCATTAACGGCACTTTTACTGAAAATAAATACGATGAATCCAGACTTTCAGCTGTGGAAATAAGTTTAAAACAATATCTGCAAACCTCGGCACATTCTGCGGATAAAATAAAAGATGAAAAAGAAAAAATAAACACACTGATTTCGGATATTTCTCACCAAACCAAAACCCCCACCGCCAATATTTTGCTATACGCTCAATTATTGGGGGAACAAAAATTACCAAAAGAGGCAGAACTTTGTGTGGAAGAAATAGGGGCACAGGCAGAAAAACTAAATTTTCTTATCGGTGCATTGGTTAAGGCATCTCGGTTGGAAAAAGGCATTATTGCCATTGTGCCCTCAAAATGCAATGTAAAAGACCTGTTGGAGAATGTGGTAAACCAGATAAGTCCCAAAGCAGGGGTAAAAAATATTGCCTTATCCCTTGAAGTTAATGATGAGGATATAGCTGTTTTTGATAATAAATGGACTATGGAAGCTATTTATAATATCGCAGATAATGCCGTAAAATATACGGATAGTGGAAAAATTTCCATTAGCGGTGAACCCTATGAGCTTTTTTATCGGGTAGATATTTCCGACACCGGCATGGGTATTAAAAATGCGGAAATAAATAAAATATTCAATAGATTTTACAAAGGTGAAGCGGTAAAAGACCACGAAGGAGTAGGTCTTGGACTATATCTGGCAAATGAAATAATTTTGGCGGAAAACGGCTATATCAGAGTGAAATCTCAGATTGGCAAGGGCAGTACCTTCTCTGTATTTTTGCCCCGCCGCTGAAATCTTGCAATACTGTTAGATTTCAGAAATAATGTGGAAAGATTTATGGGTTATAGTCTATGTATAAGGTAAATTATATCTTGTGCGTAGACTATTTTTGCGGTAAAAGGAGATAATTATGATAGTTTTAGAAACCAAAAATTTAAAAAAATATTACGGAACAGGGGAAACTGCTGTAAAGGCCTTGGATGGTGTGAATTTGCAAATTAACCATGGTGATTTCATTGGGGTGGTGGGAACTTCCGGCAGTGGTAAATCTACTTTGCTGCATATGTTGGGTGGACTTGACAGACCCACCTCCGGGGAGGTTTTTGTGGATGGAAAAAATATTTTTTCTTTAAAAGAGGAGGAATTGACCATTTTCAGAAGACGTAAAATAGGTTTTGTGTTCCAAAATTATAATATTGTGCCTGTGCTCAATGTTTATGAAAATATTGTGCTCCCCATTGAATTAGATGGCAATGTGCCGGATAAAGAATATGTTAATAGAATTATAACCACCTTGGGTTTGGAATCCAAATTAAATAATCTCCCCAATAATTTATCCGGTGGTCAACAACAAAGGGTGGCAATAGCCAGAGCTTTAGCGGCAAAACCTGCCATTGTTTTAGCAGATGAACCCACAGGAAATTTAGATAGTAAAACAGGGCTTGAGGTTATGGGTTTGCTAAAAGTTACCAGCCGCCAATTTAACCAAACCGTGGTTATGATAACCCATAATGAAGAATTGGCACAAATGGCTGATGGCATCATTCACATAGAAGATGGCAAAATCCTTGGGGGTGAATAACCATGATTAAGGTAGCTAACAAAAAAATTATTCGCCATTTATCTTTTAAAAGTTTTCAGGCTAATAAAACCCGCAATATCGTGGCAATACTTGCCATAGCTTTAACCACGGTTATGTTCTGTGCTCTTTTTACCATTGCCGTTTCTCTGAATTATTCTTGGCAGCAGCAAACCATGCGTCAAGTGGGAGGCTATGCCCATGGTGGATTTAAGGAGTTGGATTTAGCCCAAGCTGAGGAATTAAAAAAAGACCCCTTAATCAAAGAGTCGGGTTTATCCTTTATGTTTGCCTCGCCTGAAGGCGGTGTTTTTCAAAAACACAGTGCCGAGATGCGTTATGCCGATGCTAATTACGCTAAATTCACCTATGCCACGCCTACCACAGGAACTATGCCTAAAAATGAAAAGGATATTGCCACAGATACCCGAATTTTAAAGCTCATGGGTATACCTGCAAAAATAGGTGAAAAAGTTACATTAAGCTATGGCTTAGGCAAAGATGTAGTTACCGATACCTTTACCCTCTGCGGTTTTTGGGACACAGATGAGGCCATGAAGGTGGATATGATGTGGCTATCCAAAGACTATGTTACGGCTAAATCTGCCCCCATTGCCCCGGAGGATAAACCCTTTTCGGGACTGGGTAAATGGTATTTGGATGTTCTTTTTGAAAACAGCAATAATATCGAGAAAAACCTCAGCACCGTAGCAGCAAATAATGGTTATTCCATCAAAAATGAAAATACCGATAAAAATGAAAATACCGATAATTATGTGGACGTAGGGATAAATTGGGGGTATACATCCACCCATATTGATAATGGCAGTATGGCAGAAACCGCAGCGGCATTGGGCTTTACCTTAATTTTAATTCTTTTTAGCGGTTATTTGATTATTTACAATGTATTTCAAATATCCATAGCAGGGGATATTCGCTTTTACGGCTTGCTAAAAACCATTGGCACCACAGGTAAGCAGATAAAGCGGATAATCCGCTATCAGGCATTGTTGCTATCTTTAATTGCCATACCCATTGGCTTGGTTCTTGGTTATATTTTGGGTAATAGTTTAACAAAAATCATAATGTCCTCTTTAAATTCTTCTCAAACTTATCTAACCTTAAACCCTATTATATTTATGGGTGCAGCTTTATTTTCACTTTTTACGGTGTTTATAAGTTGCTCCAAGCCGGGAAAAACAGCGGCTGCCATATCCCCGGTGGAAGCGGTTTCTTTCACGGAAAATAAAGTTGGGAAAAAAGGTCTGAAAAAAGCCAAACAAGGCAGTAAAATATGGCAAATGGCATATGCCAATGTGATGCGGAATCGCAAAAAAACTATTTTGGTGGTAATTTCCTTGGCTTTAAGTGTGGTGCTGTTAAATGCCACATACAGCTTTACCAAGGGTTTTGATATGGATAGGTATTTAGAAAAATTTGTGGTAACAGATTTTGTAGTAGCCAGTAATGAATATTTTAAATATGAGTATAGCGGCGAAAATACCAATGTTCCACCCCAAGTAGTTGAAAATATAGATAGTCAAAAGGGGATTGAATCTGCAAGTATTATCAATAAATATACCAAAATGAGCAGCTATAAATTACCCCAAAAACAATGGTGGGAATATTATAAAAATGTGCCAAAAGAACACCTTAACCCCGAATATTTAAAAGCTGCACCCAATGATTTGATAGATGAACCCATGGATATTTTCGGTATGGATGATCTGTCTTTATCTTACTTGAAAGTGGTGGAGGGGAGTGTAAACTCTAACTATTTAAGAAATAATAACGCAATTATTCAAGTGGTTCACGATGATGATTATGGCGTGCCCAATATGGATGAAGCCAGATTTAAAATAGGGGATAAAATAACCGTGGATTATAATGACAGAAGCTTTGATGAAAAAACTCAAAAGTTAGTGGAAAACAACCCCTGCTCCCAACAGTATACAGTGGTGGCAACGGTGGTTATACCCTATGCTATTTCCCAACGCTACTCCAGCGCCGGTCAATATATTTTGCATTCAGATAGAATGGCAGCAGATGCTCCCCAAGGAATCTCATCTATGGTTTATTTGCTGAATACCGATGATGCCCATACTAAATCCATGGAAGATTTTTTGAAAAACTATACCCAGAATGTGGAAACAGGGATGAATTACGAATCCAAAGCCAGCTACACCCATGAATTTAAGGGCTTTCAAACGATGTTTTTATTTGTGGGGGGAGCATTGAGTTTAATCATCGGTATTGTTGGTGTTTTAAATTTCATAAATGCGGAAATCACTGGTATAGTATCACGGAAACGGGAAATCGCCATGCTCCAATCCATAGGTATGACGGGAAAACAGCTTAAAAAAATGCTAATTGTCGAAGGTCTTTTTTATGGCATTGCCGCCATAATTCTCAGCAGTATCATCAATCTTTTCATCTATGGTTTTGTAATGGATTCTGTTGAATCGCTATTTTGGTTCTTTAGTAAAAACTTTACCATGGCTATGATTTGGTTGTCCTTGCCTGTATTTATCATATTGGGCATAGGTATACCGCTTTTGGTTTATCGCTCTATTTCCCAAGAAAGCCTGGTAGAAAGATTAAAAAGCAGATAAGCCTAAAATTCCTTTATATAAACTCATCCATAAAATAAGTAATTTCAGACTGTTGATAAAGTCTGATATTCGGCAAAATCCCTTCTCACCGACTGCTTATGTACATCTATGTACACTGCACAGCCGCTGCTCAGGGAGTTTTACCGAATCTAAGTCTTTCTTAACAGTCTGATATCTTGCCAAAAAACTATGTTTTTTGGCAATCTATGTTCCCCATTGTTTTACAATGGGGAATCCCGGCTGTTGATAAAGTCTGATATTCGGCAAAATCCCTTCCCACCCACTGCTTATGTACATTTGGGTACACTGCACAGCCGCTGTTCAGGGAGTTTTACTGAATCTAAGTCTTTCTTAACAGTCTGATATCTTGTCAAACAACTATGTTTTTTGACAATCCGGTAATTTATGATGCTGCTTTGGGAAAATTTGATATTGTACCTAATCTAAAAAAAAGCCTAAGCGTAACTTTTGCGCTTAGGCTTTTTTTTAATTTTGCTGGGGTATACGTACCATGCGACCCTGGATAGAACCTACTTCATCCAACTCGTTGATGCCACGCATTTTAGCTATGGAAACAGCAAAACGTTCGGCTATGGATTCTATGCTATCCCCTTCACGTGCTCTGTAATAGCGTAGGCAATAGGGTGGGCATTGGGCATAAATATCATCATGGAGCATGGTGGCATGCTCCTCATCATCGGTTTCTGCCATAGGTGCCATTGCAGCTTTGGTGGCATCTTTCTTTTTACGCAGCTCACGAAAATCATTACATATTTCGGTGGTGTTTGGCTTAAAAGGTTCTGCCATTGGGGTAATTATTTCCTTGGGTTCAGGGTGCAAGTTATCTTCTATCCCTGTTTTTTCAAAATCTTCAATGGTTTCACGAAAATTTTCATCTATTTCTTTCAGCTCCAGCTCAAAGTTTTCTTCATCTTCGCTAATTCTTTTTTCATCTTCCCACCATCTCACGGAAAATGTTAAATTATAATGGTTATCCGTGGTTTCCTCGCCGCTAACAGATAAAACCTGTGGTTCTATCATAAAAGGTTCACGCACTTTTAAATTGGAAACAGAAAGCTCCTCTTGAAAATATTCTGCACCTTCCCACAGGCATTTACTGCCATCTCTGTTATCGGGAAAAAAGCCCTGCCACAATAAATCACCCTCTACCCGCAGGGAATTATCAATGTGTACAGCATCTTTTAAAATGATGCTCCCTGTGAGAGCAGACAAATTTTTTATAAGTGGCAAAGATTCGGGAATATCTACTTGGCGTATTATTTCAGAGCAAAACTCCATGGTTATATCCTCCTCAGTTACTTTGGTTTATGGATATTTATATGAAGTTTTTTTTGCCCATAGAACCTTATCGACAAAGGTTTTCATATATTGTCAAAGTTTTTTTTGCCGCTAAACTTGGAGAAAATTGTCGGCTGCGTTTTAGCCCTTCTTTGGCTAAAAAAATTCTTTCTTTTTCATTATTATAAATGTATAAAATACCTTGGGCAATGCTGCTATCATCATCGGGGTCTATGTATAATGCACAGTTTTTCATCACCTCGGGCAATGCTGCGGTGCGGGAAACCATCACCGCTGTACCGCAAGATGCAGCCTCTAAAGGTGGCAAACCGAAGCCCTCGTAAAGAGAAGGGTAAATAAATAATTTGGCGGCGTTGTAAAAATAAGGCAGATGAATACGTGGTATATAACCCAAAAATTTAATGCGATTTTCTAAATTTAAACTTAATATAAGTTTTTTTATCTCAGCGGAACGTTTGCCTTCTTTGCCTAATAATAAAAGATTCCATGGTATTTCATTTTGTATTTTTGCAAAAGCGGTAACCAGTTTTGTCAGATTTTTACGGGGATTAAATCCCCCTACATAGAGTAAAAAATCATTTTTAATGCCGTATTTTTCTGCTAAAAATCCCACTGCGGTATCAGAATTTATGGGTTTAAAAATACTTTCTGTGCCTTGATGTATCACTGTAATTTTTTTGGCAGGTACGTTTAGATATTCCATAATATCCGCCTTTGTTCTTTGGGAAACAGCAATGATATGTTGGGAGCATAGAGCGTAATTTTTAATTTCCTCGGCAAAAATTTCTCTATATGGAGAGCCGCAAAATTCAGGCATAATCAAAGGTATTACATCGTGAATAGTGGTAACTATGGGGAAATTTGCATTTTTTGGTATGCCAAAACCGTTGTGGGGGTTGTGGAGCATATCACAATGTAAATCAGATGCCAGAGGATTTTGGTGAACATACTGCCAGAATTTTGGATTTTCTTTTGTATGCTCCCAGTGGGTTTCTATGTGGTTTATATCTGCATATTCACTGTGAGAAAGTGCAATTTTACAAGGACTTTTTATTTCACCTTTTAATCCTTGTATTAGGTTGTGGGTATATGTTCCCATGCCGGTGCCACAATATTCCACCGTGGCACGGCCATCTATAAAAATTTCCACTGTAAACCTCCTAAAACATAGTTTCCAGTTTTTCTAAAGCCTCTTTTCTTAAAGTGCGTTCTTTTACCCAGTGTCGCAGTTTTTTTTCGTTGCGTGAGGTGGCATCGTTTTCTTCATAGCGGGCAAAACCGCATTGCCAAAAATCTTGGGGGAAGCGGAGCATGGCTTTTAATATGGGTATTTCTGCTTTTTTAAGAGCCGAAGCTTTGTCATAAGCCACCAAAGTTGCAAAGGCAATTTTAATATCCCAGTGGTTCATTTTTAATATTTTACATAAAATATTAGCAATATCGTGGCAGCGGATATCCGCTAAAACGTAATCAAAATCTATTAAATTTGGTGTTTCGTTGATTATGAAATTATGGTGTGCCAAATCGTGGTGGCAAAAGCCGCCGCTTTTTTCTTCCTCACGGCAAATTTCCATATATTCAGTGGTTTTAAAGTAATCTTGGGCAATGTTGGCTTCTTCTAAATAATATGGTACAAATCGCCGAAAAATGCGGTTAAAATCACCTTTTTTTGGTGATGTTTCTTGAAAATTTATTAAATCGATTTTTTTATTTTCTATCATCTTATCCCAGTTGCCCCATTTTATCCTGCCGGGGTAGGGTGCTTGGGGGTGGTAACCACGGGTGGCTTTATGAAAATGGGCTAAAAATTCACCTAAATTTGGAGCATCTTCTTCGTTGATAAATGAGGCTTCACGTCCCTCTATGGTTTTGGTAAGAAAAAAGAATTGCCCACTGTGTGCCAATGTGTCTTTGTAGTTTAGGGTAGGTAAAACAGCATTAAAATGGGTAAAATTTTCAGCCTGCAAATGTTTCATAGCACCGATGATGAAGTCCGTTTCTTCCTTTGGATAAGGTAGTGCTTTTAGTATAAAAGAGCCTTCTTGGGCATTAATTTCCCAAATTTTTTCAGATTTTAGTGTCACAATCCTATCAAAGTGAATAGGATAATTATGAAGTATTTCTCGTACTGTATTTTCCATTTTTCACCTCTTACTTATGGTTTTATGAAATAGGTAAGATGATTATACCGGGTCATAAAAAATACAATTTTATCATAAAATCAAAAAAATAAAGGAGGTTCCCCATGCAAGATTTTGATAACAACAGCCCTTATTCACCCGAGAGTGCCGCCCACGTGTTGCGTGATACTGCTGAGGCATACTATTATATTCTCAGCGGTGCAGAAAAATTCAATGCACTTACAGTGGCACACAAGCATCATCTTTCCAAAGCAGTAGAACGTGCCAATGACATTGGCAAAGTCGTAGACGAACTAACTAAGATATTAAAAGACGAACTTTAAAAACTGCCGATAAGGTTTATTTTAGGAAAATTTATAACTATAAATTTAAAACATTAGCCTTGGTTTATGCTGTTTTAAAGTGGTGGGGTTTTCCTATTTAACCTTTGTGTGCCGCCTTAATATCTTAAAAGTAAAATTTTATTTTTTCTACAAGGGAAAACCCGGTAAACTTTTATGGTTTACCGGGTTTAGGCTGTTGATAAAGCCTGATATTCGGCAAAATCCCTTCTCATCGACTGCTTATGTACATCTCGGTACACTGCACAGCCGCTGCTCAGGGAGTTTTACCGAATCTAAGGCTTTCTTAACATCCCGACATCTTGCCAAAAAACTATGTTTTTTGACAATCTGACTCGGTAAACTTTTATGTTTACCGGGTTTTTTATAATATTTATAAGGTATATTTTAACAATCATTGCAAAATTTGCAAAAATCCTGTAAAATATAAAACAAATATGATTTTGAGGAGAATATTGTGGAAACGGTAATAGTTGATTATAAAAATATAGATGACGAGCATATTTGTTGCTCTTTAAGCGATTCTACCTGTGTTAAGGCAAAAAAAGAATGGATGAAAAATAATTTTGAAGATGGCTTAGTTTTCCGCAAAGCAAATGTGCGAGGCAAGTTTTTTATTGAATATATGCCCGGGGACGATGCTTGGTGTCCCATTGAAGCCCCTCAGTATATGTTTATTAATTGCCTGTGGGTGGCTGGTAAATACCAAGGTAAAGGCGGCTCAAAAGTTTTATTGCGTGAATGTATTGGGGAGTCCAAAATCAAGGGCAAAAAAGGCTTGGTGGCTTTAACCTCCCCAAGTAAAAGACCATATATGGCGGATAAAAAGTTTTTGGAGCATTGTGGCTTTAAATTGGCAGATACCGCCGCTCCTTATTTTGAATTGATGTATTTGCCCTTTGAAGATGGAGCAGAACCCCCAAAATTTTTAGAAACCGCTGTGAAGGGTGAAACCGAAGAAATGGGCTGGGTGCTCTATTATTCCCACCAATGCCCATTTACCGCTAAATATGTGCCCATAGCTAAAGCTGCCGCCCAAGACTTGGGAGTGGAGCTAAAGACTATTCGTTTTGATATCCCCAGAGATAAAAATTCTTTGGTAGAGGAAACAGGCACTATGCACCCTAAAGAATCTCCGTCACCCTATACTGCATACAGCTTGTTTCACAATGGTAAGTTTATAACCCATGAAGTGCAAACCGCCGCAAATATCACAAAACTTATTCAGGATTCCCTTAATGGCTGATTTTGCAAAATTTTAATGGTTAATAGTGGGTGATAATAGGTAAATTTACTAATTTTAAACCGTTTATCTTTGAAAAATATTTTGTATGTATTGAATTTGGTGTGTTTATTTGTTTTATTATGCCTTTTAATACCAGTGGTGTTTGGTTTGGAATTTAGAATCATAAATAAAGTAAAAATCTGTCAGGGAAAAGACTACTTTTCCTTGACAGATTTTTTAATGAAAAATTTATTTTAAAGTGTTTAAATCGTAGGGAGTGGTCTGGTAAACGAAATAGTTTAACCAATTTGAGTATAAAAGGTTGGCATGGGAACGCCAGGTAACAATGGGTTCTTTGGTGGGGTCGTCATTGGGAAAATAGTTTTTGGGCATATCAATTTCAAGCCCGGCATTAACATCTCGTAAATATTCTTCTTTTAAAGATGTACTATCATATTCCGAGTGACCGGTGATGAAAAACTGATGACCCCGTTTGGTGGAAACGGCGTGTACTCCTGCTTCTTGGGAAGATGATAAAATACGCAGCTCAGGATTGGCTTCTATATCTTCACGCAGGTTGGTGGTATGGCGTGAATGTGGCACCATATACACATCATCAAAACCCCGAAACAACATAGATTGCTTGTAATCCGCAGAGTGGGGAAATACCCCGAAAAGTTTCTTTTTTAGAGGTATTTTTTTAATGCCAAAGTGATAGTATAGCCCTGCCTGAGCACCCCAACAAATATGAAAGGTGCTAAAAACATGGGTTTTACTCCACTCCATTATTTCGCAGAGTTCCTCCCAATATTCCACATCTTCAAATTCCAAATGTTCCAAAGGTGCGCCGGTAATTATCATGCCGTCAAAGCGGCTGTGTTTTAAATCTGCAAAGGTTTTATAAAATGCCAGCATATGTTCTTCGGAAGTGTTTTTGTGGTTATGATTGGTTATTTGCATCAGCTCCACTTCCACTTGGAGTGGGGTATTGCCAATAAGTCTGGCAAGTTGCGTTTCCGTTGTTATTTTACTGGGCATTAGGTTTAAAAGCACTATTTTTAAGGGGCGTACATCCTGAGATGCCGCTCTGGTTTCTTTCATTACAAATATATTTTCGTTACTTAATATTTTAGTGGCAGGTAATTTATTGGGGATTTTAATAGGCATTTTTACCCCTCCTTATTTAGATATATTATAAAATATTAGCATTTTTCTATTATATTGTCAATAAATACAGCCTTTTACGGGAAAAATAAAAAAATTCCATAATTGATTTCGGTTAATTCCTATGTTATAGTTAGGATATAGGAGGTGGCACTATGATGATTTCTACCAAGGGCAGATATGCACTGCGTTTGATGGCAGATTTGGCATTAAATGATGTTGGTGAAAGTATTTCACTTAAAGATATTTCGCTACGACAAGATATTTCCGTAAAATATTTAGAGCAAATAGCCGGGAATCTCAGCAAGGCAGGTTATATAAAAAGTTCACGTGGGGCAAAGGGTGGCTATCGCTTAACCAAAGAGCCTCAAAAATATTCCGTGGGTGATATTTTAAGGGCTACCGAGGGGAATTTATCACCGGTGGCTTGCTTAAATGATGAAGAAAATATTTGCCCCAGAGCAGACCAATGCTTAACCATTGATTTTTGGCAAGGTTTGTATGGTGCTATAAATACCTATATAGATGGTGTTACCTTGGCTGATGTGATAAAGGGTGCAGATAATAGCCAAAAATGTAACGGTTGTAAATAAATTGAAAATTGATAAACTTACTTTTTGCTTTATCTGTAAAAAGGTATTCCATGGAGATTTTAATGTTAAGCTGTTAGTTTTAAAAGTTTACAGAATTACCTAAATATTTGTGGAAATAAAAAATAAATTATGATATAATCTAAATCATATAAAAATCATAGGATTTAAAATAAGCTATATAAACCAGGCATATTATGAAAGAAGGAAAATTAAATGAAGGAAAATAGAGAATTAAAATTTGAAACAAAGCAGCTTCATGTGGGGCAAGAAATTCCAGACCCCGTAACAGATGCTCGGGCGGTACCTATTTATCAAAGTACCTCCTATGTGTTTAAAAATTGTGCCCAAGCAACAGCCAGGTTCGACCTCAGTGAAGATGGCAATATGTACACTCGTTTGCAAAACCCCACTTCCGATGTGTTTGAAAAACGCATGGCTGCCTTAGAGGGAGGGGTGGGTGCTTTGGCTACCGCATCGGGAGCAGCAGCTATTGCTTATGCTTTTCAAAATATAGTTTTAAATGGCGACCATATAGTTTCTGCCACCACTATTTATGGGGGCACCTATAATCTTCTTGCCAATACCTTTGTGGATATGGGTATCAACACTACCTTTGTGGAAAGTGATAACCCCGAAGATTTTGAAAAAGCCATTAAGCCCAATACCAAAGCTGTGTTTATGGAAACTTTGGGTAATCCCAATGCCAATCTTTTGGATATGGATGCCATTGCTGCCATAGCTCATAAGCACGGGATTCCCTTGATTGTGGATAATACCTTTGCTACCCCTTATCTTTTCCGCCCCATTGAACATGGTGCAGATATAGTGGTGCATTCTGCCACAAAATTTATTGGTGGTCACGGCACTTCCATCGGTGGAATAATAATAGACAGCGGTAAATTTGATTGGACACAAAATGATAAATTCCCCGGGCTTTCCCGTCCTAATCCCAGTTATCACGGTATAGTTTTTACCCAAGCTTGTGGTAACGCCGCTTTTATAACCAAAGTGCGAGCCACTATTATGCGAGATTTGGGTGCAACTATTAGCCCTGTACATTCCTTTATTTTTCTGCAAGGATTGGAAACCTTATCTTTAAGGGTGGAGCGTCATGTGGAAAATGCCTTAAAAGTAGTGGAGTTTTTAAATAAGCATCCTCAAATTGAAAAAGTAAACCATCCATCTTTAAAAGATAATCCCTATCATCGGCTTTATAATAAATACTTCCCTAAGGGTGCAGGTTCTATCTTTACAGTGGAAGTGAAAGGTGGGGCAGAAGCTGCCATTAAGTTCATTGATAAACTGGAAATTTTTTCCTTACTTGCCAATGTTGCAGATGCTAAATCTTTAGTTATTCACCCTGCCAGCACCACTCATTCCCAAATGAATGAAGCAGAATTAAAAGCCGCAGGCATAGGTACAGGCACAGTACGGCTTTCCATCGGCATAGAGCATATAGATGATATTATATACGATTTAGACCAAGCACTAAGCCATACCTCCTTGAATGGCTAATGTTTAAAAAAACTAAAATGTTCTATGTTTTATGTGGATAAAAGTACACTGAACGTTGATTAATTTTAGCTTATGGTGATTTTAACCCCTTCTAAAAGTTTGGGGTTTAAATTATTGAATCTTAATTATTGGAGTAAAATATGAGTAAAATATATGATAAATTAACTGATTTGGTGGGGAATACACCATTATTGGCATTGGTACAATATAAAAAAAACCGTGGTTTAAATGCGGATATCATTGGGAAATTGGAATTTTTTAATCCCGCAGGCAGCGTTAAAGACCGTGTGGCAGTTGCCATGATAGAAGATGCAGAAGCTAAGGGTTTGCTGAAAGTAGGCTCGGTTATCATTGAACCTACCAGTGGCAATACAGGGATAGGTTTAGCCTCCATTGCGGCGGCGAAAGGGTATAGGGTAATTTTGACTATGCCTGAAACCATGAGTGTTGAACGGCGCAATCTTTTAAAAGCCTATGGTGCAGAACTGGTTTTAACCCCGGGGGCTTTGGGCATGGGGGGTGCCATAGCTAAGGCTGAGGAATTGGCAAAAACTATGGACAATAGCTTTATACCGGGACAATTTGACAATCCTGCCAATGTGAAAGCACACAGAGAAACCACAGGACCTGAAATTTGGCGGGATACCCAAGGTAAGGTGGATATTTTTGTGGCAGGAGTGGGTACAGGTGGTACTTTAACCGGGGTTGGGGAATATTTAAAATCTCAAAATCCCCAAGTGCAAATAGTGGCGGTTGAACCTGATGATTCCCCTGTGCTATCCCAAGGTAAAAGCGGAGCACATCAAATACAGGGTATTGGTGCAGGGTTTGTACCCAAAAATTTTAATAAAAAAATATGTGATGAAATTATTACCGTAACCTCAAAAGACGCATTTGCCACAGGCAAAGCCTTGGCAAAAGAAGAAGGTATTTTGGTGGGAATATCCGCTGCTGCTGCGGTGTGGGCAGGTGGAGAACTGGCAAAACGCAGTGAAAACCAAGGTAAAGTTATAGTGGTGCTGCTGGCTGATACAGGGGAACGCTATATGTCTACCCCTATGTTTAATGATTAAAAAACTTGAATATGTGATTTTAATTCGATGAGGAATGAGTAAAAAATTTGAATATGCCATTTTAAGTGGGCGAGGTTTGTGTTTATTGTTTCTTTGGTTTACTTGTTTTTATTTTTATGTTAAAATTATTATATCATTACATATGTTAGCATTGAAATTGGGAGTGAACTATGGCGAAGATTGAAGTAAATCAACCTGTTACACCAAAAAAAAGTCACAAAGGAATTCTTATTGCTCTGTTATCTTTATTTATGGTTTTGGTTTTGGCATTTGTGGGGTTTTCTTATGTGGAATACCGTGGTATTTTAACCAAAGATGGGGCAAAAGTCCTTGTACCATCAGGAGCGACTACCGCTGATATTGCGGAAATTTTGCAGAAAAATCAAATAATTAAAAGCAAAGGCGAATTTAGGATAATAGCCAAAATAAAAAATATAGATGGGGCATGGCAAATGGGAAACCATGAAATATCTGCACACAGCAGCTATAACGATATTTTTAAGGAGCTTTCCACACCCCAAACCGCAGATATTAAAGTAACTGTTCCCGAAGGTAAGCAAGTAAAACAAATTGCTAAAATATACGAAAAAGCAGGAATTTGCAGTGCCGCAGATTTTATGGCAGCCTGCAATATGGAACTTTATAATTATGATTTTTTAAAGGATATTACCAAAAGAACGGATTTAGAGGGCTATCTTTTTCCTGATACCTATTATTTTAATAAAAATACCGAACCAAAAATTATTATTAATGAAATGTTGAGAAATTTTGGAAATAAGGTATACACTTCTACATATCAAAATAGATGTGAAGAATTGGGCTATTCTTTTGATGAGATTATCACTTTGGCTTCCATTATAGAAAGTGAGGCTGCTTTAAAAAGTGACCGTTACACTATTTCCGGAGTATTCCACAATCGTTTGAATAATTGGGGGGCACAGCCCAAATTACAATCCTGTGTGACTGTGGAATATGCCATGGGTGTAAAAAAAACCATTATTTCCACTGCGGATACTAAATTCGATTCACCCTATAATACATATTTATACCCGGGTTTACCCATTGGTCCTATTTGTTGTCCCGGTGAAATGTCACTTAATGCCGCCCTTTACCCTGAAAGTAACAGCTATTATTTTTTCCAATCCGATGCCAAGGGTAGTCTGCATTTTGCTGAAACCTTCAGTGAACACTCAGGTACCCAAGTGGAAGTGCAAAAAGATTGGCACCCTGTGGATAACTTTGAAGATTGAAATTAAATAGAGTTTGCATATAAAATCAGCGAAACAAAGCACTTAAGTGCAATGTTGACAATAACCTTGGTATGGAGTAAAATTAAATCATTGGTTAGTCTTAGTTTAAAAGTTGAAAGAGGGCATGAGGCAGGGTTTCATGTCCTTTCACTTTAGGTAGATTTTGGAGGATTAAAATGAAAACCGTAATGTGGCAAGAGGATATGGAAACTATGCCCAGGGAGGATATGAACAGGCTCCAACTTGGGAAATTGCAAAAAATGGTAAAAAGATGTTATGAGCAAGTTCCTTATTATAAAAAAATAATGGATGAGGTAGGGGTTACCCCGGATCAAATTAAAACATTAGATGATATTCGGCGTTTACCCATGACTCAAAAAAGTGATTTACGGGATAATTATCCCTTTGGTTTATTTGCCTCACCTTTAAATGAAGTGGTGGAAGTTCATGCGTCTTCAGGGACTACGGGCAAGCCCATAGTGGGTGGATATACTCGTAACGATTTAAATATTTGGAGTGATTGCATGGCTCGTATTATATCTGCAGCAGGGGTTACCTCTGAAGATATAGCCCAAAATTCTTTTGGTTATGGCTTATTTACCGGCGCTTTTGGCTTACACTATGGTATGCAAAAATTAGGTGCGATGATGGTGCCTATATCCAGCGGCAGCAGTGAAAAGCAATTAATGCTTATGGAAGATTTTGGGGTTACTGTTTCCATCGCTACCCCTTCATACGCCGTGTATCTCAGTGAATTGGCAAAAGAAATGGGCATTGCGGATAAATTAAAATTACGTGTGGGGCTTTACGGCAGCGAAATGTGTACCCCTGAAATGCGAGATCAGATTGAAAAAAATGTTGGCGTAACGGTTTATGATAATTACGGACTTACAGAACTTGGCGGCCCGGGACTTTCAGGGGAATGCCTGTATCGTAATGGTATGCACATAAATGAAGACCACTTTATAGTAGAAGTTTTAAACCCCGATACTTTAGAACCCGCCGCCGAAGGTGAAGATGGGGAATTGGTAATTACCCCCCTTTCCAAAGAGGCTTTTCCTATTTTTCGCTATCGCACCAAAGATGTGGGGCATTTGATTTATGAGCCTTGCCCCTGTGGCAGAACCCAAACACGGATGACCAAAGTTGTGGGGCGTACCGATGATATGTTAATTATTAAAGGAGTGAACGTATTTCCCTCACAAATTGAGAGTGTTTTGGTTACTGCACCCCATATTGGGCCACATTATCAGTTAATTTTAACCAAGGAAAAATTTATGGATGTCTTGGAAATCAGAGTGGAATTAACAGATAGCAGCCTTCTTGACCAATATGGTGCTTTGGAAAAATTAAGAGCACAAATCCGTATAAATATCCGTTCGGTGCTGGGTTTGGATTGTAAAATTACTTTGATGGAGCCAAAAACCATTGAACGGTTTACAGGCAAAGCAAAACGCATTGTGGATTTAAGAAATCAACCTACAAAGTGAAGGAGGAATAACCTATGTTAGTAAAACAATTATCTGTTTTTGTGCAAAATATTTCCGGTAGATTGGCGGATATTACCAGTTTTTTAGCAAAAAATAATGTTAATTTACGGGCAATATCCATGGCGGATACCACGGATTTTGGAATTTTGCGTTTAATTGTGGATTATCCTGAAGAAAGTGCCGAGCTGCTAAAAAAACACGATTATACTGTTTCTGTTACCGAAATTTTAGCGGTGGAATTTCCGGATATACCCGGCTCTTTGTCACAGGTTTTATCCATGCTGAATGAGGAAAAAATAGGTATTGAATATATCTATGCCTTTACCTGCGATATAGATGGTAAAGCCTGTGTAATTTTAAAACCCACGGATTTAGACAAAGCTGAAAAACTATTGGAAAACCACAGCGATGTAAGATTATTTCAACCCGAAGAAATTTATAAATTTTAAATTAAGTAAATACTAAATTAAGTAAATATGAAATTCCTAAATTTGTGCCCAGCCCACAAATTTAGGAATTTTTTAAATTAAAGTTTTTTGTTGGTAAATAAACTTGACTTTGCATTTTTAATTAATATATAATATAAAGATACAACAGAATGGGAGGATTATAAATTATGCGTAGCGATATTATGAAAAAAGGTTCCGAAAGAGCTTCACAGCGTTCACTTTTAAAGGCTCTTGGTTTGATAGATGAGGAAATAGAACGCCCCATTATTGGGGTTGTAAATAGCTTTAACGAGGTAGTTCCGGGTCATGTTCATTTGCGTAGCATAGCCGAGGCGGTAAAAGCCGGTATCCGCATGGCTGGTGGTACACCCATGGAATTTGGTTCTATTGCAGTTTGCGATGGTCTTGCCATGGGGCATATCGGTATGAAATATTCCCTTGCCAGCCGTGAATTAATAACGGATTCCATTGAAGTTATGGCAAGTGCCCATGCTATGGATGCCTTGGTGTTTATTCCTAATTGCGATAAAATAGTGCCGGGTATGCTTATGGCGGCGGCACGTTTAAATATTCCTGCTGTTTTTGTTAGCGGTGGCCCAATGCTCACAGGAAAATACAAGGGTAAAGATTTAGACTTAAATTCCGCTTTTGAAGCAGTTGGTGCCCATGCTGCAGGAAAAATCAGCGATGAAGATTTGTGTAATATTGAAGATAATTGCTGTCCGGGTTGTGGTTCTTGTTCCGGTATGTTTACTGCCAATTCCATGAACTGCATTACGGAAGTTTTGGGGATGGGCTTGCCTGGTAACGGTACTGTACCTGCGGTGCACAGCGGTAGAATACGCTTGGCAAAACGTGCAGGTATAAAAGTAATGGAAATGCTGGAGAAAAATATTTGTCCTTTGGATATTATGACACCGGAGGTTTTCCAAAATGCTTTAACCGTGGATATGGCTTTGGGTTGCTCCACCAATACTGTTTTGCACCTCCCTGCCATCGCTTATGAAGCAGGGGTAGAATTAAATTTGGATATGGTTAATGAAGTTTCTATGAAAACCCCCCATCTTTGTAAATTAGCACCTGCGGGCAATCACCATATAGATGAACTGGATGCTGCCGGGGGTATACCCGCAGTGATGAAAAGATTGAGCGAAAAAAATCTTTTGTATTTAGATGGTATCACTGTTACGGGCAAAACATTAAAGGAAAATTTGGCAACCGTTGAGGTGGTAGATGATAATGTTATCCGCACCATGGAAGAACCCTATGGTAAACGTGGTGGTTTAGCTATTTTACGTGGTAATTTAGCACCTGATGGCGGTGTGGTTAAACAAGCTGCGGTGGCACCTGAAATGATGGTGCATCAAGGCCCTGCCCGAGTTTTTGAGGGTGAAGAAGATGCGGTAGCCGCACTATATGGCGGTAAAATTAAATCAGGCGATGTTATCGTTATCCGTTATGAAGGGCCAAAAGGCGGCCCGGGTATGCGTGAAATGCTCACTCCCACCTCGGCGGTGCAGGGCATGGGCTTAGGAGAAAGCGTGGCTTTATTAACCGACGGTCGTTTTTCAGGAGCTACAAGAGGTGCTGCCATTGGCCATATATCTCCTGAAGCTGCGGATGGCGGTTTAATTGGTTTAGTTGAAGAAGGGGATTTGATTTTTATTGATATCCCCAATCATAAATTGGAATTAAAAGTTGAGGCTGATGAATTGGCAAAGCGTCAAAAAAATTGGGTAAAACCCCAACCAAAAATTACCAAAGGTTATTTAAGTAAGTATGCCAACAGAGTTACCTCGGCATCTACCGGGGCGATTATTGTAAGATAGTATTCTAAGATAGAATTATAGGATAGTGAGGGGAAAATTATGCTCCATGTTTTATCTGTTCAGGTTAGAAATAAATCAGGTGTATTGTCCAGAGTATCGGGACTTTTTGCCCGACGTGGCTTTAATATCGATAGCTTGGCTGTGGGTACCACGGAAAACCCTGATATGTCAAGAATGACCATAGTGGTGGAGGGTGACGACCGCATTATCGAGCAAGTTACCAAACAGCTTTATAAGCTTATAGATGTGGTAAAAATTCAGGATATAACCCAAGAGCCATCGGTGGGTCGTGAACTTATTTTAGTAAAAGTGCGATTCACTCCTGAGCATCGTGGGGAAATAATGGATACTATGCTCCACGTATTTCGTGCCAGAATAGTGGATATAGCCGTGGATTCTATGATGATAGAGGCAACAGGCGATAGCGAAAAAATAGAAGCTATGGAAGCATATTTGCAACCTTTTGGCATTGAAGAAATGGCAAGAACAGGCAAAGTTGCTTTAACCCGTGGCGCTAAAGAGGGGAGGCATAAGTGATGAAAACAGGTGCAGAAGCCATAATAGAATCCTTGGAAAGAAATGGTACAGAAGTGGTATTTAGCTATCCCGGTGGTGCTATTTTACCGGTTTATGATGAATTGGCTAACAGTAAAATAGAAAATATATTGGTACGTCAAGAGCAAGGGGCTGTTCACGCTGCCAGCGGTTATGCCAGAGCCTGCGGTAAAACAGGGGTGGTAATTGCCACATCGGGACCTGGGGCTACCAATTTGGTTACAGGTATCGCCACTGCCAATATGGATTCCATTCCCATAGTTTTAATAACAGGTCAGGTATCCACGGATTTAATCGGCACAGATGCCTTTCAGGAAACTGACATTACAGGAATAACCCAACCCATATCCAAGCATAATTATTTGGTTAAAGATGCGGAATTGCTCCCTGAAATTATTGATGAGGCTTTTCATATAGCTTCCACAGGTAGAAAAGGCCCTGTGCTTATAGATGTGCCCAAAGATATTGCCATGGCATTATGCAAAGGTGAACACAGAAAACAGCTTAATTTACCCGGATATCAGCCCACTACCAAAGGGAGTTCAAAGCAGATAAAAAAAGCTTTAACCTTGATAAAGGAAGCCCAAAGACCCCTGATTTATGCAGGTGGCGGTGTAATAAGTGCCAATGCCCAACCCGGGGTTAAAATTTTAGCCGAAACCATAAATGCGCCCCTTTGTTCCACTTTAATGGGGCTTGGTGCTTTAGATAGCGACCACCCCTTAAACTTAGGTATGTTGGGTTTGCATGGTCGCCCCGGAGCAAATTATGCCATCTCCCAGTGCGATTTGCTAATTGCCATCGGTTGCCGCTTTGATGATAGGGTAACTTTAAATAATGGGAAATTTGCCGATAATACAAAAATTATTCATATAGATATAGACCCTGCGGAAATAGGCAAAAATATTTTATCCGGTACTCCCATTGTGGGTGATGTTAATTTGGTGGTGGAGGCTTTAAATAAAAAGCTTGAACCAAAAAAATCACAAACATGGTGTGATATGGTTGCTAAATGGCAGGAGCTGTGGCCACCGAAAAATACCCAATTTGCAGGTGCGGTTCTTAATGAAGTAAATGAAGCAACCCCCAAAGATGTAATTTACACCACAGATGTGGGGCAGCACCAAATGTTTGCCGCCCAAAACTTAAATATAGCAGCAGGAGCGAATTTTATTTCTTCAGGTGGCTTAGGTACCATGGGTTACGGTTTGCCCGGGGCAATCGGTGCTAAAAAAGCACAGCCAAAAAAGACGGTGGTTGCCATTACCGGAGATGGCAGTTTTCAAATGAATTTTAACGAATTGGGCACCATTGCCCAAGAAAATATGGATATAAAAATATTACTGTTTAATAACAGTTGTTTGGGTATGGTTCGTCAATTACAGCACTTTTACAGCGATAAAAAATACTATGGCGTAGACCTTGTGGGTAATCCCAATTTTTGTGCCATTGCCGAGGCATATGGTTTCGGTGGCTATCTTTTAGAAGATGCCAAAGATATAAAAGACTCTGTAAGTAAATGGTTAAGCCATAAAGGCACCTCACTTTTGGAGGTTAGGGTAAGCAAAGAAGATATGGTATTTCCCATGGTTATGGGTGGTGCATCTTTGGAAGATATGCTCTTGGAGGATTAGTAATGCTAAATCATGTGGGGATTTTTGATACTACTTTACGGGATGGTGAACAAACCCCCGGGATGAATTTTAACTTTCGGGAAAAAACAGAAATAGCACAGCAACTGGATAATCTCAATGTAGATGTTATCGAGGCTGGTTTTCCTGTGATTTCCTCAGGGGATATGGAATCGGTAAAATCCATTGCCAAAATGGTGAAAGGTCCAGTAATTTGCGGATTTGCCAGACCCAATAAAAAAGACATAGATGCAGTGCGTACAGGTTTGGCATCTGCCAAACGTCAGCGTTTGCATATTTGCATTGCTATTTCTGATTTGCACATGAAATATAAGCTTAACCTTAGCCGAGATCAGGTTTTAGATATAGTGCAAAAGGAATTAAGGTATGCCTCTCAGTTTTTTGAGGATATTGAATTTTCAGGGGAGGATGCCTTTCGCTCTGATTTGCCATTTTTAAAACAAGTTTATCAACTGGCTATTGAGGAGGGAGCTACGGTTTTAAATCTGCCGGATACCGTGGGCTATGCCTTGCCTTCGGAATTTGGCAATTTTGTAAAAAACGTTATAGAATCTGTGCCCAATAGCGATAAAGTAATTTGGAGCTGCCATTGTCATAATGATTTAGGGATGGGGGTTGCCAATGCCTTGGCTGCCATTGAAAACGGTGTAAGGCAAGTGGAGTGCACTGTAAATGGATTAGGGGAGCGGGCAGGTAACACATCTATGGAAGAACTGGTTATGGCGATGGAAACCCGCAAACAACTGTTGGGCTTGGAAACTAATCTCAATATTAAAGAATTGGGTAGAACCTGTCGCTTGGTTTCCAATTTATCGGGGATGCCCATTCCCAATAATAAGGCTGTTACCGGCAGAAATGCCTTTTTGCACGAAAGTGGCATTCACCAAGATGGTGTTTTGAAAAATAGTGCAACTTATGAAATTATGGATCCTGCCAGCATAGGGGTATATACGGAAAAAATATCCATGGGTAAACATTCAGGCAGGCACGGTTTTAAAGAGCATTTGGATAAACTGGGATTTCAAATTAGCGATGGTGATTTTAAGGAGATTTACAAAAACTTTAAATCACTGGCAGACCGTAAAAAAAATATCACAGATCGTGACATTGAGGTGCTGGTGGAAGAACAAATCAGAGCAGTACCACCCTATTGGAAGATTGAATATTTTCATATATCTTCGGTTTCCGCTATGAGCTCCACCGCCACGGTGAAATTAAAAAGCAAAGATAAATCCATAGAGGAGGCATCCTGCGGTGATGGGCCTATCAGTGCTATATTTAATGCCATAAACCGCTGTACAGGTATGGAAGTGCATTTAACCCAATATTCCTTAAATGCAGTTACCGGTGGTACAGATGCCATAGGTGAAGCTTTAACCCAAATAGACTATAATGGTGATACCTTTAACGGCAGAGGTATCAGTATGGATATATTAGAGGCATCTGCCAAAGCATATTTAAATGCCATAAACAGAGTAATTTACATGGAAAATATAGCAATGTGATTGTACGTTATTATTGATGGTTTTGATAAGCTTGATAATGCCCCAGGCTTGGGCACTTTTATTTATTAATTTTGGTATATAAAACTATACAGGAAAGGTGATAAAATGGAAAAAATATTATTTATCAATGCTTGTGTGCGACCTGAATCACGCACTCGTTTTTTAGCCGCTGAAGTATTAAACCAAATGGACGGAGTAGTAGAGGAAATAAATCTTGAGAAAGCCGGGATAGAGCCATTAAATTTTCAGAGCCTCCAAGAACGAAATACCGGTATCCAAAATAATGATTTTACCTCTCCGGTATTTCAATATGCTAAACAGTTTAGTGATGCAGATAAAATTGTGATAGCTGCTCCATACTGGGATTTGTCTTTTCCATCTGCATTAAGAGTGTATTTTGAAGCTGTAACAATTCATGGTTTAAGCTTTAATTATTCCTCCGAGGGTATCCCAACAGGACTTTGTAAAGGGAAAAAACTAATCTATGTAACAACATCCGGTGGATCAATAGCAGACCTAAATTTAGGCTTTGATTACATTAAAGCTCTTGCCCAAACATTTTATGGAATTCCCGAAGTATTATGTTTTAAAGTTGAAAATCTTGATATCTTTGGTGCTGATGTGGAAAAAAGTTTGGAAAAAGGCATTGAAGAAATTAGAAATAGCAAAGACCTTATTAATAAATAATAACCAAAAAAATTAGGAAATAAAGTGTATTCTACAAAATAATCAGCTTATATTATTTTAATTTGCGTGTATTACTCAGTATTAATAAAACCCATATAGTGCACAAATAGAGGATAAAAGTTTAATTAAACTTTTATCCTCTATTTATTATTTTATTTTTTGCTGCTGTTTTGATTATAGGGGTACATAAAAAGCCCTCGGTGTGGGCCGAGGGCTTTTTTTTAATAGAAGGGAAAACAATGAAAAGGGTTTTTCTTATTGGGTACACATATAATATAATATAATAGCATGGCGAATAGTTTTCATTTTTAGGGTGATATAAAGTAACATTTGTGAATAATTAGTGTATTTTTGGAATAATTATTCCATATTCAAACTAAATAAATTAAAAGAAAGTAAGGCTTTTTAGTGGTCTTACTTTATTTTAATGCTGTGGCTATGGTTGAATTTTAGGTTGTTTATATAAATTAAGTATTACAAATAAAAAAAATTCGAGAGAGTTTCAAGTGTTCTGTTTACACAAAACTTGAAACTCTCTCAAAAAAATAGCGTAGCAGATTAACTGCTACGCTTAGGCTGTTGATAAAGTCTGATATTCGGCAAAATCCCTTCCCATCTACTGCTTATGTACATTTAGGTACACTGCACAGTCGCTGCTCAGGGAGTTTTACCGAATCTAAGGCTTTCTTAACAGCCTGTGATCTTGCCAAAAAACTATGTTTTTTGAAAATCTGAGCGTAGCAGATTAACTGCTACGCTATTAAGTCTAACTTATTGGGGTCACTACGGTAGTATTTTATACTTTGAGGGAATTTGTTTATTGCATTTTCTTTTTTAGTTCGCTAATGGCGGTGGATAGTTGGTTATCTTTTGTGGCATCCACGGAATAGATGGTTAAGGGGTCATCGCTACTGGCTTTTACTTTTACATCGGGTTTTACACCCACTTTATGAATTTTATGTTTTTTGGGACTGAGATATTGAGCTGTGGTTATTTTTACAGCACCCCCATCTCTCAGGGAATAAACCGTTTGAATAATCCCTTTGCCATAAGTTGTGGTGCCCACCAAAGTTGCTACGCCATTATCTTTTAAAGCCCCTGCTAAAATTTCCGAAGCACTGGCACTGTTTTCATTGATTAGCATAACCATAGGCACAGATAGCGGATTGGTATTTTTTGATTTATAGGATGTTTTATCGCTTTTTTCCAATACCCAAAGTATGTAATCATCTGCGGGCAAAAATGTTTGAGCCACCTCCACAACCCCGGGCACACTGCCGCCGGGATTGTTGCGAACATCTAAAACTATGCCTTTTAATTCCCCTGTTTTTTGTAATTCCGCAATGGTTTTTTTCAGGTCTGTGGGTGTTACATCATTAAATTGTGATATGCTAATGTAGGCTATACCATCTTCATTTTTAATATATTGTCCATCCACGGTGGGTATATCTATTGTGGTTCTTTTTACATCGAATTCCTTGGTTTCCTTATCTCGGCTTATTTCTATATGGATAGTTTTAGTGGCAGCATCTTTTACGGCTTTTGATACTTCACTTGGAGTTTTTTCCGACATGGATTTGCCATTAATGGAGATGATTTTATCCCCTGCCAGTAGTCCTGCTTCAAATGCGGGTGTGCCTTTGATAGGGGACATTATTGTGGTAAATTCACTGTCTTTTTCTTGGGAAATGTAAATACCAATCCCTACGTAAGTGCCATTTACTTCTTCCATTAAAGAATTAAACTCTTTGGGATTCATGTAATATGAGTAGGGGTCGTCCAATTCCTCCATCATACCTTTGATGGCACCATTGGTTTTTTCTGTAAAATCCAAAGATTTAAGGCTTTTTGTTTGTAATATGTAAGTGGATTGCAATAAATTGCCTATATTACCAACATTGAATAAAGCTAAAACCATAATTATAGCAATGGGTATTAAAAACCCTGCTACCAATCCTTTAATAAAGTTTTTATTTTTCACTGATGTAACTCCTACCTAAAGTACTTATATTTTATAATTCTTTTACTGTTATATGTAAAAAAGCAATTTATTATTCTAAAAAAGGCTACGAATTGATTTCGCAGCCTTTATTTTGTGTATTTTTATTAGGAAATATAGCCTGCGGGATTTGTATGTCTGCCGTTTATTCTCACTTCAAAATGTAGATGATTCCCAGTGCTATTTCCTGTGCTGCCAACTGCACCAACTTGCTGACCTTTAGAAACTGTTTGGCCAACGCTTACGTTGATAGAAGACATATGAGCGTAAAGTGTGCTTGTGGAATTGCCATGGTCTATAATCACATATTGACCATAGGAATAAGTAAGACGTTTTACCATAATTACTTTACCGCTGTCTGCTGCTAAAACAGGTGTGCCATAGGGGCAAGCAATATCCATACCTGTGTGCATACCACGGCTTCTGGGGCCATAAGGAGATGATATTCTGCCTTGAACTGCGGTTGGCCAACGCATACTGCCTGTGCCACTATATTCAGGGCTGCTGTTGCCATTGCCTTGATTGGTGGTGCCACCGCTATTTTCGCTATTATCTGTGGTGGTGCCATCTGCAGCGGGTGTTTGAGCTTGGGCTTCTTCTTGTGCTGCTAATTTGGCGGCTTCAGCGGCTTTGGCGGCTTGTTCTGCATAGTAGGATTGGATACTGGCTTCAATATTGGCTGATTCTGCTGCCATTTGCTGAATTTGTTCTTCTAAGTAGTTTTCATCCTGTGATAAATCAGCCACTACGGCTTCTTTGGTTTGAGATTCCGCAGCAAATTGAGTTTCTTGGTTTTCTTTGCTGCTTTTTAGGGTAGCAATTTTTGCTTTGGTTGCTTTTAATTCGGCTAATTTTGCTTCAGCCAAGCGTTTATTTTCTTGAATAGTGTTTATGTTTTCTTTATCCTGCTCTACAATTTTTTCACAAAAAACAAAGCTGGAAAGAAAATCCTGAGCGGAACTGGCACTGAAAATCACATCCCAATAAGAAATATCGCCATTTACATAAATATTGTGAACACGACCTTTCATGTATTCTTGGGAAGAAAGCAAGTTGTTTTCAATGATTTTATACTCGGCTTCTTGTTTTTCTAAATTATTTTCAGCAGCTGCTAAATCCGTTTGTAATTTAGATATATCGTTTTGCAATACGCCGATTTTATCGTTTATTTTGCTTAAATCTTCTTGAGTGGCTGTTTTTTCTTCTTTTACGCCTTCAAGTTTTTCTTTGGTTCCGTCTATTTTGTTTGTAACTTCATCTTTGGAAGATTCCAAGTCTTTAATATCGGCACCAAATGCGTTTACACTGAATGAAAGCATAAAGCAAAGAACGATAAATAAAATTACTGTGTTTTTTTTGTTCATTATAGAGTACCTTTCCGATAATTAGAGCTTTTGATTATCAAGTATATTGCAGGGGATTTTGGGGTGTGCCGTTTACTCTCACTTCAAAATGGAGGTGATTCCCTGTGCTGTAACCTGTGGTGCCAACATAGCCAATAACTTCCCCACGGGAAACCGATTGACCCGAGCTGCAACCAATTCTGGACATATGCCCATAAAGAGTGGTATAACTGCCGCCGTGGTCTATGATAACACAGTTACCATAAGCACCTTGGTAGCTGGCGGTGATAACTTGTCCGGATTCTGCGGCTAAAATAGGGGTGCCACCCGGAGCCGGAATATCTACACCTGTGTGTAATTTATAAACATGGGTTACCGGGTGAACCCTGTAACCAAATTTTGAGCCATTGCCGCTGCCAACACTGTGCCCCGGGCATGGCCAACCAAATTGTCCGTTACCGTTATATACCACTGAAGATGTTGCGGTAATTTTTTGGATTTCTGCGGCTATTTCATTGGATTTTTTTTCAAAAGCACCTAAAACTTCTTGTAAAGTATCTTCTTGGGATTCCAAAGATGCCATAACCTCTTGTTTTGCTGCCTGCTGTGTGCTGAGGGCAGCTTCTTGATTTTTCTTGGTGTTGGTTACGGATTCTATTTTATCTTTGGTTTGTTGCAACTGGTCCAATTTTTCTTTAGCTAAGCGTTTGTTTTCTTGAATAGAATCAATAATGCCTTGATCTTGCTCTACAATTTTTTCGAAGAAAACAAAACTGGAAAGAAAATCTGAAACATTTTCTGAACTGAAAATAATATCCATATATGAAATATCACCATTTTTGTAGATGCTGTTAACCCGTTTTTTCATGCTCTCTTGGGAATTTAAGAGGTTGGCTTCGATGATATCATATTCTTCTTGTTGTTTTGCTAAATCAATTTCTGCTTGGGCAAGCTGAGCTTGTAAACCGGAAATCTCATTTACCAATACTTCAAGCTGGGATTCCATGGATTCCAGCTCAGACATGGTAGCATTTTTTTGCCCTGTTACTTCCTCAATTTGATTTTGAGTATCTTGAATATCCTGTTTTATCCCATCCTGTTGAGATTCCAAATCATCAAGGTCGCTGGCATAAACCCCAAACCCTGCAAATAAAATAATAATTCCCATAAGAACCGAGGTGATTAAACTGTATTTTTTCATTATTTATCTTACTCCGCTTTAACTTTTTCTTTTAAATATACATTTAAAGAGAGAATGCTCCCCGCAGAACCAAGGAAAACACCGGCTATAACCATGGCACTAAAGATGTAAATAAAATACATATTGGGTGCAACTAAGTTGGAAAATACCATAATTGCATTGATTTTATCAATAATTAAGGAATAGGCACCGTAAAGTAAGCCCACAGATGCTATACCACCAATAAGCCCCATAACCATACCTGCAATGCAGAAAGGCCAACGGATATACCAGTTTGAAGCACCAACGTAACGCATAATTGTAATTTCCCAACGGCGACTGGCTACGGATATTTTAATATTAAATGCCACAATAATTATGGATGCTATGGTTAGGAAAACTATAAGTCCAATACCAAAATAGCGAACCCAATCTAACAGAGAAAACATTTTTTCCACTGTGCCTTCACCGTATTTCACATCATTAATGCCACCAATGCCTTTTAAAACATCGGCGGTGGGTACTACATCATCGGCGGTTTTTACTTTTACCAAATAGGAATCCGGTAAGGGGTTAGCACCTAAACTATCCAATAATTCTTGGGGAGTTTGATCCAAACGCTTTGCCATGGAGTTTAAGGCTTCATCTTTGGAAACAAAGGTTACTGTATCTACACCGTTAACATTTGTGATATCGGCTTTTACTTTTTCCACACCGGCTTGATCCAAGGTTTCATCCATAAATGCTTGAATTTCCACTGTGGATTCGATTTCCCCGGCGAAGTGGTCGATATTTAAAACCACTATGCCAAAAACTCCACAAATAAACAGTGTTAATGCAATGGTGGCAATAGATGCCAAACTCATTGCCAAGTTGCGGAATATAGATTGAAAGGCTTCTACAAAAAATCTACTAAATGAGCGCAGCTTCATCGTAAACTCCTTCCATTTCATCATAGGCAACATGACCTTGATGCAGCATAATAACACGTTTGTGCATTTTGTTGACAATTTCCTTGGCATGAGTTGCCATGATTATTGTGGTGCCACGGGCATTAATTTGGGTAAGTATTTCCATCAATTCATCGGAATTTTGTGGGTCTAAGTTACCTGTTGGTTCATCAGCCACTAAAATAGAGGGGCGATTTACCAAAGCACGGGCTATTGCCACACGCTGTTGTTCACCACCTGAAAGTTCCGAAGGGAAGCTGTGTGCACGGTCATCAAGACCTACAACTTCTAAAATTTCGGGAACACGGGTAGCTATATCTTTTCTTTTTTGTTCAGTTACTTGCATAGCATAGGCAACATTTTCATAAACATTTTTTTTGGGTAATAGGCGATAATCTTGGAAAATCATGCCCATTTCCCTGCGGTGTTTAAGTAAATCTCGCCTTTTAATACGGACTAAATTTCTGTTATTGACAATGAGCTCGCCACTGGTTACCATTTCTTCATGAAAAAGCAAGCTAATAAGAGTGCTCTTACCGGCTCCGCTTTGTCCACATAAAAATACAAACTCTCCTGCTTCAATTTCCATTGAAACATTGTCTAATGCCAGTTGTCCGTTTTTATATTTTTTGGACACGTCCAGCAGACTAATCATTTTCATAAAACCTCTCTTCTAATTATTGCCATACAAGTATACCATGAATTTGAATAAAAAACAAAGAATTTCCGCACCATTAGACAAAATTAGGCATAAAATTTTGCAAATATGCAGAAATTTTTATATTTTTTGTCGAAGCCACATTGTATGTTCACTAAAATGTCATATTAAACTTATTATGAAGTTGTAAATTACTTTTTTGCTTATGGTCTTTATTTTTTTCGCAGTTTTTTGAAACCTTAATATATAATGGAAGTTTTATATTTTACTTATAGTCATAATATTTTCACAAATAATGCTTTAGTTTTTCTTAAAAAATTTATTATAAATTCACCTTTGTTGTTTAAGCTAATAGGGTAATAATAAATGTTTTTTCATGTTTCCCTATCCTTATTAAAAGCCTTGGTTAATAATTAAGGCAGCAGATTTTTTAATCTGAAAATAGGTAAATCCGTCAATTTTAAAATGCTTAAGTATGTTTGATACCTGCATTTTTTGATTGGCGGATTTTAACTTTTTCGGTTTATGGCATTAAAATACCCCTTATTCTCCAAATAGAAGAATAAGGGGTTAGGCTTTGGATAAAGTCTGATATTCGGCAAAATCCCTTCATCGTGACCGCTTATGTACATTTAAGTACACTGCACGTCCCCGATTCCGTGAGTTTTGCCGAATCTAAGCCTTTCTTCAAAGCCTATGATTAGGATAAAGTCTGAAAATATTCATTTTTTATGGTATAAGATGCTATATATTTGGGCTTATTTATTTTTTTGCCGCAATACTGATTAATGCCACGGGGAATGTATCTTTAAAATTAGCTTTACCGGTTTTCATTTTTAGTTCCACTTCCAACATTTTCTTCAGCCCATCGGTTAATTCTGTTAAATGGTATTTTTGGGCGGAGGGTAGTCCTAATTTTACACGGTAAGAGTTTACTTTGGTTGCGGCAATAATTTCTCTTTCATTCATGCCTTGATTGCTCATTTCTTTTAAGCGAATTAAAAGGCGGAGTTGGTTGACGATATAGCCAAAAAGAGCACTGTATTCCCATGGTTTCATATCTGACATAAGAGCGTATGCTAAGGTTTTCACCTCGGCAACATCTCGTTTTCCCAAAGCATCGGAAAGCTGAAAATTATTGGCTTGGGCACTGTGGGAAACTGTTTTTAAAACATCGCTTTCGCTGATAGTTTCTTTTTCACTGGCGTGTAGTGCTAATTTATCGCACTCGTTAATAAGGTTGCCCAATTCTTCACCACTCATCGCCACCAGTATTTCCAAGGCTTTTGGCCCAATATTTTTGCCTTGTTTGCGTAAATATTGCCGTAAAATTCCGGGTAATTCCCATTTTTTAGGTTTAGTGTATTCTCGTACTTTGCCGATTTTTTCTGCGGATTTTACCAATTTTAAAGTGCGGCTCAAACCTGTGGCAATAAAAACCAAACAGGTTTTTTCGTTGATATCCAAAAAATAATCGTCTAAAAGCTCCCTTTGCTTTTTAAGATTGTCATTGGCTTTTTCCTCGGCATCATCCTTGGTTTTCCCCGATTCTTTTTTCTTGGCAGGGCGAAACCAAGGTGCATTGTTCACGATAATTAAACGTTCTTCTCCGAAAAGGGGGTTGGTTTGTGCTGCTTCCAATATGGTTTCAACGGAAGTTTTAGCACCGTCAAATTCTTCAATGGAACAGTCTGATTTGGTGAAATATTCACGAAAGAAGCGAATATCTTTGTTAATGAGATATTCTTCTTCACCATAAAAAATATATAAGGGTTTTATTTCCATTTTTTCCTCTTTAAAAGCTTAAAGTTAATTAGGTTTTACCACAATATTTACAAGTTTATTGGGAATAGCAATTATTTTTACCACCTGCATATCTCCGATTAATGCGGTGAAAGTTTCGGTATTTTTTATATATTCTTCCAAAGCGGATTTATCTAAACCTGATGCCACCACCATTTTTTCCTTTACTTTACCATTAATTTGGATAACTATTTCAATTTCATCCACTGCAAGGGCGGTTTCGTCAAATTTTGGCCATGGCAAATCCGTTATTGCTTCTTTGTGACCCATTATTTCCCATAATTCTTCGGTGATGTGTGGGGCAAAAGGTGAAAGCAGCAAAACAATGGTTTCAATACCTTCTTTAACCAAACCATCTTTGTGCTTGGGGTTTTCTCCATAGCTAACCATGCCATTGGTTAATTCCATAATTGCACTGATGGCGGTGTTGAAATTAAAACGCTGGCTGATATCATCGGTAACTTTTTTCATAATGGTATGTATCAAGCGGCGAATATCTTTATCTTCTTTGGTAAGATTGGCAATATCGTAACCTTTTTTTGCTTGGGCATTGGCGGTAACCAAACGCCATACACGATTTAAGAAACGATAGCAGCCTTCAACCGCAGAGTCGTTCCATTCTAAATCCTTTTCAGGGGGAGCAGCAAATAGAATAAATAAACGGGCAGTATCCGCACCATATTTATCAATAATTGCTTCGGGGCTAACCACATTGCCCACGGATTTGGACATTTTAGTGCCGTCTTTTAGAACCATGCCTTGGGTTAAGAGGTTTTCAAATGGTTCTTGTGCTTTGGTTAAGCCTAAATCGTGAAATACTTTAGTAAAGAAACGGGCATACATCAAATGTAAAATAGCGTGTTCTACGCCGCCGATATATTGGTCTACATTCATCCAATAGTCGCTGATTTCTTTATTAAATGCTTCTTCGGTATTTTTAGGGTCGGTATAACGCAGATAATACCAAGATGAGCATACAAAAGTATCCATGGTATCTTGTTCTCTTGTTGCGTGTCCGCCGCAGCAGGGGCAAGTAGTATCGGAAAAACTTTTGCTGGTTTTTAAGGGAGAATCACCATCAGGTGTGAATTTTACATCCGATGGGAGCACCACTGGTAATTGTTCTTCGGGTACAGGTACTGCTCCGCATTTTTCGCAATATACAATGGGAATGGGAGCACCCCAATAGCGTTGTCTGGAAATGAGCCAATCACGGAGGCGGTAATTAATTACTCGGCGACCCAATTCTTTTTCTTCAAGGTAATCGGCTATTTTTTCAATTGCCTCTTTATTATTGATGCCGTTAAATATATCTGAATTTGTTAAAACTCCTTCTTCTACATAGGCTTCTGTCATATCTGCTGCCTTGAGATTGGGGTTATCCGGTGGCAATATAACTTCTTTTATACCTAAATTATATTTTTTGGCAAATTCAAAGTCACGCTGGTCGTGGCTGGGAACACCCATTACCGCACCTGTGCCGTAATCCATAATAACATAGTTGGTTATCCAAATGGGAACACTTTCGCCGTTTAAGGGATTAATCACATAGCGGCCAATGAATACACCTTCTTTTTCCAAGTCTGAGGATGTGCGATCCACAGTGGAAAGCTTGTGCATTTTTTTCTGAAATTCTTTAACCGTGGCTTCATATTCTGTGCCTGCCACAAGTTCATCAACTAAAGGATGTTCAGGAGCAAATACCAAGTAGCTAACGCCATAAATGGTATCTGGTCTGGTGGTAAATACGGAAATGCCTTCTTTGTTATCCTTTATGGCAAAGTCTATTTCCACACCGGTGCTGCGTCCTATCCAATTTTCTTGCATGGTTTTAACTTTATTGGGCCAACCGGGCAATAGTTTCATATCATCCAGTAAACGTTGGGCATAATCCGTTATTTTAAAGAACCACTGGGAAAGATTTTTCTTTTCAACCACGGCGCCGCACCGCTCACAGGCACCATCTACCACTTGTTCATTGGCAAGAACCGTAGCACAGGAAGGGCACCAATTTACAGCGGCTTTCTTTTTGTAGGCTAAGCCGTTTTTATATAATTGCAAAAATATCCACTGGGTGAATTTATAATAATCAGGTAAGCAGGTGGCTATTTCTCTATCCCAATCGTAAGAGATGCCTAATGTTTTTAATTGCAAACGCATACTTTCCATGTTTTTCAAAGTCCAATCCACGGGATGAACCTGATTTTTAATAGCGGCATTTTCTGCGGGCAAACCAAAAGAATCCCAGCCCATGGGGTGTAAAACATTGTAACCTTCCATTCTTTTAAAACGAGCCATTACATCACCAATGGAGTAATTGCGAACATGACCCATGTGCAGGTTGCCCGAAGGGTAGGGGAACATCTCTAAAAGATAGTATTTTTCCTTATTACTTTCGTGGGTTACTTTAAAGGTTTTTTCTGTTTCCCAGTGTTTTTGCCATTTTTTTTCAATTTCTTGAGGGTTATATTTTATTTCCATTATTGTATTCCTTTCATTTAAAACCTAATAAGAACATAAAAAAACCGCCCCGCAATGGGACGGATATTCCGCGTTACCACCCAAATTGATTTTTGAATATTCAAAAATCCCCTTGTTGGCGATAACGGATTCCACCGTTGAGGTTTCCCTCAAAAAGCTCAAAGCCGAGTTCGGTTTTTACCTTAGTGCCTTACAGCCAACGGCACCTCTCTGAATAAGGTAATAAAACCTAATATTGCTTTTCATAGCTAAGACTATATTTGTATTTATTATATAATATTTAATAATATCTTGTCAAGGGTAGGAAATTAAAACTACTATATTTAAAACTACCACATATTAGTTTTTTGGATATTTTGCAGGTAGCTTAAAAAATAATCATTTTAACTTTATGGTAAATAAAGTATCAGATTGTCAAAAAACATAGTTGTTTGACAATCTGCCATACTGTTAAGAAAGCCTTAGATTCGGTAAAACTACCTGAGCAGCGGCTACTCATGTACTTAGATGTACATAAGCAGTGGATGGGAAGGGATTTTGCCGAATATCAGACTTTATCAACAGCCTGAAAGTGTGTTAATTGCTTTTTTAGGCTTGCTCATCTAAAATTCCATCAAGAATGCCCCAGTCGCTCACGGTAATTTCCTCTATATTTAATAAATCAAAAAGAATTTCTAAAATTTCTAAGCCGTAAATAATTATATCGGCTCGTGGTTCAGGTAGTCCCACTACTTCTTTGCGTTCAGCCAAGGTCATGTTGCCTAAGTGTGATTGGAGCTTATCCAAGGCTTTTTTAGAGATGGTTTTTCCGTGAATTAATTCTCGTTTATATATAGATATATTGTTTAAAATAGCTGCGGCAGTGGTTATGGTGCCACCAACCCCTATAAAATGTTTAACATTGGCTAATTCTAAGTGAGAAATTTTTCTTTCCATAACTCGTCTTACTTCGTTGCGGCGATATGCCATAACCTTCCAGCGCACTGCACCAAAGGGCATACTTATCCCTTGTACGTTGCCTTTTTCATAAAGTGCTATTTCCGTGGAGCCGCCGCCAATATCAATAAGCAGGCATTCTTTATTATTAAAGGAAAAACCATTTACCGCCCCGTTAAATGAATATAGGGCTTCTTCTTCGCCGCTTAATATACGCAATGGACAGCATATGTGGTTTTCAACTAATTGGGCAAATTCCTTACGGTTTCTCGCATCTCTTACGGCACTGGTTGCAAAAACCACAAGGTCTTGGATATTTTCAGTTTGTAATTCCTTATTCCAAAGGTCTAAAACTTTTAAAGTTCTGGCTATGGCAGCAGATGAGATGGACCCTTCACGAAAACCTTCGCCCAATCTGGTTTCTGCCACTTTTTGTTCTATTAGGTTATGTTTATCATCCACCTTTAAAAGCCTTAAACTATTGCTGCCAATATCAATGGCTCCCCGCATACTTTCACCTTCTTACTTGTAGCCTTTTTTTCCTTCTTTATTACGCTTAACCTCACCTTGACGGTTATTGCTATCTTGGAGGAACTTTTTCATCATATCTTCAAAACCAAAAATAGGTGTGGGTTTTGGTGTGTATTCCGGTTTTGGCTGTTTTATAGTGGCTGCTTTTTTTATGGATAAGCTTATTTTGCCATCTTCATCCATTTTAAGAACTTGAACTTTCACCAAATCGTTTTCTTTTAAGTAATCATTAACATCTTTTACATAGCCCGAAGCTACCTCGGAAATATGCACAAGTCCTGTTTTTTTACCGGGAATTTCCACAAATGCACCAAATTTAGTTATACCTGTAACTTTACCCTCCACAATATCTCCAATTCCAATATCCAATACGATTTTCCTCCTTAAATCTTATGACACTTATATTATATGAAAAAACGGCGGTGCTGTCAATTAATCGCCAAATTCTTGGTTATTTTCTGCTTTTTCCATTATATTAATATTGGTATTTACAGCAATATATTTCTTTTCATCGGGATATACCATGTTTAAATTTTCTCTGGCTAAAATTTCCACATAAGATATTGTTTCCAAAAGTTCTATATTTTCATGGATATTATCTATTTTTTGAGCAACAGCTATTTTTTCTGCTTTTAGATTTTGTATTTCGGTGTTTAAATAATTTATTTTACTAATTTGTTCCCCAAAGCCAAGAATAGCTATGAATAAAAAAATCATAGTAAACATTTTTAATTTTTGTTTCATTTTAAAATTCCTCACTGATTATAGTAGCATTTTTCTCTTTTATTTTCTTTTGTTTTTTGGATAGCAGCTTTTTAAATGGTGATATTAAAAAAGCTATGATTATTTCTCCTAATTTAACCAATACACCCAAGGGTAAGATTATAAAACCCCCAATAAATGCTCCTATGTTTTTGGTGCAGCGGTATAGTTTATTTAAGAATGAGGCTACGGGGTGCAATGCACGGGAAGTGCGACCGCATAAAAAATGCAGATAAAGAAAAAATCCCAGCATCATAATGGGGAAACCATAAAGACCCACTTTGCCGTGGTTAAGATAAAATAAAAAGATTGCTGTGGCAAAAAAGAAAAATATCCCACCTAAGCCCCATAATAAATATGTAAGTTTTCTGTGGCGTTTTATACCATATGTAATAAATTGATAAAAAAAACCTAATATGCCGCCCCAAAATAAAATAAAAATAAGTTTGCCAAATTCCATCATTGCAGCCACCTCATTTGAAAATCTTAGTTAGTTTTTTTACATTTTGGTATTTTGCCTTATTGCGCAATGAAGGGGATATATAGCTTAAAGAATCCATTTTTCCGCCTAAAATTGCCTCTCCGGATTCCAGATCCAAATGGCAAATATGCAGTTCCTCCCCGTTTATAACCATATCACCCATGGTGGTTTTCAGTATTATTTTTTCCTCAGTGCTGCTATCTGCTTTTAGTATCCCGGTTAATTGCAGATTTCTGCGGTTTAAAATTTTTATACTGTGGTCATGTTCATCCATATAAATCACCTCACCAATATTTTATGTGTGGGGTTGTTTAATATGACTTTTTCCCATAATTTTTTTCTTTCTATAATCTAATTTAATAATTTAAATAATCTAATTTAATAATTTAACAATTTTTCATGAAAAAGTGGCATTTTTTAGTTGACAAACTCCTATCTTTAGTGCACAATTAACTATTATACACATTTTTCTAAAGAAAAAAATAAGGAGGAAATTACAATGAAAAAGATTCTGGCACTTACATTCTGCTTAGCCTTAACAATGTTTACGTTAACAGGCTGTGGCGGTAGTAAAGACGACACTGCAACAACAACTGATACAGACACAGGTGATGCCATTAAAATTGGTGTTAACTATGAAATGAGCGGTGCTGTTGCAACTTATGGACAAGACAGCGTTAAAGGTATTGAAATGGCTATTGAAGAAGTTAATGCCGCAGGTGGCGTTAACGGTTCACAAATTGAATTGGTTAAACTGGATAACAAATCAGAAACCTCTGAAGCCACTTCTGTTTCCACCAAATTAGTAACACAAGAAAAAGTGGTAACCATTCTTGGTCCTGCAACCAGTGGTAACTTTAAAGCTACTATCCCCGTTGCAGAAGCTAATAAAGTTCCGATTATTTCTGCATCTGCCACCGCAGATGATGTAACAAATAAAGATGGCAAGGCTTATGAATATGTTTTCAAAACTTGTTTTTCTGACTCCTACCAAGGTTCTGCCATGGCAACATATGCTGCTGATACCTTAAAAGCAAAAACTGCTGTTATCATTAAAGATACCTCCAGTGACTATGCCAAAGGCTTAGCTGATAATTTCAAAAAAACCTTTGAAGCCAACGGTGGTAAAGTTGTTGGCGATGATGGTTATGTAGCCGGCGATACAGATTTTAACGGTGTATTAACCAAAGTTAAAGCTATGAAATATGATGTTATTTATCTCCCCGGTTATTATTCTGAAGTAGGTCTTATTATTAAACAAGCTCGTGATTTGGGTATTACCGCACCTTTCCTCGGTGGTGATGGCTATGATAGCCCCACACTTTTGGAATTGGCCGGTGCCTCTGCCTTGAACGATGTTTACTATACAAACCACTATTCCGCTGCTGATAAAGATGAAAAAGTTGTTAAATTCCAATCTGATTTTGAAGCAAAATACGGTGCAAAAGCCGGTGCTTTTAACGCACTTGGTTATGACCTCGGTAAATTTATTGCCGATGCTGTTACCCGTGCAGAATCCTCTGACCCTGCTGCTATCCAAAAAGCTTTGGCAGAAACCAAAGACTTCCAGGGTGTTACAGGCTCTCTCTCCATAGATGAAAACCACAATGCTGTTAAGAGTATTGTAATTATTGGTTTAAAAGATGGGGTGGAAACCTCTGCTGAAAAAGTTGAAGTGGCAAAATAATTTTAACTATGTAACGGTACTAAAACAATGAAATTAAACTGGCAGGATGAGGTAGCTCAACCTGTCAGTTTATCCCATTTGGGAGGTGTTAAACTTTTGGAAGCTTTTTTGCAACAAGTAATCAACGGAATATCTTTGGGTAGTATTTTTGCTCTTATCGCTTTGGGTTATACTATGGTTTATGGTATTATCGGTCTTATTAACTTTGCTCATGGCGATATTTTAATGATTGGTGCATATTTGGGTTTTGCTGTAACATCATATACTACTTTAGGATTTTTTCCTGCTTTGATTTTGGCGATGACAGTTTGCATGGTTCTTGGTGTGCTTATTGAAAAAATCGCTTACAAACCCTTAAGAAATGCAACTCGTATTGCGGCGTTAATCACTGCTATCGGTGTTTCTTTTTTCTTGGAATATACAACAATGTATTTTGTTGGTGCGGATAAACGTGGCTATGTTGAGGACATTCTCAGTAACAGAATGTTTCATATTGGCGATATAGTTATTTCCATGCAACAAATTTATATTATCGTAATTACCGTTATTCTTATGATAGCTTTACAATTTATAGTGCATAAAACTAAAGTAGGTAAAGCAATGCGGGCGGTATCTATTGATAAAAATGCAGCTCAGCTCATGGGTATTAGTGTTGACCGCACAATTTCCTACACCTTTGCCATTGGTTCTGCCTTGGCTGGTGCAGCCGGTGTTTTATTTGGAATTTATTATACATCCATTAATCCTTTGATGGGGATAACACCCGGGTTAAAAGCTTTTGTTGCCGCTGTTTTTGGTGGTATCGGCAGTATTCCCGGGGCTATGGTGGGCGGTCTTACCATGGGGGTTGCGGAAACAATGGTTTCCGGCTATGTTCCCAATGGTTCACTTTTTAAAGATGCCGTGGTTTATGGTATCCTTATCTTGATTCTCATTCTTAAACCTTCTGGCCTTCTTGGCAAAAATTCGAAAGAGAAGGTGTGATGCAATGAATAAAATATTAAGCAATAAAAAAACCAGAGTTATCCTTGGGGTTGCCGCTTTAGCTATATTTTTTGTGGTTATCCAATTATTGATAAACTCCGGAATTATTAATACTTATTATCAAGATATTCTGTTTTTGATGTGTATTAACATCATCATGGCAGTAAGTTTGAATTTAATTACAGGTTTTACAGGGCAGTTTTCTTTGGGCCATGCAGGATTTATGGCAATAGGTGCTTATGCTGCGGCTCTTATAATTATGAAAATCAGCACAATCGGCGGATTTATATTGGGTATATTGGCAGGTGGTGCTTTGGCTGCTTTGGTTGGTTGCCTTATCGGTTTCCCTACTTTGCGTTTAAAAGGCGATTATTTGGCAATAGCCACTTTGGGTTTAGCTGAAATTATTCGTATTGTGGTGGTAAATTTAACCATTACCAACGGAGCTGCAGGGTTGTTTGTAAATCAAAGATTTACCAACTGGGCATGGATTTTTGGTATTACCGTGGCATGCGTATTGGTTATTCGTAATTTTATTCGCTCATCTTACGGCAGAGCGTGTATATCCATACGTGAGGATGAAATAGCCTCGGAAGCCATGGGTGTAAATACCACAAAATATAAAATTATTGCCTTTACCTTAAGCTCTTTTATCGCCGGTATCGGCGGTGCTCTTTATGCCTCTTCTTTTTATATTATTCAACCTGCAAACTTTGGCTTTATGAAATCCATTGATTTTCTTATCATTGTGGTTTTAGGTGGTATGGGCAGTCTTTCCGGTTCTGTTGTTGCCGCAGTATTGCTGGGGTTTATCAATGCTTATTTGCAAAGCTTTGCCGAATTACGCATGATAATATATTCTTCTTTACTGGTTCTTATTATGTTGTTCCGTCCCCAAGGCTTAATGGGAACAAGGGAATTATCCATGGATATGTTCCTTGGTGCTTATTGGCGGGATAAATGGGCAAGCATAAAATCCAAATTTGGCTCTAAGAAAAAAGGAAAGGAATAGGAGGTGGTAACATGGCATTATTATCTGTGGAAAATTTAACCAAATCATTTGGTGGTCTTACCGCTGTTTCCAACGCCAATATTACCATTGACGAAGGTGAGCTTATCGGCTTAATCGGACCTAACGGTGCCGGAAAAACCACTCTCTTTAATCTTATCACCGGAGTTTATGTTCCTACTTCGGGTAAAATATTGGTTACACATAATGGTGAAACCAAAGATATCAGCGGCATGAAACCATATAATATCACTAAAATGGGGTTCGCCAGAACCTTCCAAAATATTCGCCTTTTCAATGACCTTACGGTTTTGGATAATGTGCGTATCGCCATGCACCAAAATGTAGATTATTCTATGGCATCTTCTCTTTTCCGCTTGCCGCCATTTATTAAAGGTGAAAAAAAGCAGGAAGATGAAGCCTTGGAACTTTTGGAAATTTTTAAACTTGCTGATAAAAAAGATGAATTTGCTAAGAACTTACCCTATGGTGAGCAACGCCATTTAGAAATTATCAGAGCCTTGGCAACCAAGCCTTTTTTGCTTTTATTGGATGAACCAGCAGCAGGTATGAACCCTGCGGAAACTGCGGAATTAACCAAAAGTATCCAATGGATAAGAAATCATTTTAAAATTACGGTTCTCCTTATTGAGCACGATATGTCCTTGGTTATGAACCTTTGTGAACGTATATATGTTTTGGATTATGGCACTATGATTGCGAATGGTACCCCTGATGAAATTCAGGGTAACTCCAGGGTAATTGAAGCTTACCTCGGAGGTGATATTGATGCTTGAATTAAAAAATGTTTCCGTGCATTATGGCATGATTCATGCTTTAAAAGATATATCTTTAACTGTTAACGATGGTGAAATAGTAACTTTAATCGGGGCAAATGGTGCCGGAAAAACATCAACATTGTGTGCAATTTCCGGTTTAATAAAAACTTCTTTTGGTTCCATATCTTTGGGTGGGCAAAATCTTGAAAAAATCCCCTCACAAAAGCGTGTGGGCATGGGGGTTATTCAGGTTCCCGAGGGACGCCATGTTTTCCCCGCAATGTCTGTTTTTGAAAATTTGGAAATGGGTGCTTATCTCAGAAAAGATAAAGCCGAAATAAAAAAAGATATGAACTCTGTTTTTGAACGTTTTCCTATTTTGGGCGAACGCAAAAAACAAGCAGCAGGTACCCTTTCCGGTGGTGAGCAACAAATGCTTGCTATGGGCAGAGCCTTAATGGGGCGTCCTAAAATTTTACTTTTGGATGAACCATCCATGGGGCTTGCTCCTCTTTTGGTTCGTGAAATTTTTAGTATTATTAAAGATATCAATGCCACAGGAACCACAATTTTATTGGTTGAACAAAATGCAAAAATGGCATTATCCATTGCCAGCAGAGCATATGTTATTGAAACCGGTAATATTGTTCTTTCCGGTGATGCTAAGGAACTAATGGAAAGCGAAGATGTTAAAAAGGCATATTTAGGAGGTTGATTTTATTATGTTTGTGAAAACAAGAATGACTACCAATCCAATTACTGTAACTTCTGAAACCTCTATTGCCGAAGCATACGGACTGGTAAAGGAAAATAAAATTCGTCGTTTACCGGTGGTAGATAACGGCAAACTGGTAGGTATTGTTACAGAAAAAGAATTGCAGCAGCTTACCCCTTCCAAGGCTACTACCTTAAGTATTTATGAAGTTAATTATCTTTTGGCTAAAACCAAAGTAAAAAGTGCTATGAGCAAAGATGTTATCATCACAACTCCGGATACCTTATTGGAGGAAGCCGCAGTTAGTATGCGTGACAATAATGTTAGTGCCTTGCCTGTGGTGGACAATGGTAAAATTGTTGGGATTATCACTGAAACCGATATTTTTGACGCTTTTACCGATTTATTGGGCGCTCGGGAATATGGCAGCAGAATCACAGTTATAGCCGAGGATTCACCGGGAGTATTGGCAAAAATTGCCAATATAATGGGTGATTTTGGGGTTAATATTATACGCTTGGCTGTTTATCGCAGTGAAAGTGATAAAAGCAGGGTAGTAATACGTATCAATAGTGTTAACACTGAAAATATTGAAAAAACCTTGGAGGATTCAGGCTATCCCGTGGTTCACGTTTCAAAAAATATAAAATAAAAATTTGGTTTTTAATACGGTGTTTAACACAAAACCCCCATTTTCATGTGATGAAAATGGGGGTTAATTTTATATAGTTGAGCATATGGTTTGATTTAAGCACTATTTACATTTACTTGTTAAGTAGGTTTTTGCATCTGCTATTGAAGTAAATGTTTTATCTGTTTTTATAATATATTTAATGGTTTCATTCCAGTTATCCAAAGAATACTCATTAATATCAATTTTTTCTATTGATTCTTTAAAGATTTGTTGATTGTAAACGGTGGGTAAATCTGAAAGATATGTGCAATCAAGTTGTTTTGCTAAAAAATCAAGTAAATCTTTCATTCTTTTATCCTCCTTGCAAAATAGGTATATGTTATTAATTAATTAAAAAGGTTTCAAATATTACACCTTTTGACATTAGTTAATTATAGCATAGGATTTTACTTTTCACAACATTATTCGACATATTTTTACAAAATTATTTAGTCTCAAAAGGTGTACTTTTTGGTACGATTTTTCGCTATTTTAGGGGATTTAAGGTTTTTGTTTTGCGATAAAGGGTAGAACGTGATATATCTAAAATAGCAAGCATTTCTTTGGTGCTAATTTGTCCATTTTGCCATTTTTGGTGTAGTGTGTAAAAATTATTTGGCAGCTTTTTTTGCGGTCTACCAAATTTTACGCCACGTGCTTTGGCAGCAGCAATGCCTTCTGCCTGCCTTTGGCGTATATTTATGCGTTCATTTTCTGCTACAAAAGATAAAAGCTGTAAAACTAAATCCGCTATAAAAGTGCCAAGCAAATCCTTGGATATTGTGGTATCCAGCAGCGGCATATCAATAACTTTTATGTCGATATTCTTCTTTTTGGTGATATATTTCCATTCTTCCATAATATCTTCATAGTTTCTGCCCAAGCGGTCTATACTTGTGATGATGAGCAAATCATTTTTTTTCATGGTACGCATCATCTTTTTATATTGAGGTCTGTTAAAATCTTTGCCACTTTGTTTATCTATGAATATTTGATTGGGTGGTATGTTAAATTGAGCAATGGAAATTAACTGCCTGTCTTCGTTTTGCTCTTTGGTGGAAACTCGTATATAAGCGTAAGTTTTATTGTTCACGATGACTCTCCTTTTGTCTTTTCTTTCTTAGCTTTTCCTTGAATTTTATAAATAATGCAAAATTACGTGATGTAGCAAAATAAATAAATATTCCTTTTTATTATATGGCAAAAATAGTTTACTTTTAAAGTAATTAAAAAAATGACTGATAAGTGATGTACCGGCGTACATCCCATATCGGTCATTTTTGATTTTATAGTTGTATTTTTAATAGTGTTTATTTTTTGTTATATTGTTAACTTAATTGGCTGTGGACAAAAACTGTTATTTTACAGCTAAAAGTGTATTTTGACAATCTAAAAGCACCCATTGCTGGGTGCTTATGTTTTTATGCCATGGCATTAAATTGTTTTTGCAATTTGGATTTTTTTCTGGCTACTGCATTTTTGTGAATGAGTTTTTTGCCGGCGGCTTTATCAAGGAGGCATATGAGATCCTTCAACAAAGATTGAGCCTGTTCTTTATTACCAGCATCCACTGATTCTTTATATTTTTTGGTGGCAGTTTTAATTCTGGATTTTGCGGCCATATTGCGCATTCTGCGAAGTTCTGACACCTTAACCCTTTTTGCTGCGGATTTGATATTTGGCATGTTTTCACCTCCTCGTAATAATCGAAACTATGTACATGATATGCATCATTGCACCAAAATACTATACCATATTTATTAATAAAAGGCAAGAGAAATTTCATAAACTCCTAAATTTAGCATAAACTTTAAAGAGAGCTTAACCATATGAGGTTCATCATGAGATTCCTCGGCTCTATGCTCAATGTATTCTTGCTTTATAGAAAACCTCATGGTTTATCTAACTAATTAGCAAAAATATAACTGTGGTTATGGTTTCTGAAGGAAGATAAAAATTATAATAAATTTGCCGTAGACTATGTAGCCAATTTTGTATTAACTAATAAATTGCGTCTATATGGCATTATGGAGAAGATAATTGGGAAAGGAAATGTGTAGTGAATTTTCCTATATTTCATTATACAAGGTGATTTTATGAAATCTGTTGTTGTTTTTAACAGTAGAAAAAAATATGGCGGTGGATTGGGGAATATAGCCAAAACCTTGGTGTTTGCTTTTATATCATTATTTAGTTTTGGCTTTATATTAGGGCTTTATTTTGATGGGGTAGGGGTTGGGCAACAAGGTAAAATACCCTTAAGCTTTTTATTAAAAGCCCAATTTTACTGCGGAGATGTAGGGGATTTAACCGAGGTTTCAAAATATTTACCTGCATTATCCGAAAGCCAAAATGATTCTGCCCTGGGTCAATGGGATGTGTCTTTTTATACCGATGAGGTTACACAGGCAAATATACCTACTTTTGTGCGAACCATGGAAACAAAAACAGGGAAGGAAAGTGCCACTGTGGATTTGGTAAAAGCACCACAAAAAACTTTAGCCCTAACTTCCTTAATAACCGATACTCCCCAAGTTTTGATATATTGCACCCATACTTCCGAAGATTATGCAGGTGGGGGCACAGTGTTAGACGTTGCCCATGGCTTGAAAGACGATTTGGAGAGCATCTATGGCATAGGAACCGTGGTAAGTGATACGGTGCATGATAGTCCCGAGTGGTATAAAAGTTATGCCAATTCCCGGCAAACTGCGGAACAAATGCTATCCCAATATCCCGATGCCAAATTGATTATTGATTTACACCGAGATTCCGGTGTAAAAAAAAGTGTATCTACAATGGAGATAAATGGCAAACCTGTGGCAAAAACATTATTGGTGGTGGGTAGTAACCTAACGATGAAACACCCAAATTGGGAAGAAAATTTTACCACTGCCACTGCGGTAGGTAATTGCCTTTCTGCTGTAAATGGTGAAATATTACGTGGTGTAAGAGTGCAAAAAGGTCGTTATAATCAGCATCTAACCAAAAATGCCATACTTTTTGAGGTGGGCACCAATTTAAACACCTTAGATGAGGTTAGGGGCACCGCTACGGTGTTGGCAGAGGGAATAAACAATTATTTAGCAACAATTTCTTATTAAATCATTAATTTTACCAAAAAAGTTTTTGAATCTCCACAAAGAATGTAGTATACTATATTGTAAACTATTTTACTATGGAGATGTGTATGACAGAATTAGAAAAACAGGAAAATGAAAATAGATTGGTAAAATCCACTGCCACTTCGGCGGTGATGATTATGGTATCTATGATAATATCCCGTATTTTGGGTTTTGTGCGGGATATGATTATTTACGCTAAGTTTGGACAAGGCATGTATACTGATGCCTATAATGCCGCTTTTAAAATTCCCGATTTTATTTATATGATATTGGTTGGGGGTGCTTTTTCCGCAGCATTTATCCCTGTAATATCTTCTTATGTGGCGAAAAATAAGCAAAAAGAGGCTTGGGAAGTTGCCAGTATCACCCTAAACGTGGTTTGTGCGGTGATGTTGGTTTTGGTTGGGGTGGTGTACTTTTTAACACCGTGGTTGTTATCTATTTGGTTGGATTTTAAAGATCCCCAAACCATGCTCCTCACTATAAAATTAACTCGAATAATGCTTTTGCAGGTTGTGTTTATGGCTTTGGCGGGAATTTGTTCGGGTATTTTGCAATCATTTAAAATATTCGGCCCCACAGCTTACGGCGGTGTGGTTTATAATCTGGGAATTATTGTGGTTGGTGCTATTTTCAGCGGTGTGATTGAAAAGCATTTTCCCGGCTTTGGCATTGCGGCTTTCTCCATTGGGGTTGTGGCAGGTGCCTTGGGGAATTTCTTGATTCAAGCTGTGTCCCTCAAGAAAATTGGCATCCACTATAGCCCTTCCTTCGATATACATCATGAAGGGTTTCAGCGTATTATTGGCTTAATGGTGCCGGTGCTTATTGGTTTATCCGCCAGTGAATTGGGGATTTTTATCAATTACAGATTAGGTTCTTCTTTGGAAGAAGGTTTGCTTACGGCATTTGCCTCTGCCCAAAGATTTATGCAGCTGCCGATTTCCATATTTGCCATATCCATCGCTATGACCTTATTTCCCGTGCTCACCAGTCATGCGGCAAAGAATAAAATAGGGGAATTTCGCAAAGATTATAGCCAAGGACTGAGAACGATATTTTTTATCTGTATACCTTGTTCGGTGCTTTTGGGAGCTTTGGGTGTGCCTTTTATTCGCTTACTTTTTGAAACAGGTAAGTTTACACCGGAAAGCACTCAAAACACAGCATTTGCCCTTTACTTTTTTGTAATAGGTATTTTTGCCCAAGGTGGCATTCATTTATCCAGCAGAGCTTTTTATGCCTTGCAAAATACCAAAACTCCGGTAATTATGGCGATAATAGGTGTTGGTGTTAATATTGCTTTGAGCTTGGTCTTGGTAAAAGTTTTGGCTCAAGGTGGGTTGGCACTTGCTTATTCCATATCCGGAGTGGTAAACTTATTCTTACTGATGTGGGTGTTGCGTAAAAAAATTGGCGGTATAGATGGCAGAAATATTGCTAAATCTTTTGTTTTAGTGCTTTGTGCTTCGGCGGTGATGGGGGTAGTTGCCTACTTCACGGCTTGGGGATTAGAAGCAACCTTGGGTATAGCCAATAAGGGCACACAATTTGCCCAGTTGATGATATCGGGCTTTGTGGGTGTTGGTGTGTTTTTGGTAATTGCCAAATGTTTAAAAATTCCCGAAACAGATGCGGCTATTGCCATGGTAAAACGTCGCTTTAAACGAAAATAGAGTTGAAGATGGCTTAATTATACTGTTGGTTAATAACTTTATGAAGCTGTATAAAACCATGATAATGGGCAGGCTCCTCCATATGTACGTTTGAGTACACAGGGAGTCCAGAGTTTGGTTGTTTTAAACTTTCTTCAATGCCTATGATTTTATAGCCAAAATGGCTTTTGGTTATAATCTACTTTATATCAGTGCTTAACAGCTTTTGTGATTTATGCCGATGCTTTATATAAACTTAATAATTATTGAATAACTCAGCTGCGCTTAATTTGAAATAAACTTGTGAATTTAGGAGTGACTATACTTTGAACACGAAATTAAAAACTACAAGAAATTTTTGTATTATTGCCCATATTGACCACGGAAAAAGTACTTTGGCAGATAGAATTTTGGAAATGACCGGGGCTATTGCTCACCGTAATATGGAAGCCCAGCTTTTGGACCATATGGATTTAGAACGTGAGCGGGGAATTACCATTAAACTCCAAGCGGTGTGTTTAACCTACAAAGCCAAAGATGGCATAGAATACACTTTAAACCTTATAGATACTCCCGGGCACGTAGACTTTACTTACGAGGTTTCTCGGAGTTTGGCAGCGTGTGAAGGTGCTTTGTTGGTTGTGGATGCGGTTCAGGGTATTGAGGCCCAAACCCTTGCCAATGCTTATTTGGCAGTGGAAAACGATTTGGAACTTATCCCTGTTATTAACAAAATAGATTTGCCCAGTGCGGACCCTGAAGGTGTGAAAGCTCAAATAGAAGAAGTTTTGGGCATTGATGCTTCCGAAGCTATTTTGGTATCCGCCAAAACAGGTCAAGGTGTTGATGAGGTTTTAGAAGCCATTGTACACCTTATTCCCCAGCCCAAAGGTGATAGAGATGGAGAACTCCAAGCCTTGATATTCGATTCCCACTTTGACCCCTATAAAGGTGCTATACCTTATTTGCGGGTGATGAACGGGGAACTCTCTAAGGGCACAAAAATACAAATGATGGGTTCGGGAAAAACCTTTGATGTAATTGAGGTTGGGGTTTTTACTCCCACAATGAAGCCGGTGGAAAAATTGCGAGCAGGGGATGTTGGGTATTTGGCAGCCAGCATTAAGCACGTAAAAGATACCGAAGTGGGTGATACCGTAACAAATGCGGATAATCCTGCGGTTTTGCCTTTGCCGGGTTATCGCAAAGCTATGCCTATGGTATACTGCGGTATTTATCCCATTGAAAATAATGATTATGATAATTTAAAGGATGCTTTGGAAAAGTTATCCTTAAACGATGCCTCCTTGGTTTTTGAACCTGAAACTTCTGTGGCTTTGGGCTTTGGTTTTCGCTGCGGTTTTTTGGGTCTTTTACATATGGAAATTATTCAAGAGCGTTTGGAGCGTGAATATAATCTGGAACTTTTAACCACTGCTCCCAGCGTTGATTATATAGTTTATACCACCGATGGCGGTATTGAACATATTGAAAACCCCAGTAAAATACCTGAATCTCAATTTATTGAGCATATGGAAGAACCCTATGTGGAAGCTACCATTATGTCACCTAAAGAATATATAGGTGCCATTATGGAGATGATTCAAGATAGGCGTGGTAATTTTAAAAATATGGAGTATGTTTCCACAACTCGGGTTATTCTCACCTATGAATTGCCTTTATCCGAAGTTATTTTTGACTTTTTTGACCAGCTGAAATCCAGAACCCGAGGTTATGCCTCTTTGGATTATGAACTTTCTGGCTATCGCAAATCCACCTTGGTGAAATTGGATATTATGGTAAATGGTGATGTGGTGGATGCTCTTTCCTTGATTGTGCATAAGGATAATGCCTATAACAGAGGTAGGCAATTAACGGAAAAATTAAGAAAGCTTATTCCTCGGCAAATGTTTGAAGTGGCTATTCAGGCGGCTATCGGCAATAAAGTAATTGCCAGAGAATCCGTGAAAGCACTGCGAAAAAATGTTATTGAAAAATGCTATGGTGGTGACATCAGCCGTAAGCGTAAGCTTTTGGAAAAACAAAAGGAAGGCAAAAAACGCATGAAGCAAATGGGCAATGTGGAAATTCCCCAAGAGGCCTTCATGGCGGTTTTACAGTTGGATGATTAAATGAGATTTCTTTATGTGCATCTGCCTTTTTGTAAACATAAATGCAATTATTGTGATTTTATTTCAGATACATCCTCAGATGAGCAGCGTGAGGCTTATTTGAGTTTGCTGCTTAAGGAAGCCAAATTGTATGAAAGCTTTAAATCCGAATACGGCTTGCTGACCATTTATTTTGGTGGGGGCACTCCTTCGCTGTTGAAACCCAAAGATTTTGAATTTTTGCTGAAGGGTTTTAAGGAAATTTTTGGCTTTGGAGATTCCATGGAAATTACCATAGAGGCAAATCCCGAAAGTGTGGATAAAAAATATTTAAGAGCCTTGACTAAATTAGGTATAAACCGAATTTCTTTTGGAGCACAGGCTTTTCAAAACTCCCTATTAAAAGCTATGGGCAGATTGCATAATGTGTCCGATATAGAAAAGGCTGTTAACACCGCTAAAGAGGTGGGGCTTAAAAACATTAATGTAGATTTAATGTACGGCTTGCCCAACCAAACCATGAAACAATGGCAGGAAAGCTTAAAAAGTGCCGTGGCATTGCCTGTAACCCATATTTCTACCTACGGTTTAAAATTGTCGGAAGAAACCCCTTGGGGGCGTTTGGTTGCCGCTGATGAGCTTACCCTGCCTCAGGATGACTTAAATGCGGATATGCAGCTTTACGCCATGGAATACTTGGAGAAAAAACGAATTTACCGCTATGAGATAGCAAACTTTGCACGTATAGATTACCCTTGCCGCCATAACACTGCTTATTGGCTGCGTAAAGATTACTTAGGTTTGGGCTTGGGTGCATCTTCACTATTGGATAATGTACGTTTGAAAAATGAAACCAATATGGAAGTATACAGTGATAAAGTGGAAAAAGGAATTTTCCCTTGGGGTGAGCGTGAGGTTTTGACCCCGACGGAAATTAGAGAAGAAGAAATTATTTTACCCATGCGTCTTGTTTGGGGTTTAAATATAGGAGAATTTTCGGAAAAATATGGAACCGAATACTTTGCGGAAAAAAAAGGTCAAATGGTCAAATTTTTTGACTTGGGATTGCTGAAAGTAGAAGAAGGGCAGCTCAAGCTAACGGATAAGGGCGTTTTGTTAAACAATGAAGTGCTAATTTCTTTAATTTAATTGAAATTATACCTATCTACCCTCTTGACTTTTTTTACAGGTAATGTTATCCTGTGGTTAGCACTCGATGAACAAGAGTGCTAACAAAGGAGATGTGGATATGGACGAACGCAAACAAAGAGTCTTACGAGCCATCATCACCGATTATATCAATACGGCGGAGCCTGTGGGTTCCAGAACCATTGCCAAAAGTTATGATTTAGGCGTTAGTTCCGCAACTATTAGAAATGAAATGGCAGATCTTGAAGAACTGGGCTTTATAGAACAGCCCCATACTTCATCGGGTAGAATCCCTTCTCAGCAGGGATATCGCTATTATGTGGATTTTTTGATGGACGAGAGCAATCTTGTTCCCGGGGAAATTAACACTATCCATTCATTTTTTGGGGAAGATGCACCGAAAATTGATAAATTGCTGCCTGATACTTGTAAAGTATTATCGGATATGTCCCATTATATAACTATGATATTAACACCAACGAAAAGTGCGGGCACTTTGGAACAAATGCAAATTTTGCCCATAAATCCTTTTCAGGCTGTGCTTATCATCGTTACAGATGTTGGGCTTATTCACCATCGTACCATTGATTTCCCGGTGCCTGTTTCCGAAAAAAGGCTTAAAGAAATAAGCCAAGTGCTTTTTGGTAAGTTAAAGGGCCACTCCATTGATGATGTTAACGTTACATTAATGAGGGAGCTTTCCGGTGAATTATCTAAAGAAATGGAAATAGTTGATGGTATTTTAGAAATGCTAAGTGATGCCATAAAAACCAGCGGCGAAGAAAAAGTTTTTTTAGATGGTACCTTAAATATATTGAACCATCCTGAATTTCAGGATATTGAAAAGGTAAAAGAAATACTCTCTTTTTTGGCAAACGAAGAAATTCTTAAAGAATTATTGCAGGGTAGAAAAAGAGATGGCATGAATTTTGCCATTGGTGAAGAATTATCCCACGGACAAATCAATCAATGTTCCATGGTTACTTGTACTTACAGTTTTAATGGCAATACCATGGGTTCCATTGGGGTATTGGGTCCTACAAGAATGGAATATGCTCGCAGTGCTTCTTTAATAAAAGAGGTGGCAGAGAATCTTTCCATGGTTTTGCACAACGAAAATAAAAATAACGGAGGCAAGAAGTGACTAAGAAGAAAAAAGAGGAAACGATAAAGTCAAAACAAGAGGAAAATTGCGAATGTTGCGACAATACCAATGATTCTGAAAACTTAGAAAACTCGGAAGAAACCTCGGAGCCAAAAACCTTAGAGCAATGTTTAACCGAGGAAAATGAAGCTTTAATAGCGGAAAATGAAGAATGCAAAGCGGCGAAAGAAGCAGCAGAAAAAGAAAAAGATGAAACCTTGGAAACCTTGCAAAGACATCAGGCAGAATTTGAAAATTTTCGCAAGCGCACATTAAAAGAAAAAGAAGATTTGCGGGTTAGTGCAGCAGGGAATTTATTAACAGAGCTTTTACCGGTGTTGGATAATTTTGAACGTGCCTTGATTCATGGCAAAGATGACCCCATTATCGAAGGGGTTAAAATGGTTCAAAAACAGATGATGGAAATTTTAATTGGTAGCGGTTTGGTTATTGTGGGTATGAAGGGTGAAGAATTTGACCCCAAAGTACACGATGCCATATCTCAAGAAGAAAAAGAAGGCTTTGCCAGTAACACAGTTACTGAAGTGTTGCAGCCGGGCTTTATGTTTCACGAAAAACTTTTGCGCCCTGCCATGGTTAAGGTTGCAAAATAATTTAGTTTAAATTGTTAAATATATATATAGTTATGGTAAATATTTTTTTACATAATATTAATTGTAATAATGGAGGAATTTAATATGAGCAAAATAATAGGTATTGACTTAGGAACTACAAACTCCTGCGTTGCCGTTATGGAAGGCGGGGAAGCTGTAATTATCCCCAATGCAGAGGGTGCCAGAACTACCCCTTCGGTGGTAGCATTTAGTAACAATGGCGAAAGATTGGTTGGTGCTGTGGCAAAAAGACAGGCCGTTACCAATTCCGATAAAACCGTTATGTCTGTTAAAAGACATATGGGTAAAGATTATAAAGTACATATTGAGGATAAAACATATACACCTCAAGAAATTTCCGCAATGATTTTGCAAAAACTTAAAGGCGATGCCGAAGCATATCTCGGTACTACAGTAACCGATGCAGTTATTACTGTGCCTGCTTACTTTTCAGATAGCCAACGTCAAGCCACTAAAGATGCAGGTAAAATTGCAGGCTTGGAAGTAAAACGTATTATTAACGAACCTACCGCTGCTGCACTTTCCTATGGCTTGGATAAAGGTAACGACCACACTGTTTTGGTATTCGACTTAGGCGGTGGTACCTTTGATGTATCTATTTTGGAATTAGGCGATGGGGTATTTGAAGTTAAAGCTACCCATGGTAACAACCTTTTGGGCGGCGATGATTTTGACCAAAAAGTTATTAATTATTTAGTAGCTGAATATAAAAAGAATGAAGGCATAGACCTTTCTCAAGATAAAATGGCAATGCAACGCTTGAAAGAAGCTGCTGAAAAAGCAAAAATTGACTTGTCCGGAGTAATGTCCGCCAATATCAATTTGCCTTTCATCACAGCCACAGAATCCGGTCCCAAGCATTTGGATATCACTTTAACCCGTGCTCAATTTGATGAAATTACCAAAGATTTAGTTGAAAAAACCATGGGTCCCACCAAAGAAGCCATGTCTGATGCTGGTCTTAGCCCCAATGAAATCGATAAAATTATCTTAGTTGGTGGTTCTACCCGTATTCCCGCTGTTCAGGAAGCTATTAAAAAACTTTTAGGCAAAGAACCCAGCAAGGGTGTAAATCCTGATGAATGTGTTGCTTTGGGCGCATCTATTCAAGGTGGTGTTTTAGGCGGCGAAGTTAAAGATGTTTTACTTCTTGATGTTACACCCCTTTCCTTGGGTATTGAAACCTTGGGCGGCGTAAACACCATTCTTATTGATAGAAATACAACTATCCCCACATCTAAGAGCCAAGTATTTTCCACTGCTGCGGATAATCAACCCTCGGTTGAAATCCATGTATTACAGGGTGAACGCTCCATGGCTGCGGATAATAAAACTTTAGGACGTTTTAATTTGAACGATATTCCGCCATCTCCCCGTGGTGTACCCCAAATCGAAGTTAAATTTGATATAGATGCCAATGGTATTGTACACGTTGGTGCCAAAGATTTGGGCACCGGCAAAGAACAATCCATCACCATCACATCTTCCGGTGGTTTAAACGATGATGACATTAACCGTATGGTTGATGATGCTGAAAAATTTAAAGCAGAAGATGAAAAACGCAAGGCACAAATTGAAATCAGAAACCAAGCTGATTCTGCAATTTATCAAGTTGAAAATTCCATGAAAGAAATGGAAGATAAATATACAGATGCCGAAAAGAACGATTTGGAAGCCGCTAAAGCAGAATTGAAAAACGCTTTGGAAGGCGATGATGCCGATGTTATCAAAGAAAAACTCGATGCTATGTATGCAGTGCTTCATAAAGCATCTGAAAGAGTTTATGGCGAAATGGCTCAACAACAACAGGCAGCAGGTGGCGATGAAGCCGGTGCACAAGGTGAAGCAAACCAAGCAAATCCTGATGACGACGTTGTGGATGCAGATTATACTGTTGTTGATGAGGACGATACCAAAAAATAATCAACACGGAGAAGGGGAGACCTTTGGCTGAAAAAAGAGATTACTATGAGGTTCTGGGCGTAAGCAAAGGAGCCTCTGAAGAAGAAATTAAAAAAGCCTACAAAAAAAAGGCAAAAAAATATCATCCTGACCTTAATCCCGATGATCCCACATCTGCGGATAAATTTAAAGAAATTAATGAAGCCGCAGAGGTGCTCACCGATGCTGATAAACGTGGACGTTACGACCAATTCGGCCATGCAGGTGTGGATAACAACGGCATGGGCGGCGGTGGCTATGGCGGTGGCGGCTTCAGTGATTTTGGCGGCTTTGGAGATATTTTTGAAAATATTTTTGGCGGCTTTGGCGGTGGTGGCGGTTCTCAAAAGAATCGCCCACGCCGAGGTTCCGACATTGAAACCACTTTGAATGTTACATTTGAAGAGGCTGCTTTTGGCGTTGAAAAAGAAATAAAAATTACCAGATTAGAAGATTGCACCACTTGTTCGGGTACAGGGGCAGCTGCGGGTACCTCTCCTAAAACTTGCCCTCAGTGCAACGGCAGCGGTCAAGTTCGCATGGTGCAAAATACCCCATTTGGTCAGGTGCAAAATGTACGTCCTTGTCCTCAGTGTAACGGAGAAGGAACCATTATAGAACAACCATGCTCCGGTTGTGGGGGCACCGGTAAATCACGTAAAAACCGTTCTATTAATGTGGCTGTTCCCAAAGGTATGGAAAATGGAGCCTCACTGCGTATCACCGGTGAAGGTGAAGATGGCTATAAAAATGGTGGCCGTGGTGATCTTTATGTACATATTAATGTAAAACCCCATCCTGATTTTATCCGTGTGGGTAATGATACACATTCCCAATGTGATATAACCTTTGCTCAGGCTGCTTTGGGTGCTACCATAGAGGTGCCAACATTAGATGGCAGAGTTGCTTTTCATATACCTGAGGGTACTCAAAACAATGCAACTTTCCGCTTAAAGGAAAAGGGCATTCCCCATATGCGGGGCAAGGGTCGTGGTGATCATAAAATTAAGGTTCGCATTCTTGTGCCTGTGCATTTAACCGAAGCACAACAAAAAGAACTGGCTAAATTTGAAGCAGGATTGGATAACGATAACTACAAAGAAGTAGGTAATCGCACCGAATCTTCCACAAAAGACAAGGGCTTTTTCGATAAAATGAAAGATGCCTTTAAAATAGACTAAATAAAATAGCACCGCCAACCCGATTTTTTACTTTGGGTTAGCGGTGCTTTTTATATTATGAGATTTTATTTTAATAAGGAAAGATCTAAGGATTCCAATATTTCATGTATTTCTTCATCGGTAAAGTTATCGGTGGAAACATCATAAAAATAATTATTTACGGATATTTGGGTTTTAACTATTTTGTTGTTCGGGTCAAAGGTGGCATTTTCAGTATCCACATATCTAACATCGTAGATAGTAAAAATATTTCCTTGGGCTGTGGTGTAGCTCCTTTGATTTTCTACTTGCATATTATCACTGTAAGCCCCGATAATATCATCGCTGCTTTCATCGTAATTAAATTGAATTTGCAGCTGTTTTTTATCTCCTGAATAGCTTGCTGAAACTGATTTTGTATTTAGTTTATCATTTATAAAAACTGTGGTTTTGTTTATTAATTTAAATTCATCATGATTGGTAAGATAGTCGGGGTAAACATTGGGTAAGCCTGCCCCTTCACATCCTGAGGCAAAATCATCATACAAGGTTTCAACGGCATCGGAATAGTCTTTGGTTCTATCGGCTTCTAAGGCAGTATCTACATTTCCTTCGTTGATATTTTCACCGGTAGATACTATATTTCTATCGGCAAAGATAGATATGGGCTTTTGGAACCAATCCGAGGCATAGGCGGTAATGCCAAAGGATAAAATCAGGGCAAAGCTTGCCACCGAGGCTATGATTTTTTTTGTTGCTTTACGTTTATTCATATTATTCATGCTCCTTTTCTCACTGTGAGCCATGATGGAATCGGGAAAATCTGTGGGCATTTCTGTGTTTATTTGCTCCTCATCGGTATAGAGCATTGCCACTATTTCATCTGCCAATTTGGTGTTTCCCGCATTTATGGCTTTTTCTAATTGCTGTTCTAACTCATTATAAGTGCTACTTTTTATTTTCATGGGGTATACCTCCAACTTACTTAAACTTATTTAAGGATTGCGCAACCTTATATCTCTATATATCAATTTTTCAAGAATGTAACGTTAATAAAATTAAAGTAATTCCAAATGCTGATTGTGAACTTCTTTTTTTATGCGTTTACGTAACCTCACCAGCCGCATTCGCACCGCAACCTCGGTGGAGTGGTGGTTTTTGGCAATTTCACTAATGGATAACTTGTCTATATAGTAATTTTGATAAAGCTCCTTGGTACTTAAGGGTAAGGTTTTTAAAATAGTATCCACATATTTGGTTTCATCTATATTATTATCCCGTTGTTTTTCTATGGTTTCAAATACATCATGGTCATCGGTGCAGGGTGTGTACCCTTCAGGGAGTGGTGTTGGCGCTTTTTTGGCTTGACGCAAATAGGAAAAAGCTATATTTTGAGCGGTAACATATAAAAACCCCAAGGGATTTTCGTGCTTTGCCAAAGTATTTCTTTTTTCCCAAGCTACCAAAAAGGTGTTTTGCACCAAATCTGCTGCTACTTCAGGGTCGTGAACTTTTACCATTAAATATTGAAAAATACGTTTATAGTATTGTTTACATAAATTCTCAAAAAAGAGGGTTTCATAATACTTCTCCATTTTAACCTCACATTTCATTTTAACATCACATGATATGCCTTTAGTTATGTATGTCATAATAGCATAAATGTAACGCTTGTGTCAGTAAAAAAAAGGAGAATTTGCCATAATATCATGTAGTAAAGATATTTTAACGTATTATTTCTTAAAATTAGACATAAGTTAAAAAATCCCACTTGCATAATAGGTCATCTTTATGTAAAATAAAGGTGGTAACCTATGTTAAAACCCTTTTGCTGAACCAATCTATGAAACGGAGGTGGACTCATGGCATATTATATTACGGAAATTTGTGGTCATAAAGATTTAGAGGATGAACTTACAAACTTACTTTTGGAATACGGTGCTCAGGGTGTGTCTGCCGAAGGTGCCCATTTTGTGCGTAATAGCATAAAAGCCGGACTTGCGGAAATTTGGGATGATGAAGATGTGGATGAGAGCAAAACTGATATTTTGGTTAAAGGCTATTTCCCCGATGCAGATTGGGAAAAAACCAGAAGATCAATGATTGCCGCCTTAGAAGTTTTTCAGGCAGTCCATGAAGAAAACCCCATTACTTACCAATTTTGGCTGTTAGATGATGAAAGCTGGCAAGATTCTTGGAAGCAATATTATAAGCCTTTTAAAGTGGGAGAGCATTTAGTTATTAAACCCCAGTGGGAACCATATGAAAAAGAAGAAAATGATATTGTTTTAGAGTTGGATCCGGGTTTGGCATTTGGCACAGGTAACCACCCCACCACCGGCGGTGCTTTAAAACTTTTGGAGCAACAAATAAAGCCTGGAATGAAAATAATGGATTTAGGGTGTGGCACAGGTATTTTGGCTGTGGCAGCAGGGCTTTTGGGTGCAAAAAAAGTATTTGCCGTGGATATGGACAGAGAAGCTATACAGGCAACGGTAAAAAACACCCGTATCAATGGGTTAATGACTAAAATTGAAGTTTTAGAAAAAGATATTACCAAAAATAAAATAAGCTATTTAACGGATTTTGATATTATAGTAGCTAATATTATTGCCGATGTTATTGTTAAGGTATTACCTGAAGCTGCTAAAATGATAAAATCCGGCGGCATATTTATAGGTGGTGGTATTATCAATACCAAACAGGAACAAGTTTTCAGTGCCTTAAAAAAATATGGGTTTGAGGTTATTGAAGTTATCACCGAGGGTGATTGGGTAACGGTTTCCGCAATCAAGGGAGAGTGGGAATGAGCACCTATTTTATAAAAGAAAATAATGTTTTAAATAACGAAATAATAATAGATGGCGATTTGTGCCATCATCTTGGCTCTGTTTTACGCTGTAAAATAAATGATGAATTGGATTTTTCCGATAATGCAGAAAAAATTTATCATGGACAAATATCCGCAATCAGCAAAAAAGAAATAAGATTAAATATTTTAGAAATTAAGGATATAGAAAATGAGCCACCCATTAATGTTTATTTGATTCAGTGCTTGCCCCGTGGGGATAAAATGGAACAAATTATTCAAAAGTGTGTGGAACTGGGTATCTATGGTATTTTACCTGTGGAAAGCGAAAATTCACAAGTGCGTTTGAAAGGCAAAATTGAGGAAAAAACCAAAAGATATCAAAAAATAGCCGCCGCCGCAGCAGAACAGTGCGGTAGGGGTAAAATACCCATTATTAAAGTTTTGGAAAATCCCGAAAAAGCACTGGATTTTCTGCCTGAGGATACACATATTCTTTTTTGCTATGAAAAAGAAGGAAATCATGGCTTAAAAAGTGAATTACTAAAAGTTACCACAAAAAATATTGCTATTCTTATTGGGCCAGAAGGTGGCTTTTCGGACCAAGAGGCAAAGTTAATTGTAAGAAAAGGTGGCGTATCTGTGACTATGGGACCAAGAATTTTAAGAACAGAAACCGCAGGATTAAGCTGTTTGGTTGGCATTATGTATGAATTAGGAGATTGGGGGCGTATCGTTGAAAATTGAAAAAGTAGCTATTGTTACTTTAGGTTGCAGAGTAAATCAATATGAAAGCGAGGCTCTTGCCCAAGATTTCATCAATCGTGGTTACGAAATAGCCAGAAGTAAAAAAGAAGCAGATATTGTTGTTGTAAATACTTGCTGTGTTACTAAAACAGCTGAAAGTAAAAGCAGACGTGTTATCAGACATTTATATAAAGAAAACCCCGGGGCTTTGGTGGTTATTACCGGTTGTTATAGCCAAAGAGCAGGGCATGAGCTTTTAGATGTGCCCGGTGTGGCTTTGATTACCGGTAATGGCGAAAAAGAAAACTTGGTGGATTATGTTGAAGAAATGCGGCATAAGCAAAAACCCCAGTTGGAAGTAAGCAATATCCTTTGTCGGCATCATTTTCCCAAAGCAGGGGTTAAAGATAAAGAAACCAATAGGGTTAGAGCATATTTAAAAATCCAAGATGGGTGTGACCAGTTTTGCACCTATTGCATTGTGCCCTATGTGCGTGGGCCTGTGGTGAGCCGACCCCTTGAGGATATTATTGCCGAGGCTCGTAGCCTAACACGGCAGGGATTTCGTGAGGTGGTTTTAACCGGGATACATACGGGGTTTTACGGTAAAGATTTGAATGTTGAAACCACTTTGGCTAAAGTGGTTAAAGGTATATTGAAATGTACCGATATGGAGCGGATACGTATAAGCTCCTTAGAGCCTAAAGAAGTTAGCGATGAACTTATAGAGTTGATGGCAACAGAACCGAGATTTTGCAATTCTTTCCATATACCTCTCCAAAGTGGTGATAATGGTATTTTAACCTCAATGGGTCGCCATTACAGCAGAGAGTATTATTTGGATTTAGTAAAACGCATATATAGCAAAATACCCGATGTTGCCATCAGTGCCGATATAATGGTTGGTTTCCCCGGAGAAAGCCAAGGTGCTTTTGAAAATACCGTGGATATGGTGGCGGAAGCCCATTTTGCCTCAATTCACGCTTTTCCTTATTCGCCTCGTCCCGGAACCAAAGCCGCCATTTTTCCCAATCGAGTGCCCGGCACTTTAATGGCAGTCCGTCAAAAAGAATTGCTGACCTTTGGGGAAAAAATGAAAATACGCTTTGCTCAAAAATTTATTGGTGAAGAATTGGAAGTTCTGGTGGAAAATAAGGACAGTAAAGGTTATTACCAGGGGCATTCAGGTAACTTTATTTTAGTTAAATTTAAGAGTTCCAGAAAAAATCTATCTGGTAAAATAGTAAAAGTAAAAGCAGAAACCAATGATGAAGGTGTAATTATTGGCACGGAAATTGAAGATTAACGAAACTTTAAGGAGTGTAAATACATTGGAAGATTGTATTTTTTGTAAAATAATCAATAGAGAAATTCCTTCAAAAATAGTTTATGAAGATGAAAATATTTTAGCATTTGAAGATGTAAATCCTTTGGCAAAAGTTCATATTTTATTGATACCCAAAAAACATATCAGTACACTTGCTGATATGAAAGAAGAAGATAAAGGGGTTATCGGTGAAATTCACTGGGTAGCCGCTAAAATTGCAGAGGAAAAAGGCTTATCTGAAAAAGGTTATAGAATTGTTAATAATTGCAAGGAATATGGTGGTCAGGAAGTTTTTCATATCCATTTTCACTTGCTTGGGGGCGAAAAATTGGGCATATTTGTCTGATATTTATAATTAATACGAAAATTTAAAACATTTTTATTGACTAAGCATCAAAATTTTGATATAATTCTATGGTACATTGTATTCATCACTCTATCATTTTGGTAGCAGCGGAGGGAGGGATAAGAATGAGCGAAGTACGTGTTGGTAAAAATGAAAGCTTAGACAGTGCCCTGCGCCGTTTCAAACGGAGTTGCCAAAAGGCAGGTGTAATGGCTGATATAAGACGCCACGAACATTATGAAAAACCGAGCGTCAGAAGAAAGAAAAAATCTGAAGCCGCTCGTAAAAGAAAATGGAAATAATTCCATTTTGTAATTTGCGAAAATCTAAAAACGGAGAACGTAACGGTTCTTCGTTTTTTCATGTTTATTTTGCCTTTTATATCGTAATATAGTATAATATAATTAGGAGATTTTCAGAGAATATTATGGATAGTGGTTTTAAAGTATAGTTTAACATTTACTAAAACCCAAAATAGGAGATTTTTAGAGATTTTAGAAACTATTAATGAAAAAATATTTGTTTTATCCATTTTCATTTTCCGTTGTTTCAATACGTGTTGACATGTTGTTTCAATATATGCGGATATTATTATATGCGGATATTATTTTCTCTGAATGCTCATATTATTATTGAAGAATAGATTTAGTTTATAAAAAAGCGATGTTATCGCTGAAGAAAGATTGGTGAAGTATGGCTTTTTTGCCTACCACAAAAGAAGAAATAAATGAATTGGGTTGGGGCACTCCCGACTTTGTGTTGGTAACCGGTGATGCCTATATAGACCATCCCAGTTTTGGTGCTGCGATAATAGGCCGTGTTTTGGAAGAAAGAGGCTATAAAGTAGCCATATTATCCCAACCGGATTGGCAAAAAGATGAGTCTTTCCAAATTTTTGGTGAGCCTCAACTGGGATTTTTAGTTACAGGTGGCAATATTGATAGCATGGTTGCCCATTATACCGTGGCAAAGAGAAAACGCAGCGATGATAAATATACTCCGGGTAACATTAAAGGTAAACGTCCCGATAGGGCTGTAACCGTATACAGTAAAAAAATTAGGGAACTGTATCCCGAAAGCCCCATTATTTTAGGGGGCATAGAGGCAAGCCTGCGCCGTTTGGCTCATTACGATTATTGGGCAAATAAAGTTTTGCCATCCATTCTTGTGGATAGCGAAGCGGATTTACTGGTTTACGGTATGGGTGAAAAGCAAATAGTGGAAATAGCTCAACGCCTGAGCCATAATATCCCCATAACTGCGATAAAAGATGTAAGGGGTACTGTTTATGCCACACCCCAAAGAACAGCCTTTAACGATGATCATGTGCGTTTAGCCAGCCTTGAAAAGGTTACCAAAGAAAAATCTGCATATTGTAAAATGACAAAATTGGAAATGGAAAATGCTGATTATGTTTACGGTAAAACCTTGGTGCAAAATCACGGTAAAGTTATGGTTGTGCAAAATCCACCGGCAGTGGCTTTGAGTACCGAGGAATTGGATAGCGTTTATGCCCTTCCTTATGAATATGGTTATCCTCAAACCTATGAAAAATTAGGTGGTGTAAAGGCTTTGGAAGAAGTGGAATTTTCCATCGCTCATAACCGTGGCTGTTTTGGTGGCTGTAATTTTTGCTCTATCCCCATACATCAAGGTCGTTTTGTGGTGGCAAGAAGCCATCAATCTGTATTAAAAGAAGCTGAAGCCATGACAGAACGCCCAAATTTTAAGGGCTATATTAATGATGTGGGTGGTGCTACCGCTAATTTTAGGGGTCCCGCTTGCAGTAAACAGGAAAAAAATGGTGTTTGTGCTCATAAAAAATGTCTTTATCCTCAAATTTGCCCATCAATAAAGCCTGATCACAGCGATTATTTAAAATTACTGCGTAAATTGCGTAATTTGCCCAAGGTTAAAAAAGTATTTATCAGAAGCGGTATCAGATATGATTACCTTATGGCAGATAAAAACCATAATTTCCTTTCAGAATTGGTTGAACACCATGTCAGCGGTCAGTTGCGTGTGGCACCTGAGCACGTTTCCAAAAAAGTTTTGCAATGTATGGGCAAGCCGGAAATTGGGGTATATGAAAAGTTTTCCAAAGCTTTTTATCTTGCCACCAAAAATCTGGGTAAAGACCAATATATTTTGCCCTATTTAATGAGCTCCCACCCCGGCTCTACCATGAGCGATGCGGTGGAGGTTGCTTTATGGCTTAAGAAGAATAAAATACGTCCTGAGCAGGTTCAGGATTTTTACCCCACCCCGGGCACGGTTTCCACCGCAATGTATTATACGGAAATGAACCCTTTTACCGAGGAAAGCGTATATGTGCCTAAATCAGGTAAAGAAAAACAACTCCAAAGGGCACTTTTGCAAACTTACAGAAGAGAAAATTACGGTTTGATAAAAGAAGCCTTGGAAAAAGCAGGTAGGGAAGATTTGCTAACGGGAAAAGATGCCTTGGTGCCCTTTGGTATTACCAAAAAAGTTGAGGAGCAGCCAAGCACCGAGTCTAAAATCGGTGAGGGGAAAAAGAGTTTTAAGCCTAAAACAAGTGCTAAAAAATCCGGGTTTAAACCTAAAGAAGATGGGGAAAAACCAAGGTTGAGAAATAAGAAAGAAGTTAAAAAAGTGAATTCTAAGTCTACGATTATTGATGAAAAATTTGGTTTTAAACCCAAAGAAGATGGGGAAAAACTAAATTTTAAACCTAAATCCGATAGTGGAAAATCCAGCTTCAAATATAAACAAGATGGGGCAAAACAGGATTTTGGAGCTAAAAAGTATAATAAAAAATCCAAGCCCAGACGTAAAAAATAATTGTGTGTTTTTTGATTATTTGAATTAAACGTTTATAAAATGATTTTTACTGTATTTAAGTTATAATATGGAATAAAACTTAAATATTTGCGGTGTTGTTGTATATGGTTTATTTTGGATTTTAGGTGGTTTTAAATTTTTTAAAGTCCATTTATCCTTTGTAAAAATCCATTGTGTACACAGCATGAAGTATTTATAGACTTACTGAATTTTAGGTGTGCTACTATTGTATACAGGTCTGTTTTATAGTATAATAGCTATATTCAACAGAGAGGAGTTTTTATGAAAAAATTCTTACCCATACTATTTTTGTGTATGATTTGTATATTGAGTTCAGTGGGTGTTGCAGCAGCAAATGAAAAATCCGATGATAAACCCAATGTTTATGTGGTACAGATTGATAGTGAAATAGATAATACCACAGTTGATTTGGTGGAAAAAGCAATAAATGAAGCTAATTTGGGTATGGCAGACCTTTTAATTGTGGAGGTTAATACCTATGGTGGTTATATTGATTCCGCTATTTCTATAAAAGATGATATTTTAACTTCACCTATTCCCATTGTAACCTTTGTTAATAAACAAGCGTTATCTGCAGGCTCTCTTATTTCCGTGGCAGGTGAAAAATTGTTTATGTCACCGGGGAGCACCATTGGTGCCGCAGAAGCCAGATTGGGTGAAGAAAAAGCAGATGAAAAAACCATGTCTGCTTGGGTTTCAGAGCTTAAGTCCACAGCTGAAGCCAGAGGTAAAGACCCTGATATAATGGCTGCTATGGCAGATGATACCATTGCCATTGAAGGATTGGTTGAAAAAGGTAGGCTTTTAACTTTGAGCGATGCTCAAGCTTTAAAATATGGCATATCCGATGGCTCTATGAAAAATTACGGTGAAATTTCCACGGCTATGGGCGTGGATATGGGTACTGTGCAGATGGTTGAAGCCTCGGGGTTGGAAAAATTTGCAGCATTTATATGTAACCCTGTGGTTTCCGGTATGCTTATTTCTATTGGTTTATTAGGTATAATTATTGAGTTGCTCACCACTGCTTTTGGTGTGGCGGGAGTTGTGGGTGTTTGTTCTTTTGCCCTGTATTTTACCGGCCACATGGTGGTAAACAGTGCGGGCTGGGTAGCCGTGGTGTTGTTTATCTTAGGTGTAGTTCTCATGATTATTGAAGGATTTGTTACTCCGGGTTTTGGCATTCCCGGTATTGCCGGCGGTATATCAGTATTGGCCAGTATTTATTTAGTGTCGTCGTCTTGGCAAGTAGCGACTATTTCAATTATTGTTGCTTTGATAGTAGCTTGTATAATAGTGGGGATTAGTATGAAAAACAAAAAAACCAGAGGAATTTGGAAAAAATTTATTTTACACGATAAAACCGATAATGAAAGCGGATATACCTCACCCAATATGGATAATATGTTATATATGGGTAAAGAAGGTGTGTCATTAACACCGTTGCGTCCCGCAGGTGAGGTGGATATTGAAGGGAACCGTGTAGATGTGGTTACCGAGGGCGATTTTATTGAGGTTGGGGTAAAAGTGCTGGTAACTGCTTTAGATGGCACCCGCATCATTGTAAAAAGAGTAATTAATTAATTATTTAGAGGAGGAAGTTATGTCATTTATTACAAGTTTATTACCTATTTTGCTAATCATCGTATTAGTGATTGTGCTTTTCAGCTTTGTGCCTGTGGGTTTGTGGATTTCCGCATTGGCAGCAGGGGTAAAGGTAAGTATTTTCGATTTGATTGGTATGCGGTTACGCCGTGTTTCACCATCTAAAATCGTTAATCCTTTAATTAAGGCAGATAAAGCAGGGCTCAAAGTTAGCGTTAGCAAATTAGAAGCTCACTTTTTGGCAGGTGGTAATGTAGACCGTGTTATTGATGCTTTAATTGCTGCTGAAAGAGCTAATATTCCCTTGGTTTTTGAACGTGCCGCTGCCATTGATTTGGCAGGTCGTGATGTTTTGGAAGCTGTGCGGATGAGTGTTAACCCCAAGGTTATTGAAACTCCCACCGTTGCTGCTGTGGCAAAAGACGGTATTGAGGTTAAAGTTAAAGCCCGTGTTACCGTACGTGCCAATATCGAAAGATTAGTTGGTGGTGCCGGTGAAGAAACAATTATGGCTCGTGTTGGTGAAGGTATTGTTACCACTGTTGGCTCCTCAGAAAGCCATAAAGCTGTGTTGGAAAATCCCGATTTGATTTCTCGTACTGTTTTGAGCAAAGGGCTTGACGCAGGTTCTGCCTTTGAAATCTTATCCATTGATATTGCTGATGTTGATATCGGCAGAAATATCGGCGCTCAATTACAAACAGACCAAGCAGAAGCCGATAAACGTATTGCCCAAGCCAAAGCAGAAGAACGCCGTGCCATGGCTGTTGCCAAAGAACAAGAAATGGTAGCTATGGTTCAAGAAATGCGTGCCAAAGTTGTGGCAAACGAAGCTGAAGTTCCCTTGGCAATGGCGGAAGCTTTTAAACAGGGTCATCTTGGGGTAATGGATTATTATAATATGCAAAATGTTATTTCCGATACAAAAATGCGTGATGGCATTGGCTCGGTAAATAATGATGCTAAATAAATTTGTTTTAAAATTTGCGGAAAGGTGAGGTGGATATGGAACAAATAATGGATTTTATTTTTGATAATTTTTGGATATTTATTTTGGGTCTTATCTTTCTTTCCGGTTTTAAAAAATCAAAAAAGAAAAAAGGTGCACCTGTTGACCAAGGGGAAAATGTTGAACAACCACAATACGATTCCGAACCTTGGGATGATGAAGATATGGAGGAAAATTGGGATGAAAGAAAACAGCAAATGCCTACAATTCCCGATAATATTCCTATCCCCGCATCTTTAAAAAAGGTATTGCAAGAGTATGATGATAAGCCTTTTAAAAAGCGTGAAAGTCCTTGGCAAGAGGAACCTGAACAACAGAAACAACCCCAGGAGGGGCAATATAAATACCCCATGACCGGGCAATTCGGTGAATCCATCCCCAGGCAGGATAATACACCTGTGGGCAGTGAAGGTAAGGAAAACCCCTATCAACCGGTGTTTCCCACCAATACCATGGAGCCTGAATTTGGCAATGAAGGCAAGTATATTGCCAAAAGTGTTATGCACCCTCAAGCAAAACCTTCCTATGTTGAGGAATCCCCCTTTGATTATAATGATAAAGCTAAAATTAAGGAACTGGCAGATTCTTTTATGCGTTCCAAAATAGAGAACGATGCCTATGCTCCTAAATTATCTAAAGTTGTAATGATGAACAAGGCGAAACTTATGGAAGCTGTGGTTATGAGCGAAATTTTAGCCAAACCAAAAGCTATGAGAAAACGTGGATAACCTTACTTACCGCCATAAAATTAAATAAAATCAAAGGCTTAAGCTCTGTGTTTTATAGAGAGCTTAAGCCTTTTTGTTGATTTTTATTATTGATAAAGACACCAAGAGAAGGGCATATGGTTTTTGGGTTATTAAGCTACTGTAAACAGGGAATATGTTTTTGGAACCAATGGCTGTGGTATCAATGATTTTGAAGCCAATGATTTTGAAGCCAATGTTTTTGGAACCAATGTTTTTGGAACCAATGTTTTTGGAACCAATGATTTTGATACCAGTGCTTGTAGAACCGAGGAATATAATTAGTAAATTTAGCATTTGGATTGCCGTGGCTATTTTTTTTAATAAATAACGGTACTTTTTTACTTTTATTATTGAATCAAGACCTAAAAAAAAGACCTAAACAGAATGCCCTGTTTGGTCCTTGGTTATTATCTTAAAATATCACATAAAGTATTTTTTTTATTAAATTTATATAAAAGTTGTAGCTCTCAAAAAGAGAATTTACAAATACTTTATGCAACATTAGTTTTTCTGGTTTTAATAATTGGATTTTACTGAATAATGGGGTTTTAAAATACCAATTTTGTTTATATATGTACTGAAAATTAGTTAAAATAGTTTAAAGTTCAAGTGCTTTTAATAGATTTTTCCACCCTTGTTGAGTGTCTTGAAATTGCAAATTGTGTTTTTTAACATTTTTTACATATTTTTCCAATTCTGCTTCTATTTCCATAAAATCATCGCAATGAAAATATTGGCAGATTTTAGGGAGCGTTTCATGTAATGACGTTTTCATTTCACTGATAGTTTCTTCAAAAGTTTCCGGTTCGGTTAAATAAATAAGTAGAGGTTTATATCTAATCCAACCAATACACGCCTTTAAAAACCGATTTATAACTGCGGGATCGGTGCCGGGTATTGCCCCAAGATGCAAGGGCAAAACCCCATCCAACAGATGCCTGTAAGCAGAAAATCCATCATGAAAAGTGTAGCAGGGAATCCGCATTACTTTGCGGTTTGCCAGCAAGGTACTTAAAAAGGTATCTTCACCACGGGCACCGGGGGGATTGTAAAAAGGAAAGGTGCGTTCAGGCCGGGTGAGATTAATGCAAAGGTTGGAACCGGATATAAATTTGCAATGGTTTACTTCCTCAATGGGGTGAGCTTCGTGGGAAACCAAAACCTTTGTATCTGCGTAAGTTACGCCGCCATTTTTCATATTTTTTTGCACAGTATCCCAGTTAACAATGTCATTGCTGATGGTATTAATAAATTTCCCGAAATCCGATTCAGATAAGGTGGAATCAAATTCAATTTGGGGAATCGGTGATATATAGCCGCAATGGTAGCCATTGGTTATATCTGCATCGGGAATATTTTGCATATGCATCGGTAAAACATATTGTCCACCCCAAAGGCAATCCCCTTTATTGTTGGTTACTGCTACGGGATATTCATCATCATCTAAAAACAGCAAGTAATCCATTTTATTTGCTAAAGCAGCATACATAATGGCATTGCGTTTTCCTGCATAGCCTGTACCAAAAAGCAATTTGGCATCTTTTTTGGATAAACCGCCTTCATCTATTAACTGCAATAAGTTCCTTTGGGCATTTTTTGCTCCCAAAAAAACAATATCCTCAAATGTATCAACAACTTCTTGGCTTAAATTAGTAAAATCTGTTGATTGAGTATTGAGGTAATCCAAATCATAGGCAATAAATAGGCTTAAACTTACTTTTGATTGCAGCTTATTCCTAATGGCAGATTCATTCCAGCTATAAATGTAAGAATTTAAAACTTTACGGAAACTTTTGCGGCCTGTGGCAAATCCTATGCCAAGTTTGATTGTTTTTTCTTTCATAAATTACCCTCCATTCATTAATTGTTAGTTCTTGCTTTTTATCCTTTGTTTATAATTATACTACTTTTGGCGGCAAAATACAAATAATATGAATGTAGCAAAGAATAAGTTGTGAATAAAACACTACTGTAAGTCATAGATGTATGAAAATATAACGGTGACCATTGAATATAATATTGCAAATAAATTATTTGTATTGATAAATAAAAATTGGACAAAGCAGTGGTGATTATGTTAAAATAATTAAAGTTAGCCTAAATTTGAAAAATGCTTAAATGGAGTGTTAGTAAATGATATTAAATGTTTCAAACCTAAGCCATGGTTTTGGTGATAGGGCAATATTTGAGAATGTTTCCTTTAGATTGTTAAAAGGTGAGCATATAGGACTTATTGGTGCCAATGGCGAAGGTAAATCCACTTTTATGGATATAATAACAGATAAATTAATGCCTGATGAAGGTAAAGTGGAGTGGTCAAAAAATGTGCGTGTGGGATATTTGGATCAGCACACTGTTTTGGCAAAGGGTATGACCATAGGTGATGTTTTAAGGGGTGCTTTTGCTTATTTGTACGAAATGGAAGATCGCATAAATGCTATATGCGATTCTTTGGCAGATGATGGCGAGAACATGGATGCCTTACTGGATGAAATGGGGGGATTGCAGGATATGTTAACCACCCACGATTTTTATGTAATTGATGCCAAAGTGGAAGAGGTTGCCAAGGCTTTTGATTTATTATCTATGGGACTGGATATGGATGTAACGGAATTAAGTGGTGGCCAGCGTACCAAGGTTTTGCTGGCAAAATTGCTTTTGGAAAAACCGGAAATTTTGCTTTTGGATGAACCTACAAATTATCTGGATCCTCACCACATTGAGTGGCTAAAACGCTATTTATTGGATTATGAAAATGCCTTTATTTTGATTTCCCATGATATTCCTTTTTTAAACAGCGTTGTAAACCTTATTTATCATATGGAAAATAAAGAGCTTAACCGCTATGTTGGCGATTATGATAAGTTTGTGGAAGTTCACGAGATGAAGCAATCTCAATTAGAATCCGCCTATAAAAGGCAGCAAAAGGAAATTGATGGTTTAAAGGATTTTGTTGCCAGAAATAAAGCTCGTGTTTCCACTCGCAATATGGCAATGTCTCGGCAAAAAAAGCTGGATAATATGGATCTTATTGAATTGGCAAGAGAAAAACCCAAGCCTGAATTTAATTTTAAAGAAGCACGAACTGCGGGAAGAACCATATTTGAAACCCGTGATTTAGTGGTGGGTTATGATAAAGAAAGACCCCTTTCCGGAAAAATAAATCTTACCATGGAGCGTGGAGATAAAATAGCACTTATCGGCACCAATGGCATTGGCAAAACCACTTTTTTAAAGAGTGTTTTAGCCTTAATTGCACCTTTAAGTGGCGAGGCTACGTTAGGTGATAATTTGCATATTGGCTACTTTGAGCAAGAGGTAAAAATTGGTAACCAAAGCTGCATTGAAGATGTGTGGAGTGAATTTCCCGGTTTTAGCCAGTTTGAGGTGCGTGGAGCCTTGGCAAAATGCGGTCTTACCACCAAGCATATTGAAAGCAAAGTAAAGGTTTTAAGCGGTGGGGAACAGGCAAAAGTGCGTTTGTGTAAATTGTTGAACCGTGAAACCAATATTTTACTTTTGGATGAACCTACCAATCATTTGGATGTGGATGCCAAAGCGGATTTAAAAAGGGCTTTAATGGCATATAAAGGCTCAGTATTGCTGGTTTGTCACGAGCCGGAATTTTACCAAGATTTAGTTTCAAAAGTTTGGAATTTGGAAGAATTTTCACTTTTAAATATTTAATTAAATGACTGACCTTAAATGTACTTTTGTACAAATTAGGTCAGTCATTTTGGTATTTGGGTGTAATAATTTACAAATTCCTTATTTATTATGTAATTGAATTGTATTGAAAAAAATGTTTTAAAGATTGGGAATTTCAATTTTTTATTATTAAAGTTATAGAAATTGCTTGTTTTTATCTGTTAGAGATTCCACCATGGTTTTTATTTCCTCAACTCTTTTGCGTGGACAAATAAGCAGCACTCCGTGGTCTTGAACTATTACCAAATCTCTAACTCCGATAACGCTGATTAAATCGTTATCCCCAATAATTACGGAATTGTGAGTATCCTGCAAAATAATATTGCCGCTGGTGATATTATTATCTTCATCATCATCTAAAATGCTGTTCAAGCTATTGTATGTTCCCACGTCATCCCAGGGAAATGTGGTTTCAACCAAGGATATTTCCTTGGTTTTTTCTAAAATACCCACATCAAAAGAAATAGATTCTACTTTTTCAAAAGCTTCACTTAGGAGCTTTTCCTCATTTTCGGTGTCTATGGCAATTTTTACTGTGTTAAAAGCTTTAGTCAGTTCCGGAAGGTGCAGCTCAAAAAGGTTGAGAATTTCCGGTAAGGGAATAATAAAAATACCGCTATTCCAATCGTATGTGCCTTTTTTTAGATAGCGGCGAGCCTTCTCTCGGTGGGGCTTTTCCACAAATCGCCGTACCTTATAGTAGCGTAAATCGCCTTCTTCTATCTTTTTGCCACGCTCTACATAACCAAATCCCGTGGCTATGTAGCGTGGTTTAACACCAATAACCACTATGGAGCGGGTTTTATCTGCTACTGATACAGCAGTGGATATGGTTTCTAAAAATTTTTCATGGTCGGATATTTCGTGGTCAGCAGGGAAAACTGTTAAAATGCAATCTCCCTCAGCCTTGTGGATTTTTAAACAAGACCAGTATATTGCGGCGGCGGTGTTTTTGGCTATGGGTTCGGTTATAACTTGGTTTGCCTTAATATCTGAGCCGCAATGAGCCATAACCAAGGGTAGCTGTTCTTTGGGTGCCACTATATAAGGGGGTGTTTTTGCCCCTAACAGCTTTGCTCTTTTATAGGTTTTTTCTAAAAGGCATTCTTTGCCATTTATTTTTAAAAACTGTTTCGGGTACTTATCTCGGCTTAGGGGCCAAAAGCGAGCACCTTTTCCGCCTGCTAAAATCAGGGGAATAACTTTTTTAGCCATAGAAAAACCCCTCCTTCTTTTTTAATATATGAGGCAAAAAATAAATAAGAACATAGTCTTAATAAACTTGAATTTATTCTGTAAATATATACTTTATTAAAATGAATTATTATGATATAATTTGAAATAAAATCTTTTATGCCCATAAATTTGGGGAATTTATAAAAAAATCTTTACTATAAAATAAATTAATGAGGTGATTTTTATGTTAGTAACCAGTGATGCTGTTAAAAATGGATTATTTGAGGATAAGTATGGTAAGAGAGGTACTGAATTTAATGAAAATGGAGTACCCAGCTATTCCGTACCCTTTAAAATTGAAGATGCACCATCTGGCACTGTATCTTATTCATTGGTGATGGAAGATAAGGATTCATACCCTGTAAGCCCGGGTTTTGTGTGGATACATTGGTTAGCGGCAAACATTACACAAACCGATATAAAAGAAAATATAAGCCAAACTACTACGGATTTTCTCCAAGGCGCAAATAGCTGGATTAGCATTCAAGGTGGCAATCAAACCAGAGAACTTTCCAGTTTTTATGGTGGTATGGCACCCCCTGATGCCCCACATCTTTATGAATTAAAAGTATTTGCCCTTGATAAAATGTTAAATTTGGAAAAAGGCTTCTATCTTAATGAGCTTTATAAAGAGATGGACGGTCATGTTTTAGCACATTACACATTGAAGGCTTTATATAATGATTAAAAAAGTAGACCATATTGTAATTACCACGGCAAATATTGAAGAATGTATAGAATTTTATAAAAAACTGGGGTTTACAGTGCATGATGATTTTGGTAGATATGAACTTTTTGCCGGAGATTTTAAAATAAATGTCCATATTAAAGGACATGAACTATTGCCCCATGCTAAAAATGTAAAAATTGGCAGCGGAGATTTATGCTTTGAAATATCCGATGATATTAATGCTTTTAAAGATTCCTTGGTAGCTAAAAATTTGGAAATAGAAGAAGGCATTGTGGAACGCCATGGTGTAAAGGGTGTTATGCAATCCATATATCTGCGTGACCCCGATGGTAATTTAATTGAGTTGAGCAAGTATAAATAAAAAAAACCATAACTGTGCCGACCCCCAAAAGTTAGACCTAAAACATCTAACTTAAGGGGGTCGGTATTTTTATGGCAAAATATAATTATGAATTTAAGAAAGAAGTAATAAAAGTATATTTAAGAGGTGAAGGTGTATAAATATTTAGCAAATAAATATGGAGCAGGCTGTTGATAAAGTCTGATATTCGGTAAAATCCCTTCCCCTCGAATGCTTATGTACATAGATGTACATAATCTTAGGCTGTGGCTTGATTTTCAATAGTTGTATCTTCTTTGGGTTGTAAAAATTTA